>CAZYWX010000013.1:0-18177 GCA_964651285.1 uncultured Methanoculleus sp.
CGTTTTGGAGCAGATCCCAAAAATGCCAGTCTATTCAAGAACCAGGTGGGACCGGAAGCGCCCGCAGACAATGCAACAACGATTTGTCTCATATCAGACAGAGACCTCATAACCAGGGCTCCCCGGGCTCATCGCCCCCACAGAGATGTGACAGAAGAGTTTCGGATTTTTTTTTAAAAAAAACGTGAGCACACCTGAGATGCGCTCCCTGCCAGTTCCTATTGCAGGAAGATGGACCGGGGTCGCTCCCCGACCCGAGAAAAAGAACCTCACCCGATATAATTCAGTTCTTCCCGGCTCTTAGCCTCCTCGGCCTCGCGAATCGCCGCGATCGCCTGCTCCATATCCTCTGCTCGCTCCTGCAGAGAAGTATGGTCAACCTCAACCCCGAGCAGGCTGGAGAGGACCGCAAGGAGGCTATCGGCACTTTTTGGATCGACGATATAACCGCTCGTCTCGCCCATCAGGCAGATCCCCTCGATCCCTCGCACCCTGCCAAGGCCAAGCAGGAGTCCTGACGCCCCCACGATCACCCCGCCGGTCCCGGCATTCTCAAATGACCCCCCGGCCGCCTCCACCTCTGGCCGGAGATGCTCCATATTGACCGCAGAAAGCACCCGTGGAGTCTCAACCAGGTGGCCGACACCGTAGCCCCCGAGCGCATAAATCCGCTGGACACCAAGGTCTTCGGCAATATCGAGATATCGTTCAGTCAGGAAATAATGTCCCTCGGCTGAATTGCTCTGAAAATCACCCACAAGGAAAAGGATGGCCATCCCGTCCTTTTCGCAACGGTAGATCTCGTTATTAACCAGGTGGGTGACCCCCTCTGCATCGACAACCACCTGCGGTGGGAAATGAGGGGAGTATATCTCTGCAACCTTCTCCCCCGCAAGCTCGTGGATCATATGGTCAGCAACAAGCTTCCCAACGTAGCCGACACCGGGCAACCCTTCGATCAGAACCGAGGCCTCTATGGTATCCTCTCTGAAAAAATTTACCGTAACATGCTCCATCTGCGCACCACTCTTCTGTAGTTACCGTACCTATCCTCTGGTGAAAAACGTGCCGGATGGGCCGTCCGGGTCGGCCGGCCGCAGACCGGACAGGTCGGGGAGAGTGTGTAGCTTAGATCGTGCGAACAACGGCGGATACGGCCACTCATACCCACCCTTATCCGCCTCGCGGCTTCCGGATGAACTTCCCGGTCCCGCCAGCTCGTTCAATCACGCCAAGAGCAGCGTTTGCCGCCTTCTCGATCGCTTTCTCTGCAACCTTATAGTCAGGCGCGGTCACTTTCATCCGATATCGAGGGGCACCAATGTAGCTCAGTTCAATCTCAACATCTTTTATCTTCGGCTGAGCGCTTCGGAGCGCACGACGGATCACGTTGACACCATCTGGCCGGTAGGACATCAGGATAAGGTAGCCGGTGATGGTCACCCTCGGGATCTTCACGTTATCCTTTGCGATGGATATGAGCGAATCCTTGACCTTCTTATCAAGTTTCAGTCTCTCTACCGCCTTCCCATCGGTGGTGACAATCTCCTCAAAGACCGGGTACAACAGGCCGTATTCATAGTATATAGCCTCCTCGATGACCCGCCGGTCTACCCCTGTCGCCTCGGACGCAAACCCGATCCACTTGCTGGCCTTCTGCTCGTTCTTCCACTCGTGGATCTTCTCGCGCCGCTGGTGTTCGTTTACGTCTTTTAGCGAGAGATCGATGTGGCCGCGATCAGGATCCACGCCCAGGACCTTGCAGACAACCTTCTGTCCTTCCCGTATGTAGTCCCGGATATGCTTAATCCAGCCCCGCGCTATCTCAGATATCGGTATAAGCCCTCTTCGCCCGCCGTATTCATCCAGGGTCACAAACGCGGCAAAGTCCCGAACGTCAGCGACCGTGCATACAACGAGTTCTCCTTCTTCGGGCCACTCTCTCTCATACATAGAATTATCACTCAAGTACTGCCAGTATCTCTGCCTTTAAATCAGCCTTCCCGCCGCGGGGCTCTGCGAGGATACGCCCGCAGACACTGCACTCCACAACGGTACTGGCCCGCTCAAAGACGGTCTGTTCATTTTCACAGTCAGGACACTTTACCCGGAGGAAAGTGCTCCTATTCTCTCTGTTCAGCCGGACCATAATAGAATCACTCCGTAATTTCTAATTTACCGGCTCTAAATCCTGGCCGGAGGTGGGACTTTCCGCAGGCGGTGCACCGGTACCTGACGTTTATCCTCTTCGTCGGTTTATCGCCACCTGGCACCTTGCTGAACTTTCCCCTGTTGCCCACAGTGCCCCTGCGTCTCTTCTGGCGGTCAATCCAATTTAAGTGACGTACCCTACCCTTTCTCACCCTCACGACTTCATGCACCTGATGGCTCCTGCAGAAGGGGCAGTAGGTCCTGAACTTTGCTGGCATCTTCATGATAATAGCCTCTATTTGATAGATTCGAGTACCTATATTACTTGTTAAGCCTGATATTTAAGGCTATGTTGTGCTCGCAGAGCACGTCTGCATTGCTTTCAGGCAGGGTGACAATATCCCTCTTCTTCAATGTGTAGACCCTGCCGTCAACCCCCATAAACGGCTCAGTGTCAGAGCAAATACGCACGATGGCGTAAGGATGCGGATCTGGACGCTGGATCGAGTTCTGAGGGTCTCTTTGAGCCTGAGAGAGATCGTCGGCCTCATCCATGACCATCGGAGCATTGCCGCTGAAGAGAAACTCTTCCCCGTGGAGAAGTGCGTCCCGGCAATCTTCAATGGCATCGATAACCTGCCTGTACATCGCTCGTTCAGCCGGGAGCATCTTCCGGGCCTCCTCTTTGTCAAAGTAGAGTCCATCGATCTGCTGGAACGCAAGAGCAAGGATCTGCCTGAGCCTGATTGAGAAGATCTCCTGCACAGTATCCCGGACACTGCCGATCTCCTCGATGAGCAGGCTTCCTGCCCGGTTTTCCAGGGGGTTTTCGAGGCTGTAGTAGTCGGTCTTGAGCTTCTCGATGTACTCCCGGGCATCCTCGTAGAGACCGGGGTCGATCTCAGAGAGGTTCCCTGAGTGATGCATATCAAGCAGTATCTGCCTGAGTTTCTCCAAGAGATTGGCAGCCATCGTCTACAGAACACCTCCCGCAATCTCAGCCACATTCCGGCAGCAGAGGAAGACCGCCAGCGCCTCAGGGACGGTCTCAATTCCAGTCTTGAGCGAGTAGGTATTCCCGAGCAACGACGTGGTAAAGTTTGTCTTCATCTCCACCCGCACCTCCCGGTCGCCGAAGACCACCGCGTCCACAAGCGGATCAAATTCTGCGAGGTCGCCGATATCGAGCGGCACCACCCGCATACCACTGCCACCATGCAGCGATCCTGGCGCACGGATCAGCCGTTTGATGTCGGTCGTGACCGGCTCATCAGCACGCGCCCCCGCATCGCGGACCCGCTCCTCAAACTCGGGTGCGGCCACGATCGCCCGGATAACCGGGTCCTGCATGAGGCTGCCGGGGTCTTTTGCCAGGTGCGCGTCGAGGGCTGCGATGAACTCCCGGGCCGCGCGCTTGCTGACCCCATCGAGCCCCGCAAGCCAGGCTTTCGCTTCATCCGGGTCAAGCCCCGCAAGCCAGAGGAGGTGATCACGGAGGGCGCCCACGTAACGCTCCCGCCACCCGATCCGGGGAGGTGCAACGGGGGCGAGCATGACGGCCGGATCGATCCCGATACCACAGACGTAGTCGACGATCTCACGCCGCTCCGGGCCACCCCAACCCCGGATGGCGATATCGGTGACATGAACGTGGTAGCCGCGTCCTCCGGAGAAAGCGAGTCTGATATGGTTCCTGGAGAACCCGAGCTCCTCGGTCAACATTCTGATCAGTTTCATGGTCTCTTCCTTGACCCGGTCAAGCATCATCGCGTAGGAGCCGCGGATGATCTGGTCTGCATCCAGATCAAAGACCAGGTCAGCACCAGCCCAGTGCTTATCGTTCATCGTCGGCGCAGACGGCGTCTGGTAGTAGGCCGTCGAGTAGTAGACATGGGCAGGCACCAGGTTCCGGACATACGTCCGGAGCTCTTCCCGGTCCATAAACGCCATGTGCCGCCGCATCCTGAACCTGGGTCCGACGTCAAAAAAGACAAAGCCCCATTCGCGTTGCTCAAGAGATGATGGAGCAATAATGTCCTGCCGCCGGTAGTACTCCATGAACCTCTGCTTTACAAACTCGAGCGTCGCGGGCTTCATGAGAACATCTTGATCATGTATGGCCCCGCTCGTTCATATCCCTGTTTCCTGTAGTAGGGCCGCACCCCGACACCGCTCATCACCGCGAGCCGCGTAAACCCGCTTTTGCGAGCTTCCTCCTCGGCTGCGGAGAGGAGTTGGGCACCAAAACTCCGGTGCTGCCACTCGTCCTCCGCTGCCGGGGTGCCGAGGGGGACCGCGCTCCCATAGACATGGAGCTCGCGCAGGAGCGCCGCCCCGGCAAGCTCTTCGCGGAAGACCTGATGCGGGAACCTGAGCCGGGCAAACCCAATAAGGGCGTCTTCTGAGCCGGCCTGAATGAACCGCTCCTCCCCGCCACAGGACTGGTAGGTGGTGGTCGAGACCGCCACCTCCTCAGGCGCAGGTCTCCTGCCGACCTCCCGGCATCTGATGCACCGGCAACGAAGCCCTCGCTCATGGAGCCGCGCCTGTGCAAGCTGTCTGAAGTTGCTGTGCCGGGAACCCGCAACGATCAGTCTTGCCGGGATATCCCGCTGGATCCGCTGGAGGCGGACATATTCAGGGAGGAGAGATTTCGCGTAGGCAATAAGGTCGATCAGGTCATCCTCGGTGTAGGGTTGATACTCACCCCGCTCCCAGAGCGCCTCGATCTCAGAGCCCGGGGTCACCAGAGTCGGGTAGATCTTCAGGAAGTCAGGACGGAACCCTGGATCGGCGAAGAGATGCTCAAACATCAACCGGTCATCCTCCATCCCTGCTCCTGGAAGGTTTGGCATCACGTGGAACCCCACCTTCAACCCGGCGTCGCGCAGGAGGGTATTTGCCGCGACAGAATCGGCGACCGTGTGGCCCCGCCTGTTATAGTCGAGGATCCGGTCATCCAGATGCTGGACACCGAGTTCCACCTTGGTCACGCCCATCTTGAGCATCTGGTTGATATGCTCCTCTCTGCACCAGTCTGGCCTTGTCTCGAACGTGGTCGCGACACACCTGACCCTCGAGGACTCATTCGCGGCAAAGATCGCCGCAAGATCAGGTTTCGCAGACGGAACCCTGGTCTGAGGGTAATCGTTCATCGCCTGCACTGCAGCCCCGACGAACCATTCCTGGTACTCAAGCGGTCGGGCGGTCATCGTCCCCCCCATCACGATCAGTTCTGTCTTGTCAACATGGTGCCCGAGCGCCTCAAACTGGCCGAGGCGAGCCTGCACCTGATCGTAGGGATCAAACGCATGCTCCCGGGCGCGGAGTGCCGCCGGTTCCTCTCCAGTGTAACTCTGGGGTGATGCGAAAGGGTGCTCTGGCCCCCCGGGGCAGGGAAGACACCTGCCATGAGGGCAGGGGTGGGGCGAGGTCATCGCCGCAACGGGCGCCACGCCCGAGAGCGTTCGCGTCGGTTTGAGCTGGAGGAACGGCCTGAGGCGCTCGCGCTCCTCAGGTGTGGTGGCTGCAGCGAGGATAGCAGAGTTTTTGGGCATATTGGAGCCGCGTTCCCGGCAGACATCAAGTTTGATCTTCTGGATATCCACAGGACCGGGCGCAGGAGAAAGGATGCGGGAGATGATCTCCCGGAGTGTCTCGGTATCGTTCATCATCTAATGTTCAGATATAATCCGCTTGGAAGGGGATTCAGTAGGATAATCGACGTAAGGATTGTGGTTGGCCCTGATGTGCTGGACGACCTCACTTCCCAGGGTCAAAATGGCTCTTTTATGCGAGATTTTATTTTTATGGATGTGGACGGGTGAGATGTGGAGAGCATTATACTGATCAGTCGGGATCTCCTCCCCCGTAGTAATTTCGTAATATTTCTTAACATGGACCAACAGCATATGTAGATGGAGCAGCTCTTCTTTTTGCACAATATCACCTTTCGTCGAAGAATACTACTGTCCACGGGTAAATATAATTTATTGGTGATCTTTTTATATGTCTGAGATGCGGGGGGTTGGGGCGTTTATCGGGCTTGCAATCGGCGACGCGCTCGGCGCGCCTCTGGAAGGCCTTCCACCAGAGGCAATTCGGGTAACCGAGATGCAGGGAGGTGGAATCCACAACACCCTTCCAGGGCAGTACACCGATGATACCCTGCAGGCGGCAGCCCTGGCAGAGACCCTCATTGTGTGCAGGGGGTTTGACCCTGAAGACTTCGCAGAGCGTCTGGTTCGTGTATACCGGGCGCATCCAAGGTTTTTCGGGCCAACATCCCGGGCTGTCCTGGACCTGATCGAGAGCGGTCTCAGACCCGAGGTTGCGGCAGCCCGGGTGCATGAGACGCGTGGAGGGAGCCGGAGCAACGGGAGCGTTATGCGTGGGGTCCCGATCGGCATCTTCTACCCTCCCGGGGAGGTGCGGGAAGCAAGCCTTAGAGCATCACGTGTCACGCATTTTGACCCGGTCGCTGCCGAGGCCTCAGCGTTCATCAACCGGATGGTCAGCGGGATGTGCCGGGGCGAGGCGGTGGAGGCAGCCTTTGGAGAGGCCCTCACTGCCTGCAGGGATGCAGAACTCACGAGGCTGCTCAAGGACTATCAGGCCTTCCCGCTCGAACCTTCGCTTGACGCTGTCCTCTGCACCCACTGCGCTGTCAGCATCTTCATGGACGCTCCATCCTTCCGTGAAGCAGTGGTCACGGCGGTCAACCTCGGAGGCGACGCCGATACCGTCGGCGCCATCACCGGTGGTCTTGCCGGTGCGCGCTGGGGGTGCCAGGCGATTCCGCGGTCATGGTTTTACACGCTCCAGAACCGGGAAAAACTCCTCGAACTTGCCCGGCGACTCTGGTCGGTGAGCAGACCGTAGCCAGCGCCGAGGATCACCCGGACTCCCTCTTATCCCCAGCCCGGCGTGGTGATCGGGAGAGTAAAGACCCTGTTTACGATTCTCTTCCACCTCACCAGGCACGTTCGAGATGTGCTTGCCGTCAGACCGGCCGGAGTTCAACAAGTTTTAAATCCCGGTCCCGCTCGCAGGGGGCCGGAGGTTTGCCGAGGATCTCACCGACGATATACTTCTCCCCCTCGATGATCCCGTCGGGACAGCAGAGCCGGTAACTCCGGCACCCGGTCCTCGGGCAGGAGAACTCGTAGCTGATCCTTGAGTTGGTGATCGCCATATCGGCAGCGATCAGGGTGACGATGGGGGCCTCCACGACGTCGACCGCGACCACCCCCTCATGGTGAACCGGGCAGTCTTGCCTGGTGTTGGAGCGGACGGTGGCAACCTGGTACTTCTTCCCGGGCTGCAAGTTATGGCAGACCTTGCGCACCTTGCACCCCTCACACTCTGCGCACGGGCCACCCTCGTAGACAAACTCAAGTCCTGGTTTTGCAAGCGCGGTACCGATCAGCGTCACTTTCGTCTTCTGTTTTGCCATATCCCCGCTCACTCCAGGTAGAGCATCTTCACAAGATCACGCGCCGACTCCCTGGTCAGCCCCATATCCAGGATCGTAAACCGTTCTGGCCGGATCGTCCGGGCAGCAAGGAGCGCCTCCACCGCGGTCTCGTCATCGACCCCGATCTCTGCAGGGGTGGTCGGCGCGCCGATCTTCTGCAGGGAGTCGCGGATCCCGCGCCAGTCCCCGCCGTGGAGATACATCGTGATGATGGCACCGATACCGCACTTCTCCCCGTGGAGACCTTTTCCGGGCGCAAGCCGATCCAGCGCATGGGAGAACTTGTGTTCGCCACCGCTGCCTGGCCTGGACGACCCTGCGATGCTCATCGCAACTCCGGAGGAGACCAGCGCCTTCGTCACGATCCAGGCGCTCTCCTCTGAGTGCGGTTTGATGAGATCAGCGCTCTTAAAGAGGATCTCGGCAGTCATCCTGGAGAGCGTCAGCGCATATTCAGAGACCGGTTCGCCCCTGAGGCGGTGAGAGAGTTCCCAGTCCAGGATCGCAGTATGGTTTGCTATGATATCCGCACACCCCGATGCCAGCAACCGATGGGGCGCCGATGCGATGATGGTGGTATCAGCGACGACCGCAAGGGGCGGTTCGGCGGCAAGCGAGACGTTCCCGTTGGCGGTCGGGACCGATGCCCGTGACGAGGCGATGCCATCGTGCGAAGCGGCGGTGGGGATGCTGATGAAGTGGCGGTCGGCGTTGTAGGAGGCGATCTTGGCGGTATCGATGACCCGGCCGCCGCCGACACCGATGACGAACCCGGTCTCTGCTGCCGCCGCCTCGGCCCTCCTGATGATCTCAAGGGGGTCGCCTCTGGTAGCGGCAAACGTCCTAACCTCATAGGAGTCGGCAAGAAGCGCCTCAACCCTCCTCCCGGCCACGTCACGCGTCCGATCTCCAGAGATAATGAGCACAGAGTCACCGAGTTCAAGGTCTTTGCAGACCGCCGGAACCTGTTCAATGACGTCGTGGCCGATGACAACGTCACGCGGGAGCTGCATCCATTTAGACTTATCGAAGACCTTGGTTCTGAGTAGATTTATGCCGTCTGCGCTCATTCAGATCAGTAATGATTAGGGAGTTCCTCTACAAATACTACATCGATCCTATCCGTTACGGCCAGCCGTACACGCTCGTCGATACGCTGACCTATGCCCTGATACTCATCGTAGCGGTCTATCTTGTCTACCGGGGACTCCGGCGATACAAGATAGCCATCGACGAAGATCTGGTGCTTGCGACCCTGCCCTTTGTCGTCCTCGGCGGGCTGCTGCGGGTCGTCGAAGATACCGGCATGATCACATCAGACCTCCGGTTCCTCCTGATCACCCCTCTGATCTTCTTCACGGTCTTTGTTGTTGCGGCGGTTGCCCTTTTTGCAGGCAAACTTGCAGAGAACGCAGGGATCGTCTCCCGCTACAGTCAGGTCTACGGCGGGACGGGCATCGTCGCCAGCCTTGTGGCCGGTGCGGCGCTCGTCTGGTTCGGGCTCACTGAAACGACGATTGCGCTCGACGTCCTCGCTGCCATCCTTGTGCTTGCTTCGGTCTCGTCACTCGCCCTCTGGGCTCTCCTCGCCTACGGCGCAAAATGGGACTATGTCTCAAACATCCTCTACAAACTCCTTATCTTCGGTCATATGCTGGATGCAAGCGCAACAAGTTACGGCATCGATATCCACCCGGTCCACTACGTGGAGCAGCATGTCGTGGGTTCAAACCTGATCGACATGACCGGCACCGCGTTCTCGATGTTCCTCCTCAAGATCGCGGTCATAATCCCCGCCATTTATATTCTTGAGCTGTATAAAAAAGAGGGGAGTACCGATCTCTGGCATCTCATCCTGCTTGCCATGATCGTCATCGGCATGGCGCCGGGGATACGGGATATGGTACGGATGGTGCTCTATGTCTGAACAGTCAATAACCAGATCCACGATCTTTGCGGGCATCCTTTTTGCTCTCTCGATAGGTCTGGGTGTCTTCTTCGTTGCCCGCGACCCGGCGATCGGCGCAGAGGTCATGACCCTCTTCCGCGACCAGGTCGCAACCCAGATCCTCTCTGACTCTCCGGTGGTCATCGCAAGCAAGATATTCCTGAACAATCTCAGCGCCTGCCTCCTCCTCTTCCTCGGGGGGGCGTCCCTCGGTGTTGTCACCCTCCTGATCCTCTCGATCAACGGACTCCTGATCGGTGCGGTGGCAGAACTCGTGCGGCAACAGCAGGGCATGCTCTTTGTTGCAGCGGCGCTGGTACCCCATGGTATCTTTGAGATCCCATCGTTCCTCATCGCGGGCGGACTCGGGCTTCTCCTCGGGCGAGCACTCATAGCTGAGTGGCACGGTGGAGGCGACGCCGCCGCCGCGGCAGTGCCCCTGGCCCGCATCTTCATCTGGGTTGTCATCCCGCTCCTCGCGGTTGCCGCGGTTGTAGAGGCTTTTATTACGCCAGCAGTCCTAATTATGATCGCTTGAAAGAAGCGAATCATAATTTTTGAGGTACGAGACGGATGGAAGAAGATACTGGCGCACTTCCCCGAAAAAGAGATTTTTCCCAATGGTATAAGGAGATCCTCTGGCGAGCCGAGATCATGGACGTCCGCTACCCGGTAAAAGGGCTGTACGTCTGGTATCCCCACGGTTTTGCCATCAGGAAGCGCGCATACGGGATACTGCGTGACCTGATGGATCGCGACCACGCTGAGACGATGTTCCCGCTCCTGATCCCCAGGACAGAGTTCATGAAAGAGGCCGCGCATATCAAGGGATTCGAGGATGAGGTCTACTGGGTCACCCACGGTGGCAGGAACAGGCTCGATGTGCCGCTCGCTCTCAGACCCACCAGCGAGACCGCCATCTACCCGATGTACTCGCTCTGGGTCCGGTCCCACACAGACCTGCCCCTGAAACTCTATCAGATCGTCAACACATTCCGCTACGAGACGAAGCATACCAGGCCGCTGATCCGTCTCCGTGAGATCACGTCGTTTAAGGAGGCACACACCGTGCACGCGACGCGGGAGGAGGCGGAAGCACAGGTCGAGACCGCGGTCGGACTCTACAAAGAATTCTACGATCGTCTCGAGGTGCCGGTGATCATATCCCGCCGCCCCGACTGGGATAAGTTCCCCGGGGCCGATTACACCATCGCGGTCGATACCATCATGCCTGATGGAAAGACCCTGCAGATAGGGACGGTGCACATGCTTGGCGACCACTTCTCCCGGACCTACGACATCACCTACGAAGATGCGGACGGAGAACAGCAGTATGCCTACCAGACCTGCTACGGTATCTCCGAGCGATCGATCGCAGCCGTGATAAGCGTCCACGGCGATGACAGGGGGCTCGTGTTGCCGCCTGATGTTGCACCGATCCAGATTGCCATCGTCCCGATCATCGTCGGAAAACGGCGTGACGAGATCCTCTCAGAGGCTGCCGCACTCGAGGAGGATCTCAGGGAGGCCGGTTTTACCGTGAGACTGGACGACCGCGATATGCGACCAGGCGCGAAGTATTACCACTGGGAGATGCGTGGGGTGCCGTTGCGGATCGAGATCGGGCCGCGCGACATCGATTCAAACACCGTTGTCGCCGTCACCCGGGACGGCCAGAAGACCACCCTCGATCGCCGGGGTGTCGTTGAAGGTATCTTCTCGGTCCTCTCAGAGTTCCAGGAGGAGATCCGGGAGAAGGCACGGCAGGCGATGGCGAACCGGATCACCGTTGCCGAAAACCTGGCGGAGACCTCCGAAGCGGTGAAGACCGGGGTTGCAGTCGTTCACTGGTGTGGATCGCAGGAATGTGCAGAAAAGATTGAGACGGCGGTGGACGCAAGCATCCTCGGGACCGGGATCAGGTCAGAGATGATCGCCGTCTCGGACGGCCCGTGCATCGCCTGCGGCAGCATGGGCACATCCACCCTGGTTGCCCGAACCTACTGATCAGGAGCAGGACGGGCAGATATATTCTCTCAGACACTCAGGGGACGAGAAATCCCCTGAGATCACTGCTTTTCCACCCGATAGAAAGATCCTGCCGCACCTCGAGCACCGCTTGGGAAGCAGTCGCTCCCAGCGGCTCATCGATACTTCCAGAGCGAACTCCATCATCTCCGCGTCATCGGGGTTGCACTGGGCAAGGTCCTCGTACCGGGTGAGGATGCGCCGGACCTGGAGCGGGCTTGCACCCTCAGTACAGAACCACTTGAAGACAAAGAACTGGAAGATCATCCACCCAAGGTCGGAGCGTTCGAGGGTCTCCTCATACTCACTGCACATTCCGTCGTCTTCGTCGAGGGAATACCCACAGAGGGGGCAGCGTCCGCCCACGAGTTCGTCCAGGAATACCTCTTCATGGCAACTGGGGCAGGTGGTGTGGGGGGTATGCATTCTGGAAGTCATAACTATACTAGCCTCATTCATTCATCTCTCTCAGAAGATCTCGGCCAAGCCTCGTCTCTTCTGAAATTACTCCACGCACGAATGCGTGGTCTCTACGATGCCCAAAGGTTATCACGTATTGCGTGCGTTCGTGGTGTTCTTATACGTGTCGAATACGGTTGCCTGGATCTCGCTCCCCATCAGTGCGTTCAGGGACGAGTGCCCCCCTGAACGGCACTGGGACGCGTAGCTTCCTGATGGTCGTGATCTGGTCCAGATAAAACAGGAATTCGGGTGAACGCCGGGACCAGCCGGATCTTCCCTGCAGGCAGGCGCCATCACCATCATGGACACCAAAACCGGGGGTTCTCGACTGGAGACCCCGCTCCGGCCCGGTGTTCAGGACGGTTAGAAACCGAGATGGTCAAGCAGGATGCGGAGGCCAAGGGCGATCAGGATGACCCCGCCGAGAATCTCGACCTTCCTCCCTGACAGTCGGCCGAACGCGTTTCCGATCAGCACACCCGCGGCGGAGAAAGCGAAGGTTACGGCGCCGATCGTGACCGCAGGCAGGAGGATCGACAGATCCAGGACGGCAAAAGTGACGCCGACCGCCAGCGCATCGATGCTGGTGGCAACCGCAAGCAGGAGAAGGGTTGCCATGCTCCCGGTGGAAAACTGCACCCCGTTCCCATCCCCTCGCACTGCCTCGATGACCATCTTCCCGCCGATCAGGGTGAGCAGCAGAAAAGCGATCCAATGGTCGTAGGCCCCGATGAACGAGGCGAAACCTACCCCGCCGAGCCAGCCAAGCACCGGCATTCCTGCCTGAAACCCGCCGAAGAGCGCACCGATGATGAGGGCATACCTGATCCGGTCTTCCCGCACGGTGGCACCTCCACTGATCGCAACGGCAAACGCATCCATCGCAAGGCTGACGGCGATAAGAAGGGTTGTTGCAAATTCCATTTCTTTGTATCAAAGTACAGGGCGCAATACCGGATAACGCTATGGCCCGGCGGTTGGTATAAAACGCTGGAGAGTCCTACCGATAGGTTGAGTTGAGAGAGATGAGCATTCAAAAGATCGGTCTCATCCAGACGGCAGTGAGCGAGGATCCGGACCGTAACCTGGCCCACACCCTCGATGCGGCGAGAACAGCGATCAGGGAGGGTGCCCGGATCCTCTGCCTGCAGGAACTCTACCGGACTCCCTACTTCCCACAGTACGACGACCAGGACGCCTCTGCCTGGGCCGAGACCATCCCGGGCCCCTCAACCCGTGCCTTCTCGGCGCTTGCCCGGGAGTACGGTGTGGTGATCATCGTGCCGCTCTACGAGCGGGCAGAGTCTGGAGACTACTATAACACAGCGGTGGTGATCGATGCGGACGGGCGACTGCTTCCGGCCTACCGGAAGGTGCATATCCCTTACGACCCGCTCTTCTACGAGAAGACCTACTTCCGGCCCGGGGACCGCTATCAGGTCTACAATACCAGATATGGCCGGATCGCCGTGCTCATCTGTTACGACCAGTGGTTCCCTGAAGCCGCGAGGGCGGTCGCGCTGCAGGGCGCAGAGATCATCTTCTATCCGACCGCCATCGGCAGAATCGCGGGGGAGGAGGAGCCCCCGGAAGGCGACTGGCGCGAGGCGTGGGAGACGGTACAGCGGGGACATGCGATCGCAAACAGTGTCCATGTGGCTGCCGTCAACCGGGTGGGCGACGAGGGAGCGATCAGGTTCTTCGGGAGCTCGTTCGTCGCCGACGCCTTCGGTAACGTCCTTGCCCGGGCGGGGGAGACCGAAGAGGCCATCCTCGTCGTAGAGGTTGATCTCGCGGAGAACGAGGGTATCAGGGAAGGCTGGGGATTCTTCCAGAACCGGCGACCTGAGACCTACGGGGTGCTCACCCGGCGACTCCCGACAGGCAAGACTCCGAAGGCGCTCGGTTACCACATGCCGGCGGAGTGGGAGCCGCACGATGCCGTCTGGCTCTCCTGGCCTCACGATCGGGAGACGTTCCCTGACCTTGCCGCGGTGGAACTGGCCTACGTCGAGATCATCGCGAGGCTCCAGAGATCAGAGACCGTCAACCTGCTCGTCACCGGCGAGCGGATGCGCACCCGGGTTGAGGCGATGCTGGGGGAGGAGGGAGTCGATGTGGAGGGTGTCAGGTTCCATATCGTCGATTACGCCGATGTCTGGTTCCGCGACTACGGGCCGACGTTTGTGGTCAACCCCGCGACAGAGAGCCTTGCGATGGTGCACTGGACGTTCAACGCCTGGGGAGGGAAGTACCCTGAACTGAAAGGGGATACCCGGATCCCGCTTCTCATAAACCGCGATCTGGACCTCCCCGTCTTCACCCCCGGGATCGTCATGGAAGGAGGTTCGATCGAGGTGAACGGACGCGGCACGGTGATCACGACAGAGGCCTGCCTCCTGAACCCGAACCGGAACCCGGACCTCTCCCGGGAGGAGATCGAGGCCTACCTGGAGGCCTACCTCGGCGCCGATCACGTCATCTGGTTGAAGCAGGGGATCGCAGGCGACGATACCGATGGTCATGTCGACGACATCGCCAGGTTCGTGAATCCGACGACGGTCCTCTGCGCTCTCGAAGAGAATGAGGACGACGTAAACTATCAGGTCCTGAAAGAGAACTATGCCATCCTCAAGGCGTCGACCGACCAGGACGGCAACCCCCTGACAGTCATCCCGCTCCCGATGCCCGGGGTGGTCGGCGGCGAGGAACGGCTGCCGGCGAGTTATGCCAACTTCTACATCGGGAACACCGTCGTGCTGGTGCCGGTCTTTGGCCGCCCGAACGACGAGATCGCTCTTACCCGGATCCAGCAGGTCTTCCCGGACCGGGAGGTCGTCGGGATCCATTGCACGGCGATGGTCCGGGGGTTTGGCGCGATCCATTGCATCAGCCAGCAGCAGCCGTCGGTGGAGAAGGAGAAGCCGCAGGGAGAGTGATGAGGAGAGCTCCCCGATCGCCGTGGCGACCGATGGAGAGTCTGATCCGACACCGGGCTTCGTCTGAACGCACGAAGAAAGAGTTATGGGCAGCCTGCATCTCGGTGTTCCAGCAGAATCCCGGCAAACTCATACCGGCCGGGGGTTCAACAACTGCTGGATGCTCCCCGGTATCGACAGAAGCGCATTGTGCCAAAAGGGGGTCTCTCCAACCTCCAGACGGGCAGCAGGAGCATCATCATGGGGCACAGGTCAGCCGCAACCTGGTTTGAGGGGAAGCGAATCATCCCGATGAGAACCCGGAAAGCCCCCCGAGGTGTTCAATCCCGCCACCCCATCGAGGTGCCCCGCTCACACCGCTCCCCGGGACCGACCTTCCCACCGGCATGAGATAGAGCGGCATCGTGTTCCCCGGGAGGTCGAGGATCTTCCTGACTTCATCATCGTTGAACGCTCCGAGGGTTACGGTGCCGAGGTTGATTGCCTCAGCCTGAAGGTAGATGTTCTCGGAGGCATGCCCCGCCTCCATGAAGACGTAGCGCATCCCGCGATCGCCGTACTTCGCGGTCGTCCGGTCCGGGACCGCAGCGATGACGATCGTCGCCGGCGCTTTACCAACAGAGGTCTGGTTGACAGCCGCCGCCTGCAGGGCCGCCCGCCGGTCCCCAGCAGCGGTCTGGACAAGCAGGTGTTCTCCGGGCTGATAGTGGTAAACTCCCGGCTCAAGGTCCATGACATCGCCTGCGACAAGGTAGATTTCCAGGGGATAGAGAGCGCCGGCGGAGGGTGCAGTCCGGTATCCCCGGTCGTCCGTGACTCCCTGTGCCGCCCAGAGAACCTGCCCGATATCGCTGAGCGTCAGCGGCACTTCAGCGTAGACCCGGATCGACCGCCGATCCTTGAGCGCCTCCTCGACCGAGACGTTGCCGTTGGTACGGGGTGCAGGGAGCGTTATGGCGCCCTCCGGGGATCCTCCTGAGGAAGACGACGGGATCAGCGGCGCGGGAGTGTCGTCCTCCCCGGTTGGTGGTTGGATGCCAGTGCATCCGGAGACCAGCACCACGGCAAGCAATGCAGTGATGATGAGACCGGGAAGGAGGTGGCTCTGATCCATGATACCACTACGAGACCTGGCGCCCGGGGATCCATGAAGGTATCGGAGCGCCCCCGGCCATCTACTCCTTCTTCTTCCGGTGTCCCCTGGTGGCCGAGAAGGGGAACTTTACCAGGTCCCGGAGGCCGCCGGCCGGGGAGAAGTTCTGCATATCCCGCCGCACCCCCGCGATGAGCTCGTCGAGGACCTCCTGTTCCTTCGCCTCCCCCTCCTCCTGCACCGCACTCAGGCGGTGGAGGGAATAGAGCCCGAGGAGAAAAGCAAAGAGGAAGAAAAACTCCCACTGCTTCAGGTCAAGGGTGACGAAGACAAGTTCACGCACCGGGTCTTTCCAGATCAGCGTCCAGATCAGTTCGCGCTCAGCGAAGAAGTCCACGAAGAGCCCACCGAGGATCGGGGCGATACCGGCGGCGACCGAGTTTGTGAAGGTGCTCGCCGCAAGGTAACTGGTCGCCTGACCCTGTGGGGCCAGCTTCAGGCTGATGTTCCCGGATGCAAGCGAGACCCCTGCAAGCGATATCCCCATCAGGATGTGAATGAGGATGAGTAGCGGGTAGGTCAGGGTATAGACCTCGGGGAGCGTGACAAACATCCACGCAAAGATCGCAAGCATAAACAGCGGGCCGCTGACGGCGAGGACCGACTTGTTGGAGAACCGGTCAGAGACCCTGCCCCATGAACGATAGAAGATAATGTTCATGATCTGGCTGAGGACGCTGAGGGCGACGACAACAGAGATATCAAGACCGATCCTCTGGAGCATGTAGACCGTAAAGAACGGCGCTGCGAGGTTGACAGCGAAGTTCCATGAGCCGAGGAAGACGATAAGATTCTTGAAGTTTATGTCCTGAAACGGCTTTCTGATAGCGGCGAGCAGGCCGATCTCCTCATCGTCGGTGACCATCCTGGGCTCTGGCGTGCGGGCAAGGAGCGTGATCCCAAAAAGACCGGCAAGGAGCCCAAGGAAAAAGAGGAGCGAGTAGCCGTAGGCCGAAAGGTGGGGAAACGCGGCTTCCCATGCGTCGATGAAGAAACCGGCGACGAGGCTAATGACGAGCGCAAGCCCTGTCGAGAGGGTCAGCCGCCGTGAGAAGAAGGCACCGAGCCGGTCCTGGGGTATCAGATCCCGCATCCACGAGTTCCAGCCGCAGTGTGAGATCGCCGAGAACGATGAGTAGAAGACTATCGAGGCGATGAGCACAAAGATTCCCTGCTCCGGCGAGAGGAAGAACGGTATCAGGACGATGGGTACCCAGAAGAGGCGGGCGGCAAGCGAGGCTGCCACGACCACCAGCCTCCGTTTCTGCACCCGATCGACGATGTAGATGGCAGGCATCTGCAGGAGCTCGGCAAGCGGCGGGATGGCGGCAAGCAGGCCGATGACGGTGTTGGATGCCCCGAGCTGGAGGGCGAAGGCTACGAGGAAGATGCCACCGGTCAGGGTTACCATCGCCTGCGTGGCGAGGCCATCTTTGATGACGAGTTCCAGACCGTGGCTGACCTCTTCATCTGTCAGGCTCTCTTTTACCTCAAAGACCATGCTTCACTGATATCCTCTGGCGGTGCTCACGGAACCGGTCATCGCAAAAAGCCATCCTCCATGGTGTGCTTCCGGCGGCACCGGGCGGGTTCTGTAAGGTATCCAGTGTATAAAAATAGAGTTATATTAATATGCCCAAATAAATCCAGGTCAGCATGGCAGGGTTGATTCTGGGAATCTCGCCCCTGGCCAGATCAGCGCCAGCCTCAAAGCACCTTCCGAACAAGCGCCCGCCGACCCGGCCCCCTGACGATGAGATCCTGGAATATCTTCTCCCAGCCATACCTGAAGAGAACGCATCGAATCGATCAAGAGCGACGAGACGTCCTTCGTCCCCGGCGTGGGAAGAGGATAGAACACCTCTCCGTCCTGGAACCGGGGCTTCCGGCTTCCAGCTGCCTTTCATCACCTGCGCGGGAGAACGCCGGTCCCGGCGGGGGTAACACTCCCGATCGGCACACGCTCGATCGTCCCCGACGGCCGCCGTCAGGAGGATGACCGAATCAATCCCTCGAGGAG
>CAZYWX010000014.1:0-17780 GCA_964651285.1 uncultured Methanoculleus sp.
CCAGATGTGGTATGATCGAGCACATCCCAAAAGTCTCTGGCGATCGATGATCCCGCGGGGTCGACGCACCTTCACGCAGGGGAACGGCGATTCGACGCATCCAGGGCGCAGATATCGGAAAGGCTGTCTATGCCCCGGGTATCGCGCCTTGGGGGAGGGACCGGGAGGGGGCCCGCCCCCTCCCGGCAGAGGAGTTCTGGGATAACCTCATCGTCAAAAAGACGCTCTCTGACCGTGTCCACTCCTGCCCGCACTGCGGGCTCGCGATGGATCGCGACCAGAACGCGGGCGATCAACAGTATGAGATTGGGGCTGCAATCTCAAGGATAGTATCCCAGGATGCCCCGACGAGAGAAGGGGGAATTGTCACTCTTCCCGCATTCTCCGTCCGATCAGGAGAAGGAAGAGCGCCGCCCCTGCAGCGGTCGCACCGAACCCGGGTGTCGCTGGCGTGGGGTCTGGCATATCCTCAAGGTTTGCCATCCAGGCGGCACTGGTGACCGGCGAGAGGAAACGGACGCCTGTAAGGACATAGCCCGCATCGTGAGCGTCGGTGGCCGCGTAGACACCCGTGCCCGGGAACGTCGTCCTCCACTGGATCGACCCATCCTCATCGATCCCGAGGGCAAAGCCCTCCCCCTTCTGGATATTCGTACCTGCGATCATGTAGCCCCCGGAAGGTCGCAGGGTCACCGCATGCCCGGCCAGCCCTTCTATGTTCTGGAGCCAGACCTCCTCTCCTTCAGCGTCAACCAGGCCGTACCAGTAGTTCCCTGAGTAGACGAACCCACCATCATCGGTCTCCTTAACGTCGAAGATGACCGGGAGGGCGTAGTTTTTATGCCAGATTGTATTGCCGTCGGCATCGAGGCGGGCGAGGAAGGCATCCCCGATATCGTAGGCGAGAGGCGACTTCGTACCCCCGATGACGTAGCCACCGTCAGCGGTCACCACCCCTGCATTCGCGGCGGCTGCCGGGAACGTCCGGCTCCAGGTGGGCGTTCCATTGCCATCGGTCTTTGTGATGACTGCCGTCGTGTCATCAGCAGATCCAGGGGGGTTCCAGAGCCACCCGATAACGGCATACCCACCGTCAGCGGTCGGCAAGACAGCCGAGACCGTTTCTCCAGGCAGGACCTCACGCCACACCTCATTCCCGGTTTCGTCGGTCTTGATCAGGAACGAGGTCCCCTGGAAGGTGTAGTTCTGGTCTGCCTCGATTGTGGAGAGATTGTAGCTAGCGACGATGTAGCCACCATCAGCGGTCTCAGCGACTGAGGCGGCCTTCATATCAGGCAATCTCTGCGACCATACCTCATTCCCCTGACCATCGGTCTTCAGGAGCAACAGGTCTTCCCTGCCCCCGATGGGTTTCGTAAGCGTGGAACCGAGCATGATGTAGCCACCATCCGTCGTCTTCGCAACAGCATCGAACTTGTTGTTCTCCTCAGGCGAAAACGTCACATTCCAGGCGGTTGGCGGGGAAGCCGGGGCCTCCGACGCCGAGACGGTCCCGGCTGGCAGGATCACCGCAAGGAGCAGCGCCACCATGACCATCCCGAATGTGGGTTTCCAGAAATATGGGTCTCTTCCGGTCATGAAATCAATCATCTATGCGATGCGACACACAAAAAACGTAGTGGTTCTCCCCTCTCATACCCCGGTGCACCGCCGGTCGGCGATCCATCTGTCTGGTAAACTACCCTGCGCTTATCGGTGTGGGGCTTTCTTGGGTATCATGGAGCAGAAATCCTCTTTACAATGGTGATGTATTCCACCATACCAGACAGGGATCTCGTGAATTGGTCTCCCCAGGGGCTCCTGGTCAATCGCTGAAGAGAGCCCGAAAGAAGGGGTTCCGGGTAACCCGGGATAGACCATTAACCAGACTCCACGGGGTGCGAGGGAAGAAGGGCGGCAGAGCGACCGTCTCCGCACCTGCTCTCCGGGGGCCTCCAGCCTCGCCCTGCACGGCCCCGCAAGTTAATGAACGTGAACTACCTATAGATCTTGCACGTGTTGGCGACATTTGATGGAACCTGGGTGCGTCTTGGCAGAGAGGGGCGCACCCTCTATGAGCAGGGAGGCTACGGCAGGCCAGAGAGGAACGGCCTCCGCCTCTCTCCAGAAGAGGCGCTCTACCTTATGGAGCGAAACAAGATCGATGTGAAGGATTTCGAGTTTGATACGCTGCTTGGTCTTTTTGCCAACCAGCCAAACTTTATCAGGAAGTATCTCGTTTACCGCGACATCCGCGAACGGGGGTACGTGATCCAGCCCGGCCCGCACGATTTCCGCGTCTTCCGCCGCGGACACAAGCCCGGGACCGGAAAGTCCCGGTACATGATCCGGGTCCTCTCAGAACGAGATCTCATCGAGTTCGATCGGTTGAGCCAGGACGTGCTCGCCGCGGACAACATGCGCAAACAGTATCTCCTCGCTGTCGTGGATGACGAGGACGAGCTTACCTACTACGAGGTGCGAATACAGGACCTCCCCGAGATCGGGGAACCAGTCAGGTGCAGCACGCCGGTGCAGGCCACCCTTTTTGGAACCTATCTACTTGCCCACCTGCCGCCCGGAACCCCGCTTGAAGAGGATTGGTATGGCAAACGGCTCGATCAGGAACGGCTGCTCCTCAGGCCGGTCGAGTCGATCTACCTGATGCGCCGGGGGGATCTTGAGGTCGTACAAGACGGGGAACCGATAACCGCCGACCAGTTCCTCGATGCGGTTGCCGAGAAGGACGTCGAAATCAGGGATAAAGAACGGGTCTTCTCCGACCTCCGGGATAAAGGATACATCCCCAGGACCGGATACAAGTTTGGTCACCACTTCCGGGTCTACTCAGGAAAGAAGACCCACTCTGAGATGCTTGCCCATGCGGTGCCATCCAGGACATCGACTCCGATGAGCGCCATCTCCCGCTCGGTCAGGCTCGCTCACAGTGTCAAAAAGAAGATGTTGTTTGCCTGCATATACAATACTGATATCAGGTATCTCGAGTTCGCTCGAATAAAACTGTGAGCGTCATTCCATGCAGTCAGGAATAAATCCCTGGTCCAGTGACCAGACCGTTGATGTGGACCGACTCTTTACCGAGTTTGGTATTGAGCCGGTCGATGAGGTCGCGCAAAGGCTTCCTGAAGTACCGTCGTTTATCCGCAGGGGTGTTGTCGTCGGACATCGCGACTACCAGGTGGTCGTCGATGCCATCAGGAATCACGCCCCGTTCCATGTGCTGACCGGATTCATGCCCTCAGGCCTCCCGCACCTCGGGCACCTGATGGTCATGAAAGAGATGGTCTGGCATATCAGGCAGGGCGGAAACGGCTACGTGGCCATCGCAGACCGGGAGGCCCACGCGGTCCGCGGCATGTCGTGGGAGGAGTGTCGCGAGTTCGGGCGGGAGTACCTCAAAGCCCTCTACGCCCTTGGGTTTCGTGGCACGGCCTACTACCAGAGCAGGAACGAGCCCCTGAAAGACCTCGCGTTCGAGGTCTCCACGAAGGTGAACTTCTCAGAACTCTCGGCGATATACGGGTTTGGACCTGAGACCTCGCTCTCCCACGCTATGAGCGTCGCCACTCAGGTGGCAGACATCCTCTTTCCGCAGCTCGACGCCGGCCCTGCCCCCACCGTTGTCCCGGTCGGTCTCGACCAGGACCCGCACATGAGGCTCACCAGGGACGTCGCTCACAAACTCAGGATGTTTACGGTTGAGGACCGTAAAGATCACGTCAGCATCAGGTCAAAGAACGCCCCGGAGGAGGCGCTCGAGGCAGTCCACCAGGCATTCCCGGGCTCAAAGAAATATGCAGGTCATGTGGATGTCAGGGGCGTCGCGATGGGGCAGGTTGAGGATGCTGTCCGGGAGATCGAGATCGCGCATGGAGGGTTTGGGTTCTACCTGCCCTCGGCAACCTATCACATCTTCATGCCCGGGCTCCAGGGAGGGAAGATGTCGAGCAGTGTTCCTGAAAGCCTGTTTGGGTTCTATGAATCCGCAGGATCGGTCAGGAAGAAGGTTATGGCAGCGATGACCGGCGGGCGGATGACGCTTGAAGAACAGCGGCGTCTTGGCGGGGAACCAGACCGCTGCTCGGTCTACCTCTTAAACCTCTTCCACATGATCGAGGACGACGGGGAACTCGCTGACCTGCGCCGCCGGTGTGAGAGCGGCGAGATGACCTGCGGACAGTGCAAGAAAGAGACGCTGGAGCGCGTGCATGCGTTTCTCGAAGATTTGAGGGATAAGATGGATGCAGTCGAACACCTCGCAGAGGAGGTATACTAGGTGGAACTAACGCTGAACGAGAAGAGACTCCTGGTCGCCCTGGCGCCGATGGTCTCGGCCGATGCGACCACCCTTGCGGAGAAGATGGGTACCCGCCAGGATGCGGTGGTGCAGTACGCAAACCTCGCCGCCGAGCGGGGGCTTGTGAATGTGGAGAGGCATGTCTCCCGGCGGTATACCCCGACGGAAGAGGGGCGGGCCTACATCGGCAGGGGTCTTCCTGAACGGCAGGTGCTGGAGAGTTTTGAGGAGACGATCCCGATGAAAGACCTCCAGCGACACCCGCTCGCGAGGATCGCGATCGGCTGGATGCGGAAGAAAGGCTGGATCGCCATCAAGGAGGGGCTCGTGCAGAAGACCGGCAACGCCTCCCCCGGGCCAGATGAAACCGCGTTTGCTCTCCTTGGTGAGAAGGGTGCGCTCGAGGAGGGGGCGGCGGGGGTTACCGACCTTGTCCGGCGCGGGCTTGTGCAGGAGGAAGAGAGCATCACCCACACCATCACGATCACCCCCCGGGGCCAGGAACTCGTCGCCAGCGGGCTTGACCTCCAGGAAGAGGTGGGCACACTCACCCGTGATCAGATCCTCTCGGGCGCCTGGAAAGACCTCCCGCTCAGGCGCTACGATGTGGAGAAACTCCCGAAACGCGCCTACCCGGGGAAGATCCACCCCTACCAGAGTCTCCTTGACGAGATGCGTCGCGTCCTCTTTGATATGGGGTTTACCGAGATCGCGGGCGGGATCGTACAGAGTTCTTTCTGGAACTTTGACGCGCTCTTCCAGCCGCAGGACCACCCGGCGCGGGAGATGCAGGATACCTTCTTCCTCAACGAGCGCTGGCCCCTCCCTGAGGGGTATGAACGTGTCCGCGATATGCACGAACACGGCGGGGAGACCTCCTCGACCGGATGGGGGGGTACCTGGAACGCTGCAAAGGCTGAGCAATGTGTGCTCAGGACCCACACAACGAGCCTCTCCATCCAGTACCTGGCAGAACACCCGGAGCCCCCGGTGAAGGCGTTCTGCATCGGCAGGGTCTACCGACGCGAGGCCACCGACCCCACCCACCTCGCTGAGTTTGAGCAGCTCGAGGGGGTTGTGATGAATGACGAGGTCAACTTCTGCCACCTCCTCGGGTTCTTGAAGGAGTTCTATAGAAAGATGGGCTTTGAGAAGGTCAGGTTCCGCCCCGGGTATTTCCCCTACACCGAGCCCTCCGTGGAGCCTGAGGTCTATGTCGACGGCCTTGGCTGGGTGGAACTTGGAGGGGCAGGCATCTTCAGGCAGGAGGTGGCCGCACCCTTCGGGATCAGGTATCCGGTGCTTGCATGGGGACTCGGGATCAGCAGGGTGGCCATGTTGAGGCTCGGGCTCCGTGACCTCAGGCATCTCTACCGGAGCGACGTCGAGTGGATCCGCGATCTCCCCACCTACGGTAGGAGGCGGTGAGATGGCGATCATCACGTTGCCCTATCGCTACCTGGAACGGCTGACCGGGACCGACCGGCAGACGATCATCGAGCGTATCCCGATGATCGGGGCTGACATTGAGCGGGTTGAGGAGGATCACATGGACGTCGAGTTCTTCCCGGACCGACCCGACCTCTACTCGGTCGAGGGCGTCGCTCGGGCGATGCGCGGATTCCTCGGGATCGAGGAGGGGCTCCCGGTCTACGCCGTCAGCCCCTCCGGGATCACCTTCTCGGTCGATCCCGGCCTTGCTGATATCAGGCCCTGTCTTGGTTCAGCGGTGATCCAGAACATCACCCTTGACGAAGAGGCGATCGAGAGCCTGATGAACCTCCAGGAGGCCCTCCACTGGGCAATCGGGCGTGGACGGGGCAAGGTGGCGATCGGAGTCCACGATCTCGACGCGGTCACGCCGCCCTTCAGGTATATCGCCTCCCCCCGCGACCGAACCTTCGTCCCGCTGGACTTTGAGCGGGAGATGACGCTTGAGGAGATCCTCACCGACCACCCGAAAGGCCGCGACTATGCCCACCTGGTAGAAGGATTCCCCCGGTTCCCGCTGATCGTCGATTCCAGAGACCAGGTGCTCTCTTTCCCGCCCGTCATCAACGGCGAGCTGACACGGGTCACGACAGCGACGAAGAACATCCTCCTTGACTGCACCGGCACCGATCCCGGCGCGGTGATGACGGCGGTAAACATTATCTGCACCGCGCTTGCCGAGGCCGGGGGGACGATAGAGAGCATCACCGTCGATGGCCAGGAGATGCCCACGCTTGCACCGGCAGAACGAGTCGTCTCGGTCGAGGAGTGTGCAACCCTCCTTGGGATCCCCCTCACCCCCGCAGACATGGCACAGCTCCTTGGCCGGATGCGGTTCGGCGCCGAGCCTGATGGCGATTCGCGGGTCAGAGTTCTTGTCCCCTGCTACCGGGCAGATATCCTCCACGACTGGGATATCTTTGAGGACGTGGCGATCGCCTACGGCGTCGAGAACTTCGATGCCACCCTCCCGGCCACCTTCACCATCGCGCAGGAGCATCCGATCATGACCATCGCAGGAGCGATAAGAACGGTTATGGTCGGGCTTGGTTACCTTGAGATGATACCCTTCACCCTTACAAACGATCGGGTGCTCTACGAGAAGATGCAGCGACCTCCGTCCCCGGGGACCCTGCGGGTGCTTCACCCGATCAGTGAGGAGCAGACCATTGTGCGGACCGACCTCCTGGGGCCGCTCATGGAGATGCTCCAGGCAAACAAACGCCGCGAGCTCCCGCAACGACTCTTCGCAGTCGGTGACGTGGTCGAGGATTGTGTCACCTACCAGAAGGTCGGCGCGGTCAGTATCCACCCGGCCGCAGACTTCTCTGAGGCATATGCGGCAGCCGATGTTCTCTGCCGGGAGGTCTCGCTCCCCTACAGGGTTGCTGAATCAGCTGACCCGGCGTTCATCGACGGCCGTCGTGGTGATATCATCGTCGATGGAAGAAAAGTCGGGGTGTTCGGGGAGATTCACCCGGCTGTCCTGAACGCCTTCGACCTCGAGCACCCGGTGGCGGCGTTCGCGCTCGATCTCAGAGCCGTACCGGGATACCCCGCTCCGCCAGGTACTCCTTCACCTGGCGGACGGTGAACTCACCGGAGTGGAAGACGCTTGCTGCGAGGCAGGCGTCAGCTTTTCCTTTTGTAAATCCCTCATAGAAGTGCTCGAGCCTGCCCACACCGCCGCTTGCGATCACCGGGATGCCGACCGCCTCTGAGACCGCTGCGGTGATGGGGATATCAAATCCCTCCTTTGTTCCATCGGTCTCCATGCTGGTGAGCAGGATCTCGCCGGCTCCGCGCTTCTCTGCTCCTTCTGCCCATGCGACGGCATCAAGTCCTGTGGGCCTGCTCCCACCGTGGGTCACGACCTCATACCAGCATTTCTGCCCGTCGGCAAGGGTGATGGCGGTCTTCCCTGGCCCCATCGTGTAGTTTCGCCGGACGTCCACGCCGACGACGATCGCCTTCGTGCCAAACCGCCCGGCACCACGCGAGATCAGGTCGGGATCCTGGACAGCGCTTGAGTTGATGCTCACCTTATCCGCACCTGCCCTGAGGACCTGGTGCATGTCATCGACCGTCCTGATACCCCCGCCGACGGTGAGCGGGATGGAGAGTTCAGCTGCTGCCCGCTGGATCACGTCGATGGTGGTGCTCCGACGCTCTTTTGAGGCGGTGATGTCAAGGAATACCACCTCGTCTGCGCCCTGATCGTTGTAGCGCCGGGCCAGCTCGACGGGGTCGCCGGCATCGCGCAAGCCGACGAAGTGCGTGCCTTTGACCACCCGCCCGTCCTTGAGGTCCAGGCAGGGGATGATCCGCTTCGTCAAAACCATGGGTACATGGTTGGGTAGCCGCAGGAGATGAGGGTTTGGTTGGCGGTGCAGATCTGAGAAGGGGACCGGTCTTCTGCGAACCGTCATCATCAGCGGCAGTTGCGGGTCCTGGAGAGAGTTTTTCGTTTGAGGGGATCTCCATTGGCGCTAACGTAGCGGGTGCAACTGCATTCCTGCCCGGGGATACCGGGGGGTCCAGCCATAGTTGTCCCTGCGGGACAAGTCTGCAGAGCGTCTGCTGGAACGCGTGCCTCTTCACCCGGGAGATTAACTGATGCAGGCTGCCCCGTCACCGTGCTTGGGGCCAGATCCCGACCTTACCGGTTGTCATAGCAGTTGGACCCGGGCAGACCAGATCATCATAGGGGTGGCGAAGAGTCCGGAGAACCCTGACGCATAGGCGACCCGGCGTCGTTCGTGTGTATGTCTGCCCCGATCTTCCCGGGAAGTCTGTTTCGGTCGTCAAGGGCCTCTCGGGATCTGCTTCAGGACAGCCATAGAGACGCTCTGTGATTACCTTACCGATGAGCCTGCTCCCGGGAGAAGACTGCGCCGCCGCTCTCCCTCTCCAGGAAGACCACCTCCTGCCCTCAGGGGTAACGTGGTGCAGATTTATGGTATGCAAGAAGATACATCTACAGATAAACCGGAGTATATCCGGGCAGGATACCGGTCTGGTGTTTTTGATGAAGTCTGGAGATCTAAAAATTGCGTGGGCACGGCAATATATGCCGGTACTCTCGTCCATCAGGAAGCGATTCAGCGAGGAGAGACCCTTCTCGGGCATGACGGTTGGTATGGCCCTGCATGTTGAGGCAAAGACAGCGGTGCTGGTCGAGACCCTGGCAGCCGGTGGTGCAGAGGTGCATATCACCGGTTGCAACCCGCTCTCAACCCAGGATGATGTCTCAGAGGCGCTTGATGCCCAGAAAGGCATTCACTCCTATGCCCGACGAGGTGCCAGCGTCGACGAGTATTATGCGGCGATTGACCAGGTGCTCGATGCCCGCCCTGCAATCACCATCGATGACGGTATGGACCTGATCCACCGCATTCACACCGAGCGGCGGGAGGTGCTGGACTCGATCATCGGTGGGTGCGAAGAGACCACGACCGGTATCCACCGGCTTCGCGCGATGGCCCGGGACGGGGCACTCGCGTTCCCGGTCCTCGCTGTCAATGATACACCGATGAAGCGTTTCTTCGACAACGTTCACGGCACCGGGGAGAGTTCGCTTGCATCGATCATGATAACCACGAATATCCTGATCGCTGGCAAACGGCTTGTCGTCGCAGGCTACGGGTTCTGCGGTCGGGGACTTGCCCAGAAGGCGCGGAACCTTGGTGCTCGCGTCATCGTGACCGAGGTTGACCCCAGGAGGGCGTTGCAGGCGCATATGGATGGATTTGACGTCATGACGATGGATCAGGCCGCACCTCTCGGCGACATCTTTGTCACCACCACGGGGAATACGAGCATCATCACCGAGCGGCACTTCCCGAACCTGAAGGATGGAGTCATCCTCGCCAATGCCGGGCATTTCAACGTAGAGATCGACGTCGAATGGCTTATGTCGCATGCTGACTCTACCATCAACCGGGACGGTATCCAGACCTATATCCTCAACGGAAAGGCCATCCACGTCCTCGCCGAGGGAAGGCTCGTGAACCTTGCAACGCCAAAGGGCATGGGCCACCCCATCGAGGTGATGGACCTGAGTTTCTCGGTCCAGGCGCTCTCTGCTGAGTTCATTGCAAAGCACGGTCGTGATCTCGCTCCCGGCGTGCACGATGTCCCGTCTGTCATCGACGAGGAGGTGGCACGGTTGAAACTCGATGCTCTCGGTCTCTCGATCGACCGGCTGACACCTGAACAGGAGACCTACATGACTAGCTGGACGATCGGGACATAACGATTCGTTATTTCTTTTTTTGCCCCATAACCTCTTGGGTGGGATGGAGAAGGTGGGCGATCCGGGGCGATGATCACGATGCAGATCGATCCCTGACCTGGACCCCAGCGATCGCACCGCTGCGGTGATGGGGTGGGTCCGATGCTTCGGCACGTGGTCCAGCTACCACCGGTGCGGACGCGGGTAGTTACCTATCTTTCCATAGGTGTTCGGTTGGGAGGAGCGGGAGCGAGGGTAGACCCGGAGCGGTTGCAGGAGCTGAGGGAGAGGGTCACGGGGTCTGGTTATGGGAAAAAACGTTATTCCAGCAAATCTGCTCTTTCGTCAGACCTGACGGCATCAACTCTCAATCGTTGATCCGGAGCATGAAGCCATGACCGCACTCCTGGCACCGGTACTGTGCGTAGAGACCCCGACCCGGTGTGATGACGTTTCCCAGAAATTCTCCCGGTGATCCACACCGGGAACATAGTGCCTCCTGATCATCGAACCAGCAACCGCACCTGAGGCACTGGTGGGTGGCATGGTAGCATGGATTGGCAGCGAGGACCCCCTCGACAGAGTGTGGGCATCCACAGAGAGGGCAGGGGATCAGTGCGCCCTCCACGAGTTCATCTGCCCGGGGCGTTCCCTCCAGACACCTCTCTGACCGTGCGTATCCGCAAGACCCCCTATCTTCCCGGATACTGCTATCCAACCTCTCTTTTTCCCCTCCAGGGGTCGTCCAGCCCAGATTCATACCCTTCCATGGGATTTCAGAAGACTTAATGATACCTATTGATACCGAGTGGTATTCTGAGCGAAAAATAAAAACAGTACAATATAATTGTCATGTCAGGATATTGGTATAGAGAAGATGGACTCCCCCGATAACAAGATCTCGAGCAAGCAGGTGGGCGTGCGGCTACCTGGGCATCTCTATCGGTGGTTGAAGGAGAAGGTCGACGGTGGCGAGTACCCAAATATGGCTCAGTCGGTTATCGGCGAACTGACGAAAGCCCGGACGCTTGAGGAGGTACGGCGCCGGGATACCTCAGGATATGCTGCCCGGGAAGACGAACCCATCATGCAGATGGTGAACGAGCGCATCGAGGGGTTTCGTCGTGAGATCCTGGATGAAGTGAAGCGGCAGCGGCGTACCTGATCCAGACCGCTCTCCGCCTGAACCGTAGAGTACTTCCCGATGGCAGGCCATCATCAGCAGGTTATCGACGAGGTTGTCCTGGAACGCTTCTGACCAGGAGGGCGGGTCAGACCACTCCTCAGGATCCCTTCCCCAGAGTGATGCCCGGGCAGAGGACGTGCTCATGGATTGTATCCTTGTGTCCAGGTATGCTCTGATCCCCCGATCTTCGATCGCCGGCACTTCCGGGATCTGCCTGATCCGTGTAGATCTTCTCCAGAGCAGGAGCAGATCTGAATACTTCTCCAGCTACAGATGCTGAGGGAGGTGCACAGCATAAATACCGCCAAAACATGTAAATCAAATTTGCTTAATAACGGCGTAGAGTACACCAAATTAAATATATGAAACCGCAACCTTTTATGGAAAGAGGTGTTTTTATGAAAAAGTCTACCCTTGCAACACTTGTTGCAGTAAGCCTTCTGATTATCGCCGGTCTCCTGGTTGCGGGATGCGTAACCAACGGTGATGACTCAGAGCAGACAACCCTGACAGTCTTCACGGCAGCGTCGCTCACAGGAGCCTTCACAGACATCGGCAAAGCCTATGAGGCAGAAAACGAAAACGTGAAGGTCGACTTCGTCTTTGACGGTTCGCAGACCCTCAGAACTCAGATTGAGCAGGGAGCAAACCCCGATATCTTCGTCTCCGCGAATCCAAAGCACATGAAAGCGCTCCAGGACGCCGGATTCATGGTCAACGAGAGTGTGACCCCATTCCTCGGGAACAGTCTGGCCCTGATTGTCCCGATCGATAACCCGGCAAACATCACCAGCGTTGATGACCTGGCAAAACCTGGCGTAAAGCTCGTCATCGGCACCAAGGACGTCCCCTTCGGCGACTATACCCGCCAGATGCTTGACAAGATGGCCGCTGACCCGAAGTACGGTGAAGACTACCGGGAGGCTGTGATGGCCAACGTCATATCTGAAGAGACTGCGGTGACCTCTGTGATGCCCAAACTGATCCTCGGCGAGGCAGATGCCGCGATCGTCTACAAGTCGGATGTCATGAAGAGTGACCAGGACAAAATAACCCGGATTGAGATCCCGTCCGAGTACAACGTCATGGCTACCTACCCGCTCGGTATCCTTGCTGAGTCGCCGAACAAGGCTGAGGCAGAGTCGTTCATAGCATTTGTCCGTGGTCCGGACGGCAGCGCAATCCTTGAAGAATATGGATTTGACCCAATTCCAGCAGGAAACTGAGGTAATCCGGCGCTGCAGCCGGACGCGATTGGGGAAGGCGCTCCTCACCCTCCTCATCGCCACCCTTCTTGCTATCTTTCTTCTCTTTGTCACGATACCGGTCGCCTCGCTCTTCCTGCGCATATCACCGGAGGCGTTCTTCAACTCGCTTACCGAACCGGTGGTCGTTGATGCACTCACCCTCTCTCTCGTCACCGCGACGATAAGTACGCTGATTGTCGTCGTCCTTGGAACGCCGCTTGCCCTGGTAAACGCCCGGTTCGACTACCGTGGCCGGGATATCGTCGACACCCTCACCGACCTTCCCATCGTCCTCCCGCCGGCGGTGGCAGGCATTGCGCTCCTGATGGCCTTCGGCCGCCGTGGCGTTGTCGGACAGTACCTCGACCTCTTCGGCATCCATATCGCCTTCACCACGATTGCGGTGGTCCTGGCACAGGTCTTTGTGGCCTCACCGTTCTATATCAGGCAGGCGAAGACAAGTTTTGAGGCTATCGACCAGGTCTATGAGGATGCAGCACGGACCCTTGGCGCTTCCCCCATGACCGTTGCCTTCAGGATCACCATCCCGCTTGCGTGGGGCGGACTCGTCTCAGGGGCAATACTCTCGTTCGCCCGGGCGCTCGGCGAGTTTGGCGCCACGATCATGTTTGCCGGGAACTTCCAGGGCCGGACTCAGACGATGCCGCTTGCGATCTACACAACCATGCAGGGCGACCTTGACGCTGCGATCAGCCTTGCGATCATCCTTGTCATCATATCGTTCGTGGTGATCGCGGCGGTGAAGATCGTCACCCGGAGGAGATACTGATGCTCTCTTTCCATGCAGTCAGGCAACTCAGGGATTTTGTTCTCGATGTCACGCTCTCGGTTGCCCGGGGGGAGACCCTCGTCATCATCGGAGAGAACGGGGCAGGCAAGTCAACGGTGCTGAACCTGGTCTCAGGCATCCTCACGCCTGATCGGGGCGAGATTGTCCTGGGTGGGAGGAAGCTCTTCTCTGATGAGAAGGGAATCAACATCCCCACAGAGGACAGGAACATCGGCCACCTCTTCCAGTCCTACGCCCTCTTCCCGCACATGACCGTCGCCGAGAACGTGGCGTTCGGTCTCAGATGCAGGAAGATCCCAAAACCAGAGATCGCCGAGTCTGTGCGAGCACAGCTCGCGGCGATGCATCTCTCAGACCTCGCCGACGTCAACGTTGGCCGGCTCTCAGGGGGGCAGCGGCAGCGGGTGGCCCTTGCCCGGGCGCTGGTGCTCAAGCCTGAGCTCCTCCTCCTCGACGAACCGCTCGCCGCAGTCGATATGCGGGCTAAGGGAGCGATGCGGAAAGAACTCCGCGAGCGGATCCGGAACGCCGGCATCCCCTGTATCGTCGTCACCCACACACTCCGCGATGTCCTTGAACTTGCGGACCGTATCTGCCTCCTCGAGGAGGGGAAGGTGGTGGCCGAAGGGACGCCGGAGGTGGTGCTCGGGATGCAAGAGAACGAGTTTATCGCGAGTTTCACCGAGATGTGAAGAAGTCAGGGGGCAAGAAACCACCTCTCCCCCGGACCTATTCCTTCTTTTCTCCGAGACGGTCCCGCACAGAGTAGAGGTACTCTTGCGCGTACCCGGCGTACTCCCCGAAGTAGTCACGCGCAAACCGCCGGATCCGCTCGTACTCTGCCGGGGTACAGGTCTTCCCCGTAAGGTCTGGCAGGTAGGTCTTCGCCATGATCCGGCGAATCCAGACATCAACCGGGAACGCCTCAAAGAACCCGAACCCGAAGAGGAGCACGCAATCTGCAGCCTTCGGTCCGACCCCCCGAAACCGCATCAGCGCCTCGCGTGCATCCTCGAAGGGAAGAGGTGCTATCCGCTCCATCCAATCCGGGTGCCGGGTTGCGAAGGCTGCGGCTTTCTGGACATACTCTGTCCGGTAACCAAGTTTGCAGTCCCAGAGGTCGGTATGGGAGACAGCCGCGAGCACCTCTGGCTCCGGGAACGTGTATGCCGTGCCGAACGGACCGGCTATCGCTCTCCCATAGCGCTCAGACATGAGCGAGACTCGCCGTTTCACCGCCGGGATGTTGGTGTTTGTGGCACAGATATACGAGACCAGACATTCCCAGGGTTCTTGCCTGACGATGCGGAGACCGCGACACTCAGAGATCGCAGCGCCGATCACCTCGTCACGATTGATGGCAGAGAGGATGGCAGGGAGATCCTGATCGAGCCTGAAGTAGTCGCGGACAAACTCTGCGTCAGCCCCGGAGAACGTGAGACGGTCTGCTTCCTGCCGTATCTGGATAGCCTGACCGTCGACGACGCCCTGCCACCACCCCTCCACCATCTCCCAGCGGAAGGCCTGACCACAGGAGAGTGTCTGGTCGAGGTCAAACGGCTGGTCGGGCTGGAGCGTGATCGTCGTCATGGTTCTCTCAGGGTGGGGGTTTGCGTTGCAAAAAAGGATGGGCGCCGGATCACGCCGATTTCTCGTTTGGATCCTGATAGACACAGGACTGCACGTCCTGGCCGAGTTTCCCGATGGCGTCTGCCCGGCAGCGGGCACAGTGACGCATCTGCTTGATGTAAGGGGCACATCGGTCCTGCATCTCCCGTTTCTCCTTTGGGGTGGGAGGGGTGACCCCGGCAAACTTGTACTGCGGGATAAGCGGGATGACGTTGAAGGTGAACGCCCCCATCTCGCCGACTTTCTTTGCGATCCTGGGGATGTGGTCATCGTTGATCCCGGGGATGTAGACGGTGTTCACCTTGACAAACATCTTCTTTGCAACCGCCATCTCGATCCCTTTCAGCTGCTGGGAGAGGAGGAGTTCAGCCGCATCGCGGCCATGATACCTCTTCCCGTCGTACTCAACCCAGGAGTAGATCTTCTCTCCGATCACAGGGTCGATGGCGTTGAGCGTGACCGTGACGTTCCCGACGTCATTCTTCGCCAGTTCCTCGATCGACTCGGGGAGCATGAGCCCGTTTGTGCTGATGCACATGATCAGGTTCGGGAACTCGTCGTGGACCAGCCGCAGTGTCTCAAAGGTCTCAGGGTTTGCGAGCGGTTCCCCCGGTCCTGCGATGCCGATCACCTTCACGTAGGGGTAGTCCTTAACGACCTTTCTGACCAGGTCGAGGGCTTCCTCTGGCTGGAGAACCCTGCTCGTCACGCCGGGCCTGCTCTCGTTCACGCAGTCGAAGTCCCGCACGCAGTAGTTGCACTGGATGTTGCACTTTGGGGCGACGGGAAGATGACATCTGCCGAAGGCGTGGCATGCCTTGTCTGAGTAACAGGGATGCTCGCTGATCTTGCGTAACTGCTCCGGATCGTAGGGGACCTCCCTGCCCTGGACCTTCGCGGTCCGATACGATTCGTCGGCCATATCGTATGATCCGTGTTCCCTGTGACAATATATAGTGATGGGTACAGGTGGTGGGCTGATCGTCATCCAGCATCCCCGGAGGATCCAGAACCCCGTGGTCGCTGTCGCTGGCCGCCCCTCTGGGTACCGGGCAATCGAACGGTGAGGCGAACGGGGCAACGATCCCGGACTCCACGAGACGAGGTGACGACAAAGAGGGGTGTTATCGTTGCCTTCAGATACGATCGGTCAATCACGCCTCTTGCGAGCGCGCCAACCTCACCCGGCGCACCCTCAATCTCCTTATCACACCCGGGGGAGAGATCAATCACCTCACCCCCCCGAAATAAACCCCTGCCACCCCCTCCTCGGGGGGAGAGCGCGATACTCTCCACGGCTCCCAGGACAGAGTAACAGTCTTATCAGAACACACAACGGGAACAAAGCAATCACACCAGGTAGACCGCTGTTCTCCTGCGTATTCCGAATCAATCCTCCCGGAGATGGTGGAGACAGCGTAGGGGCGCGAGAGATCTGAATCAGGCACGAAGAACGCTCCAGGATCCTGAAGACACAGATATATATGCAGGCAAGTCATCATAAATGTGCAGATCATCTGCAGTTGAAGTATATGGAAGAAAGATACCCGAGGAGGGGCCCGCGGTCATACCAGGGTCGCCCCCGCGAATTCCATAAAGCAGTCTGTTCCGACTGCGGTAAAGAGTGCGAAGTTCCCTTTAAGCCAACGGAAGGCCGGCCGGTCTACTGCCGCGAATGCCTCCCAAAGCACAGGAAACCCCGGTACTGAGTCGTCTGTGAATACGGTTTTCTCAACGTGAGTGAAGATCTAATGGAAGAAGAGAGATATCCAGGCCGGGGCCCACGGCGGGGTTCGCGGTCATACCAGGACCGCCCCCGCGAGTTCCACAAGGCCATCTGTTCCGACTGCGGTAAAGAGTGCGAAGTTCCCTTTAAGCCAACGGAAGGCCGGCCGGTCTACTGCCGCGAATGCCTCCCAAAGCACAGGAAACCCCGATTCTAACCCCCTTTTTTTGGCGCGCCCACTACTCGTTGTGGGAGCACCGGCTTACAGCGTCCCCTGCTTCCTGCAGGGAGATCAGAGATCCTGAAGACGAGCAGGCGGTCACACAACAATTAGCCAGCCACCGTTTCATGCCACGGGAGCGTCTCGGGGGCTATCCCGGGGTTCTTCTGCCAGGAGGGGGAATCCCCCTCCTGATCCTGATGGAGATGCAGTTGACCCGACGAGAGCCCCAAACACGCTCTCCAGATCACGCCCCCCCACGATGATGGCATGATGATCTCACCCTGGTGATCCAGGGCTGTCCGGGCAGATACACCACACCCCTTGCCCCACCGGTGGATCCATGACCGGGGATCTGGACGACCCGGCCGCCGTTTTGATCATCCCCTCATGGTTCTTGCGACGGCCGGGGTATGTGCGTCGATCTCAGATTACCAGAGCCAGGAGCCCTGGCGTTCCGCCCTGCCCTTGCATCATGCAACCCGGGTTTGATCTGGAGGAGATTGACTGAGCCCAGGAATGAGATCAGGGCCAGGATGGACAATAATTCTGCCCTGCCAGAATCTCCAGTGGAAATGGAGGGGGTTGCGGGAAATTCTTCAGCAGGTATCTGGAGTCCTGGTACTCCCGGGGGTGCGCTGGCCCTTACGATCGCCCGGGATGGCGTGAGGGGCGCTCAGAAACACTCATGAATTCTGGATGGTTACGTGGTTTGCGGGAGATTTCCTGGAGACGGTGCCAGACAGATCGAGGAGAGATCTCTGTGGGGAGTGGGTGTTACCAGGATGCCCTCCGTTTTTCGGATCAAGTCAGGGCTCATCCCCGCCATTTCAATGGCGGGATCCAGCCCGTCCACCAATACCGTTCGTTATAGGCCATTATCGCCGAGGTTATCCCAAAACTCCTCTGCCGGGAGGG
>CAZYWX010000015.1:0-17580 GCA_964651285.1 uncultured Methanoculleus sp.
ACAAGCCTCTTTGGGGGTGTCAGCCTCCTCTTTGATAAAAACTGGGGGTTGATGCGGGAGATGCTTGCAAGCCCCATGCCCCGGACTCATATCATGATAGGAGTGAGCCTCTCGGGGGTGACAAAGTCGTTCATTCAGGTGGCGATCATCATGGTGTTTGGGATCCTCATCGGGGTGCAGTTCTTCCCCGGGTACTCCCCCGCCCGGATCGTCGTCTCGATCCTCGGGATATTGGCGTTCGTCGGAGTTTTCTCACTCGGGTTCCTCCTCTTCTCTTCCAACATCTCCATGCGCCTCGAGAGCCCTGAGGGGTTGCAGGGGATCATGACCCTCCTCACCATGCCGCTCTTCTTTGTCTCAAACGCGCTCTACCCGATCCAGGCTTTCCCGCCGTTCTTGCAGACCCTCTCGGTCTACAACCCCCTCACTCACATGGTCAACGGGGTTCGTTACTTCGCCCTCGGGAGCGAGTTCTTCGCCGTCGGGGCCCACTACTCCTATACCATGGGTGGGATCTTCCTCTCGTTCGCCTACCTGGCGGTCTTCGCAACGGTGATGTACGTCCCTGCTCGGTGGACGTTTCAGCGTGCGGCGGTGACATGAAGAGGGGGCCTGGACCGGGATATCGTTGTGATGGACGGGGTAGACCGAATGATGCCGTCAATCCTGGAATATGGCTATGATCCCGGTTCTCTCTGGGCAGATCCCGGGAGGCAGGTATATCATGTGTGAAGGAGACCTCGTTTATATCTCCCCGGCCCCCGGAAGAGACGAACCATCTGGATCCTATTATGCCCGGCCGACCATCAGCAGGCGACGAGTCGACACTCATGAGGTGGATGCGACTCGAGATTGGCAGAATCAATGACGGCGTTGTTGCGGAACGAAAACGCCTCTCCTTGCTCCTGCGAGAGGAACACCCATCGGCGGTCACAAAAGGCGGGAGCATCCATGAATTTGACCGGGACGTCCTCCTCCAGCTGAAGGAGGCTCTCCCCCGGGAACTCCAGAGACGTCTTCGACTCCCGATCATCTTCTACTTTGATTCCAGAGTCCCTGATAGTCTGTTCCTCACAGACGAAGTCGCAATGCAGGCCCTTCAGCGTATGCAGGAGATCAGCCCGCTCAGGAGGATGCGGGGCGGAAGGCTCTGGATCGCCAAACCACTTGCTTACACCATCATGGGCAGGTATCCGACGGCGGTGCAGATCATGATGGGATAGTTGGCAGGGTCGGCAACCACCTGAAGAGAGCTACCGCCCTGCCACCCCGGGCGATCGGCCCACCCAACCCTGATCTCTGGCAGGATAGGTCCCGACTCCCCCTGAGGCTGGTGGCCGACGATAGGATACGCGACCGCTGAGGTGTTCTCTGACTGCTGTTCAGCGTGCCAGGTTTCGTCATCGGATGAGATTACGGGTGACGACCATCCCTGGGGTCCGATGATGATACAGGCTACGAGTCCAGCAAAGACCATGATCTGGATGACGATGGTCAATGCTGTGGCCATCTTTTGCTGATGGATTGTGATCACCTCGGGTGCCGGTAGCAGGGATCGTACTTAATCCTTTCTCAATTGTCACTATTGTGTGCAATAGTGTATTCCAGATTCTCTATAGGTTGCCGGCTGCTGGCGATCGTGCGCCTTGCTATCCAGGGGATCGCGCAAGACCGTCCGAGGGTTCTTCCGGGAGTCCCGGGTCTGCCGCAAACATCCATGTCTTGAGTATGCCTGGCAGAGATCAGCAGAACAGACTGGTGGGGGTCACCGATCAGGCGTGGTGGTTGTCCTGGATCTCTTCTGCCGCTCTCTCGCCCCGGCGTGGCGGTACCCGGGGGGAAGGGGAGTTGTGGTGACAACCGTTTCTATCGTCCATCTGGTATGCGTCAGGCTGGCGTTCCATCGTGCAGGTATACCCCGAATTGCCAGGCACGTCCATGATCCTGCTCGTTCAAGAGCGGGTTTGAGCGGTGGCCAAACAGCAGGAGGGAAGATAGCCCGGGTCGTATGCCTGCAGCCCTGGCTCTGGAGAGAGCCCGGCAACCTGGGGTTCAATCGTCCCCGGGAGCCTGATTGACCGGTCTACTCCGCGGGTTTGTTCTCTTTCCCGAGGGCTCTCCGGATCCTCTCGATCACCGGGCGGGTGACCTCATCCATCTGCAGATCAAAGTAGTCCACCCACTCTGCGACGAGATCAAGTTGATCCTGCTGCCGTTCAAGCTGGTCCTGCAGGTTCTCGATGGTCTGGCAGAGCCGGGCGGTCTCTTCCCGCCGCGCCTCCTGTTCTCTCGTGAGGTCCTCCGCCAGACGTGTAATCTGGCGTCCCTGCCAGGCCAGCGTATCCTGCAGTACCGGAAGGTCGATCACCATCTCAGGCGGGAGCTGGATGCCGGTCCGATCAACTTCTTCGGTGGGTTCTTCAGGCGTCTCTGATTTCTCATATCCGAGGATCACCTCGGTGATCTCTTCAGGCGTGAGCCCTCGCCCGGAGAGGTCTATGAGGTCCTGGATGATCTGAACCGCCCCCTCTGAGAAGAGTTTGACCGGGCCGATGGTCCGGTAGGTGAAGAGACTGTCGTAGGTCCGGACAAGCGCCCGGACATCCTGCTCTGAGATCCCGGTGAGGTGCGCGAGATCGCCGATCTTGAGTTCTTTCCTGTGCATCCTGACACACCTTTGCGTCCGCCCTCCCGCGAGCGGGTCGTTACTGTACTTCTGTTCCCATCAGGTATAGATAGACTGCCTCGCGCCCATCATCGGTGCGGGGCTTTCCGGTTATCGATGACCCTGTCCTGGACGAGATCTCCCCCGGTCTCCACAGGTGTTGATTCTTCTGTTCAGGGAGTTCCTTGCCCTGCAGGCAGATCAGGTAGCCTGATTCTCGCGACACAGGAGGTGTACCCGGTCGTCTGGAACCCTGAATCATCCACGGCTCTGAGGAGACCGGTCCTGCGGGGTGGGGGGTGAGGATGATCCTGATGAACGGGCGTCGCTTTCCCGGTCGTCTGGCCAGGGACCTCCCGCTCGTGCCGTGCCGGCGACCGGGCTCGTAGAGGTGGATACCAAATCGCGGGTTTTTTCTTGTCGCTGCGCCGTAGTGATCCTATGAACCAGGGAGGAGAGGGAGAGGACAGGATCCCGGTCGAAACGACCATCATCAGGAAACCGACGCGGTCTGTCCGGATCCAGGTGCGCCCTGATGGAACCCTGCGGGTGGTCGCTCCTCCGTCGTTTGATGTGGCGGGGTGCCTGCGGCATAACGCAGCCTGGATCCGGGAGCAACGTGATGCCCTTGACCGGCTGGCTGCCGAAGGGCGGGGGAGGGAGGACCACCTCCTCCTGCACGGCAAGTTCTACCGCCTGGTCCCGGGCGCCCGGTTTGCGGTTGACCGGGACCGCGGAGACGTCACCTGTCCATCCATTCCTGCTCTGCGGCGAAACCTGGCCCGGATCTTGAAGGAAGAGGTTGCTGACCGTCTGAAGACCTATCCTGACCTCGTCGGGAAGGGGCCGGGGCGCATCGCGGTGAGACTGCAGAGGACCCGGTGGGGGAGTTGCTCATCCCGCGGGAACCTGAACCTCAACCTGCGCGTCGTCGCTCTCCCCGGCCCGCTGCGGGAGTATGTCATCGTCCACGAGGCGGCACATCTTCGGGAGCTGAACCACTCAGAACGTTTCTGGTGCCTGGTCGAGAAGCACTACCCTGATCACCGGGCGGCAAAGGCCGAGCTGCGCCGCTACTGGGTTATCCTCGAACGGAACCGCGTCTGGGATTCGATCCAGAGAGCTGGCTGAGGAACGGCAGGATTGGGGTGTTGCTGAATCCTCTGCCATGAGGTTTTATGGGCAGATGCGAACCAGAGAGTGGTTTCGATCCCCGATTGCGATCACTTCCCCTCGATCTGCAGGGTGTGGGTTCAGGCGGGAAACCTGCTTCTGTTTCTGATCATCCGGCGCAGACCCCGGGCCCCGGGGTTCCTGGCGATAGGTTGCAGATGGGTCGGAGCAGACATGGCGTGGTCATGGCCGGGGCTTGCGGCCGGCAGGGGTTTTCTGGGAGCGCCTCGCCGGCAGAGGGTTCAGGACCTCCATCCTTTCCAGAACCAGACGGAGATTCCGAGATCGACCGCTGTTCCTGTTCCCCGGACATTCTCCTGCATGGCAGGCCCCCTTCAGGTATCGACCCGCCAGGAGATCTCACAGAGAGACCCTGTCTTGGTCGGTCGGTACCGATACGCTTTCATTTGCATGACTGAACGACCCCATCTTCAGGCATCCATCTCTTCCCGTCTTCGTGCGTAACTCCGGTAGGTTGCCAGGATCGCGGTGCCGATCAGGAGGAAGACGATGAGCGAGATCAAGACCCCGGTTCCTGCCGGAATGAGATTCGTGATATAATCGATGCCGAGGGCGATCCCGAAACTGCCGATGATCCCCCCGATGGTGATGCAGGTGAGGACCTCGGTCGTTGTCATGCCAAGCATCCTTCCGACGATGGAGGCGACGATGCTTCCCGACCCATCGAAGGGGATACTCACAAAGATGATGAGACCGACGAAGTAGAGCTGTTCCAGCCACCGCCGCCGGTCCAGGTAGGTTCTTCCTGCAGCCATGAACCGCTGGATCCAGGGGCCGATATAGGGAATACGCAGGAGCAGCGGAAAGTTCCAGGCCATGAAGAGCCCGCCTGCAAAATCCAGGAATGCCAGGGTGAGCGCGACCAGCCACCAGGGGATACCGAGCAGGATACCGGCCGGGATGAGCGTCTCCCGTCCAAGCGGCGGGACGACGTAGGCGACCATCATACCGAAGAGCAGGAGCCACTGCTCCAACGGAAGGATGAGGCCTGTTGCGGTGAAAAAGATGCCGCAGAGCAGAAACGGTAGCGTGACCTTCAACCAGCCGGGTCGATCACCGGTCCAGGCATCGTCCCGGAGATCGACCCGCTGCATCTTCCATCCCAGCCAGGGTCACTCCCTCTCGCCGGCAGGGCCCGGGCCCCGGCCACCAGGGCGGGAGGGGGCCCGGGTGTTCAGGATATGCTCGACGATCTTTGATGAGCTGGCAAGCGGGCCAGGATACCCTGCTATCCGGACGACGTCTGCGTCAATCCCCCGATCCCTGAGGTTCTGCCGGAGGGTCTCCTCGTTGAAGTGCTGGTTGAACCCGAGGGTGATAATATCTGGCCTGATCTCCTCGATAGGTCTGAACATATCGTGGAGGTCGCCAAGGAGCGCGTTGTCGACCGGTTTTAACGCCCGGATCATCTGGAGCCGCTGCCGCTCAGGAAGGATCGGTCGCGGTTTATGCTTCACGTTCGTGTCCCGCGCCACGATCACAACGAGCTCGTCTCCCAGCTTCCTGGACTCTTCAAGGTAGTAGAGATGCCCGGGGTGCAGGATATCAAACGTCCCTGTCGCAACCACGCGGGTCACTCGACCACCTCAAGGTGTGTGGGGCTCCCGTCGGCCCGGTAGCACCGCCAGTCTCTCTCGCCATAGGGATACCCGATGATGATATGGTATCGGCCCATCGAGGGGAAAAACCTGAGATCTGCTGATGATGGCGAGAGAACGCCGTTTGGGTGGCTATGAGCGCTGCCAGCCTTGTGGATGTCGAGCGGAAGCATATCGATGAGGAACGAGGCGCTCTCTTCCCTGACGATGGTGCCAGGCACCAGGTTGAGGTCCCTGATGACTCCGTCCTGCTCCCGGAGCACCGCAACAAATTCTCTTGGGTGGTGTTCCCTGGCGAGTTCAAAGAGCATCGCAAGCAGGTCCCTGCTGATCCCACGTATAGCCATTCTACTGAATACTAGGGATGGGGTAAACATAAGCTCTCGCGTTTGAGCTGGAGCAGATCCCGGGGTCTCGGGGGATCGAAGAACCCGGAGGGTCGGGGTATACTTGCGAATCTCGCGATGATTTTTGGCGCAATACTGGATGCCGGCGATCAGAATCTCCGTCGTTTCCCGGGCGATCACCACGCACGGGGATGGGTTGCTAGAAGAGTTTTTTGGGGGGGGTTCTCCTGCCTGCCAGGTCCTAGATTCCCTCAGAAAAAAAGGGGAGTCGTTTCAGGGGATGACCGGCTCTGCCGATGGTGCTGGCGAGGTCATGTTCTCCGGCGGCATCAGGACCCTATCGATGATATGGATGATACCGTTCCCGGCCGTACTATTTGATGCGACGATCGTGGCGTTCTCCACCCTGAGGACGTCGTCGGTCATGCTGACAGTGAGCATATCCCCGCTGAGCGTCGAAAGCAGGGTCTCATTCCCGGTGGCGTTCACCTCGGCCGCAAGGTCCTCAGCGGTGTAGTTCCCCTCCACCACATGGTACATCAGCAGGGTGTCAAGGGTCTCTGTATCGTTGAAGAGACCGGCGAGAGTCTCGTTCCCGAGAGCCTCAAACGCGGCATCGTTCGGTGCAAAAACGGTGTATGGCCCGCCGCCGCTCGTCGAAAGCACCGTCCTCGCGAGGTTTGCCCTCTCAACAGCCTCAGCGAGGATGGTCAGGTTCTCGTCCCCGGCGATCACGTCAACCAGCGTTATGTTCTCTGCGCCTTCCTCTGGTGTTCTGGTATCATCCGGGGCGGCCGGCATGCCGCCCTCCGGCACGACGATGATGACACCCTGCATGGGTGTCCGCTGCTTGGAGACGTTGAGCGTACAGCCGTAGGGGTAGGTCCCGACATCGGTGAAAGTGTAGCTGAACGTCTCATCCTGTTTCAGGGGTCCGGAGTCAAAGAGGCCTCCCGTGCTGGTGACGGTGTGGCTTACCTGGTCATAATTTGTCCAGGTTACTGTCGTATTGCTCTCGACCGTGAGCGATGCAGGATGATAGGCTCTGCCTTCTATCTCGATATCGGCAGTTGCTGCCAGAGCAGGCAGAGCAATGAGGCTGATAATAGCCAGGGTTGCTACGAACCCGGGTATAATCTGGTTCCATCTCTTCATTGTACCACATCTATGTGTCTGACAGCGCGAGCAGCTGTTCTCCTGGGCGATCTTTCGAACTCGCCTCTCAACCTCAGGCGGTCTGGTTTCTCCCGATTGCGCTCCTGAATGGTCTGGTACTGCTCGTCACTGCCATGGGGGAAGAATACGCTGGGTATTATATAATTCTTGTTATACTCTAGACGTGGACCGAATCCCCCTGAAGAGTCTGGTCTCCCTCACCACGACTGGATCGCAGGAACAAGATTCTCAGAATAGCCCGTCCTGCTCAAAACTTCTCTTCAGTCGGATGGCAAGTTCTGCCCTGGAGAGCTCTTTTCCAAGGTAGGCGGCATGATCAAGGCGGGAGAGACACCCCATCTCGAGGAGAGTATAAAACACATCTTCCCAGTGCTTTCCCCGGACAGCACGGCCCCGGTGCACCGCTACGATCGAGTCACCCTCGATGCCGATGCGGATGCACCCGAGGGGGTCGTAGGTGATCTCATCAGGCATGGGGAATGCCTCCACGAGACTCGCGTACTCAAGCGGGGGTTCCCGCCGCCGCCGTTTCTCTTTCAATATCAGGAGGTCAAGCCCCAGGTCTTTTGGGTAGGGACGGTCGGTCATCAGCGCCATCATCTCGGTTGCCCGTCGCATCTCTGCCACCGATCCCCGGGTCTTGTCGCTGTGTTCGCTCGTGAAGATGAGAGCGGCACCGACCTCGTGCGCCATCCCGGCGAGCAACGCGTTTGCGCCGGGAGAGTCGGCGTCCAGCAGTTCCACAACGTTTCCGGCACCAAAGAAGAGCGGATACGGAACCCCCTGGAACCCGGAGAGCGAACCGACGAGCCCTGACCCGACCGGTTGGAGGAGAGGATCCGCGATCAGGCAGCGGATCCCGGCCTCCTCTGCCGCCCTGAGGTTCTCGAAGAGCGTCCGCTCACCCGGCACCACGACCGCAACCGCTCCGGCATCTGCTACCGCTCTCCCGACGGCAGGGATGTTTCCTTCATGCAGGGAGAGGATCAGGTCAGCACGGAAGAGCGCAGCCTCGATGAGGAGCGGGTCCTGGGTGTCGACTGCCAGGGGGCCGTCGATATCAGCGAGGGCCGAGAAACACCGTTCCACATCTGTGGGGGTCGCATCAAAACCAAACCCTAGGTCCACGATGTCTGCCCCGTCAGCAAAGAACCGCCTGACCTGATCGCGAAGGTCGTCGCGTTTGTGCGCGTCCATGATCTCGGCGAGCACCTTCATCCGGGACTGCCCGCCGATCTTTGTTCCCCTGATGATAAAGTCGGGGTCTGCCCTCTCTTCCCTGGCTGCTACCTGGCGGTAGGCCTCTTCACGGCGTGTCTCTGCGAGGAATTCGTCGGCAGGAATCGTCTTTGAGAGCGGGACGGTCTCCAGTACCGAGAGCACCAGCGGGAGGTCGGCGGCGTGCCGTGGCCCCCGGTAGATCGGGACGCCGGTCTCACGCTCGACAGCAGCGAAGGACGCCGTGCACATCCCGGAGACGATCACCATATCATAGTCCCCGTCACGCAGCAGCCTCTCGAGGTCGCGGGGCGCAAGGAACGAGGCGACATCACCGGTGACCACCACGTCAAACTCATACCGGTCACTGAACCGCGCAGCCGCCGCCTTCACGATCCCGACCGTTGCCGATCCCGTCGGCAGGAGAATCTGCATACATCTCACTTATTATTCAACGATGACAAATAATCTGATCTTATGTTGCGGTGCGATCTGCATGTCCACACCAGGTACTCCAGGGATGGAGAAAGCAGTGTGGAGGAGGTTCTGCACAGGGCGGAGGTGGTTGGCCTCGATGCCATCGCGATCACCGATCACGATACCGTGGACGGCGCTCTCTACGCCCTCGAGTGCGCCACCCCCCTGACCGTGATCCCGGGTATCGAGGTATCGACCAAACAGGGTCACCTGCTGGCTCTTGGTATCACAGAACCCCTCCCGGCAGGGCGTGATTTCTTTGAGACCGTGGACCTGGCCCGCGCTCGGGGTGCTCTCCTGATCCTCCCGCATCCTTTCCACCGCTGGCGCCATGGTGTCGGAAGAAGACTTGCGGCCAGCGTTGAGTCAGTGGATGCGGTCGAGGTCTTCAACAGCCGCTATATCACCGGGTCGGCGAACCGCAAGGCTGCGGTTACTGCGAAGAAACTCGGCAAGCCAGGTGTTGGTGGCAGTGATGCCCATAACGCCCGTTACGTCGGTTTCGGGATCACCTACGTCACGGCAGAGCCGGATGTGCCTTCCATCCTCGCTGCGATCCGTGAAGGGCGAACGATGGTGGGCGGGAAGATGACCCCGCTGCATACCTACACACAGCAGTCTATCAAGAATGTCCTGCGCAAGATACGACGAACGGTAGATAGATGAATCTGGCATTTCGCTTTTCGTACTTTGGCGATGGGTTCTTTGGCTCACAGATGCAGCCCGGGTTCCGGACCGTAGAGGGTGAGTTCATCGCTGCCTGCAGACGCCTGGATCTCTTTAACGACTGGCGGGAAGCCAGATTTGCCACCGCCGGCCGCACCGATCGCGGGGTGCATGCCCGAAGCCAGGTCTGCGCATTCAGGACCGATGCACCGGACCGGGCGATCAGGGCGCTGAACCTGATACTCCCTGATGACGTCTGGTGTACAGCCTGGGCCCAGGTGCCTGATGGGTTTCACCCCCGCTACAGCGCCCTCTCCAGGACCTATCGCTACTATTTCACCCCCGTTCTCAGTAACACCGCCGCTATGCACGAAGCGGCACAGGAGTTCGTCGGACGACATGACTTCTCGTCGTTTGCTCGCGCAGGCGGCCGTAACCCTGAAAGAACGATTCTTGATGCGCGGGTCTTCGAGGAGGGTCTGTTCGTCGTCTTTGAGGTGACCGGGGAGAGTTTTCTCCGGAACATGGTGCGGTGCATGGCAACCGCGCTTGAGTGGGTGGGACGGGGGGAGGCCAGCAGCGGAGAGATCGCCCGTCTCCTTGCGAGACCGACAGGGCCCAGGATACCTGCGGCGCCACCGGAGGGATTGGTGCTCTGGGCGGTCAGGTATGGGATACCCTTTACCCCCCTTCCTGTAAATGAGAAGAGCCGCCGGTATCGCGCCGAACGCCGCCACCGTTATCACTGTCTCATGGCAGAGGTCTCTGCACGTCTTGCCTCATCAGAAGATCGGTTGCCAGATTGATCCATCCCCCCTTCTTCTGACACCGGCGGCCGGCCGCATCTCAGATAAAATAGTTGCGGCCGCGGCAAGAACAGGGCAGAGGCAATAGAGGAACAGATCCTATTCTCTCTCATTGTTTCGAGGGGATCGAACTGCAGACGGTGGAGATCCCTGAACCGGTGCGGCAGGGGAAATTGGCTTTTTTGCCTCGCATCAGAGTTGTCCTGTCTTAACCGTTACGCATAGTAACTTACAACATTGTTCAAGTCCAGCAGAATCCTGCTGTTCTGGTTTTGCATCTTCGGTTAACCCGACTGCTTGTGGTTCATTCTCCTGATAGCAACGGTTAACTAGGCTTGTGGGGTTTTAGTGGAGGTTCCACCAACCACATTTAAATACCTGGTGTGGTTTGTAAACTACTTGTGGTTAATAATAACTTATTAATATATCCCGGAACAGTCCCGTTCCAGTACGTCAAGAGGGGAAAGTGGATGTACGACAAGGATCTGGTTCAGGCGACACCATCCGCTCACCTGGAGGGATCGTTCGCCGAAGAGACACCTGTGCAATTACCAGAGTACAGAGATGCAGAGCCTGAGGACTGGATTGGGCGATATGGACCCCGGAGGATTGGACCGGAAAGACCGATAGATATGCCACCTCTCCACTGCGAGGTCCAGGAACAGGTCAACCCCCTGCGAAAGCCGGTGGTCCCTGAATATCGGCAGACGGTGAGTGAGATCACCGAACCTCTCGGTCCCCCGACAGTTCGGTCAAAAAAGACGAGAACGCTTGTAGCGATCCCCTGTTTCAACGAGGAGATTGCGATCGGTTCAGTTGTCCTGATGGCCCGGTTGTATGCAGATGAGGTGCTGGTGATTGATGATGGGTGCACAGACAATACCGCGCAGGTTGCCCGGGACGCTGGAGCGACCGTCATCTCGCACGGTTCCCGGTTTGGGAAAGGCAGGGGCGTAAAAAGTGCTCTCAGATACGCAGTCGAACACGACTATGACTGCCTGGTGTTTATGGATGGTGATGGCCAGCACAGCCCGGGAGAGATTCCTCTTCTGGTTGAAGAGATCCTCTCTGGTACCACCGATCTTGTCATCGGGTTCAGAACCCTCGACCAGATGCCCGTTTACCGGCGGTTCGGCCGGGTGGTGCTTGACATCGTCTCCAGTAACGGCAGTTCGGTCACCGATTCCCAGTGCGGTTTCAGGGCACTGAACCGGAGAACCATGGAGTCGATGCTGGGCAACCTGAAAGGAGATGACTTTTCGACCGAATCTGAGATGCTCCGGATCGCCCAGGAGAAGGATCTGCGTGTCGGGGAGATGCCGATCAACTGTAAATACGGCGATTTTGATACATCCACGAAAAACCCTCTCTCTCACGGCATAGAGGTGTTGGGATCCATATTCTGGCTCGCTGTAGAGAGGGCGCCTCTCCTGAAGATCGGTCTGCCAGGACTCGCCGCGATGCTCGCTGGCACCTTCTTCCTGTTCCAGTTTTTTCTGGAATTTAACGAGACCGGTCTCTTCTCGATCGGGCTGGGCATGCTCGCCTCGCTCTTCCTGATCCCCGGGACCGTTGCTCTCATACTGGGCCTGACGCTTGCCCTGATCGCACGGGTGCGGGAGTGAGGAGAGGATGAACAGCGGCAGGATGCGGCAGAGGGATGGAGAATGATCGGGATACTCCTCGGCACACGGCCTGAGATCATCAAGATGTCGCCTGTCATCAGGGAGTGCAGGCGGAGAGGCCTTGACCACTTTATCGTTCATAGCGGACAGCATTACTCATACGAGATGGACCGGCTCTTCTTTGAGGAGCTTGAACTGCCTGATCCCGATTACAACCTTGAGGTTGGTTCAGGGACCCACGCCAGCCAGACAGCACGGATCATGACCGGTGTTGAGGACATCCTGGTGAAAGAGGAGCCTGACATCGTCCTGGTGCAGGGAGACACCAACACCGTCATGGCCGGGGCACTTGCGGCATCAAAACTCCATATGCGGGTGGGCCACATCGAAGCAGGCCTCCGGAGTTTCAACCGTCAGATGCCCGAGGAGATCAACCGGGTGCTCACCGACCATATCTCGGATTATCTCTTTGCCCCGACAGAGCACGCACGGAAGAACCTCCTCGCTGAAGGGATCGCTGATGAGAAGATCTGCGTAACCGGCAACACCGTTGTTGATGCGATCTACCAGAATCTCGAGATCTCGAGGAGAAAGGGGAACGTATTGAGAGATCTCGATCTTGAGCCCCGTGAATACTTCCTTGTCACCGCTCACCGGCAGGAGAACGTGGACAACCGGGCACGCCTTAAGGAGATCCTGAAAGGGCTTGAACGGGTCCAGAAAGAGTTCTCGCTGCCGGTTGTCTTCCCGGCCCACCCGAGGACCGAGAAGCGGATCAAAGAACTGGGTATCGGGGTTGACGGGTTAAACCTCACTGCTCCTTTCGGATTTTTAGAGTTCCTGCAGCTGGAGTCGCAGGCAAAACTTGTGCTGACCGACTCTGGCGGTGTTCAGGAGGAGGCCTGCGTTCTCGGTGTTCCGTGCGCGACAATGCGCTATGATACCGAACGGCCAGAGACGCTGAGCGTCGGATCAAACATCCTGGTCGGCGCTGATGCCGATCGGATTCTTGAGGGCGTCCGCTCGGCAACCGCCTGGAACCACACCTGGAAAAATCCCTACGGGGACGGAATCGCCGGAAAAATGATCGTAATGGTCTGTGCCGCCGCACGGCACCAATGAATTGCACAGGGGAGATACGCATGAAAATTTGTGTACTGGGATTGGGATACATAGGGTTGCCGACCGCGTTGCTGTTTGCCGCCCACGGAATAGATGTTGTGGGCGTTGATGTAAAACAGAGCGTGGTCGATTGTCTGAACCATGGAAAACTTCCGTTTCATGAACCGGGGATCGAAGACCTCTATCTCCAGGCACGAGATCAGTTTGTTGCCAAGACCGAACCAGAGGCTGCAGATGGGTTCCTGGTTGCTGTGCCGACACCGCTGAACCGGGCGACTAAGGTCTCTGACCTCGCATACGTCAAACACGCAGCAGAGATGATCGCCCCTCACCTCCAGGAAGGGAACCTGGTCATTCTTGAGTCGACCGTCCCCCCGGGAACGAGCGAACGTGTCGTCATCCCCCGGCTTGAGACGAGCGGTCTTGCTGCTGGAGACTTCCTGTATGCTCATTGCCCGGAGCGAGCGATCCCGGGCCGGACTCTGCAGGAGATGATCTACAACAGTCGCATCATCGGAGGGTATGACCGGGACTCCACTGACCAGGCGACCGCCCTCTACCAGATCTTCGTCTGCGGGGAGATACACCAGACCGATACGCGGACAGCAGAGTTCGTCAAGCTGATGGAGAACACCTGCCGTGACGTGAATATCGCGCTCGCAAACGAGTTTGCCCGGCTTGCAGATGAGTGTGGTGTCAATGTCTGGGAGGCTATCACCCTTGCAAACAAACACCCCCGTGTCTCGATCCTCAACCCCGGCCCGGGGGTAGGGGGACACTGCATCGCCATCGATCCCTGGTTTCTGACTGAGATCTCTACCGGGAGCAGGATGATCTCGACGGCGCGGGAAGTCAACGATTCCATGCCAAACTACGTGCTCCACGTCGTCCGCAACCTGCTCTTCCAGATCCGGGATCCGACGATCAGTATCTTTGGTGTTGCCTACAAGGGCAACGTCGGTGATACCCGGGAGAGCCCGGCGTTCAAGTTCATCCAGCTCGCTGAGAATGAAGGTTACGCCATCAGGTGCCATGACCCCTATGTGAAGGAGTTCCCGCATCCCCTCATGGAGATGGCTGATGCGGCAGTCGAGAGCGATTGTATCGTCATTCTTGCCGATCACGACTGTTTCCGCCGGATCGATCCGGCCGGGCTCCAGGTACGAACAAAGATCGTCGTAGATACCCGTAATATCCTCGACCACGAGAAGTGGGCAGCCCGCGGTTTTACTGTCCGCGTGCTGGGCGACGGATCATCGGTGCAGTTGCCACCGGTGGATGCGGGGCTCTCCTCTGTCCGGCTCTACCCTGTGGAGACTGGCCGGCCGACCACCGCCCCCCCGCCACCATCGGTCCCCCTGCTCTCTCCGGACGGGCAGGAGAGGTTCCTCTAAATCCTCTCATTCTTGCGTGGGATATGGAGAGAAGACCTGATGAACGGCCCCGGGTTGCCGCATCCTGACTGATAATATGAGGAGTTACATGAGACAGGTGTGTATCATCTCACAACACTTCCCCCCGGAAAAGTCCGGGAACGCGTCACGTATCTACGACACCGCCGTGTGCCTTGCTGAACAGGGTGTTGACGTAACCGTGCTTGCGCCTCACCCCACGTTCCCCACCGGTTCGTTCCCGCGTACCTGGCGGCGGGTAGAGGAGAGTGAGGTCGATGGGGTCCGCGTCGTACGCCTCTGGACCTGGCAGCCCGGTTCCAGGGATCCGGGGTTTGTCAGCAGAATGGCCTACTATCTCATCTTCCCGCTCCATGCGCTAATCTGGCTTGTTCTCGCCAGAAGACGCTATGACGTGGTTGTCACGTCCTCGCCGCCGCTCTTCACCGGGATCCCGGGCTACGTCCTGAAGCGGATGACCGGGGTGAACTGGATCTTCGATCTCCGTGACCTCTGGATAGATGCCTCAATCGGCCTTGGATTCGTCAGGGAAGGAAGTATCTACGAGAAGATGAGCCGGAGGTTCGAAGCGGCCTGCCTGGCCCGGGCAGACCTTGTCGGCGTCACGACAGAAGAACTCGGGCGGCGGATCCGATCGCGGTACGATGTCAGGGCTCCCATGGAACTGATGCCCAATGGTGTCAACACCGACTTCTTCCGTCCCACAAACAGCAGAAAGAAACAGCAGATCATCTATACCGGCAACGTCGGGCATGCACAGGACCTCGAGAAGGTGGCCCTCGCCGTCAAGTCGATGAACGGCACCTACGACCTGAAGTTCCTCATCGTCGGAGATGGTGACACGAGAGGGCACCTGGAGCAGCTGGTGAAGGCGGAGGGCCTGACCGATTCGGTCATCTTCACCGGCCCCCTCCCGCGGGAGGAGATCCCCCGACTGCTCTCAGAATCGCTTGTCGGGGTGGCGCCGCTGAAACAACTCAAAACCCTTGAATATGCTGCACCCACCAAGGCCTACGAGTATATGGCGTGCGGGATACCCTTCGTCGGTTGCGGGAACGGCGAGATCTCCCACCTTGCAGAGGAGTCGGGTGCCGGGGTCATCGCCGAGAACACACCAGAGGCGATCGCTGCGGCGCTCGCGGTGCTCCTGGACAATCCGGCGAAGATGGAAGAGATGGGTCGCCGGGGTCGGGAGTACGTCGCAGAGCACTATGACCGGAGGACGGTCGCCCTGAAACTGAAGCAGCATATCGAGAGGATGACATGAACGGGCGCCTGACGTCGATGACCGCTCAGATCCTCGGGGCGGTCAGGGGGCTGGCGGTCGTCGATGGCGATACCGCCTCCATCCGCGACCCGGTCTTCGGGATCGTCCGCAACCGGGTGCATGCCGAGGTCTGCAGGGCGATGCTCCGTGCCGGTGGCGACCCGCTGGTGGGTCCGATCCTGAACTACGTTGTGGCCTGTCAGTCTCCTGACGGGTCCTGGAAGGAGGTTCATGTCAACTACAACCAGCCCTCGCCCCTGATCACCGCTTTTATCGGCGACGCGCTGCTGGAGGCGGTTGACCACTACCCCCACGAGGAGGCGCTCCTGAAAGCCCGGGACTGCGTCGTCGCGGCCGAGAAGCGTCCTGGCTACTTCCTGAAATCAGCGCAGTATACCGCTGACCACCTGAACGTTGACGCATCCTGCGGGGCGTTCCTTGCACGGTATGCAGAACGCTATGATGACCGGGCCGCCCATGCGGCTGCCGTGCGGGCGGCGGAGAACATCATCAGGCACCAGCGAGACGACGGGGTCTACCCCTATGCCGTCGATCAGGGGACCTACCCCTATGTCTACGATCTCCCCTGCCTGCACTACCAGGGAGTGACGATCTATTACCTCGCGAAGGCAAATGACGTGCTCCAGGACGAACGGATCGACAAAAGCCTCGCGAAGGGCGTGCAATGGCTCGCGGACGCCATGTGTCCATGCGGTCGGTTTAACTGGTCGGGGAGTGGTCTTTCCTTTGCCTACCACCTCTCGGGGGCGTATGCGTTTGCCCACGCCTCGTTCACCCACGCAGCCAGGACTGAGAACCAGTACCTGGAGCACGCCGATCTCTGCCTTGACCGGCTCGAAGAGGTCCTGCGGGGTGGTCTTGCGCTCAGGTGGGAACCGGCATCCTGGAGGACCCTGCCCCGGTCGGTCATTGGAGCGGCCAGGATGGCCTCGATCGGGGGATACCCGGTGCAGCACCGGGCGTTCAGGTTTGGCTACGCTCTCTACCGGCAGGTCGCCCGCAGGCGCTACAGCGATGTCGCAGAGACATGGTCGTTTGAGGCACTCTGCCGGCTGCTCAGGATCCGGTCGTCGACCGTGGAGCCCGCAAAAAACTTCCCTGACCTCTTCATGACATCCGAGGTTCTCGATTGTCTCACGCAGTCACAGATATGGGGGAAATACGCATGAAACAGGTACTACTTGACCTTCAATCAGGATCTATCAGGGTGGAGGACGTTCCCGTTCCCGCCGCAACCAGGGGAGTCGTCGTTGAGAACGTCTACTCCCTCATCAGCGCCGGCACCGAGTCGTCGCTGATCGATCTCGCAGGACAGTCGCTCGTCGGTAAGGCGAAGGCACGCCCTGACGACGTGAGAAAAGTTATCCAGAAGATCGGCACCGATGGTCTCATCCCGGCCTACAGGCAGGCGATGGGCCGTCTCTCAAGGCCGGAGCCGCTCGGCTACAGTTCTGCCGGAAGGGTGGTGACGACCGGGACCGACGAGTTTGAGGTCGGCGACCGTGTCGCCTGTGCCGGGGCAGGGTATGCGGTGCACGCCGAATACGTCTCGGTCCCGAAGAACCTCTGTGTTAAGGTCCCCGATGGTGTCGGTTTCAGAGAAGCGGCGTTCACGACCGTCGGGTCGATCGCGATGCACGGCGTCCGGAACGCCAGAGTCACGGTTGGCGAGAACGTCGCGGTGATCGGGCTTGGGCTGATCGGGCTGCTTGCTGTCCAGATCCTCAAGGCCGCGGGATGCCGGGTCATCGGGATCGATATCGATCCCGAGAAACTCCTGCTTGCAGCAAGCCTCGGTGCCGACGTCGTCTCAAACTATGACGGTCTTGCAGGAAGGATGAAGGCCTTCTCGCCGTTCGGGGCAGACGCGGTCATCATCACCGCGGCCACCCGGTCAAACGCTCCCATCGAGGCCGCCGGCCGCCTGGTCCGGGATCAGGGCAGGGTCGTGGTCGTCGGGAACGTGGGCATGAACGTGCCCCGGGA
>CAZYWX010000016.1:0-17371 GCA_964651285.1 uncultured Methanoculleus sp.
CCACTCCGCCCCGGGGGATGAACCGTGCCCGGAACGACCCCCAGAACAAAGATGAAGTTTCAACAAAGCCGGGATATCACTACACTAAGAGCTCCGAACTCTCCCTATTCCTGGTCTCCGATGGAGATTTTCTCCCCCGAAGGGAATCGTGCCTCCAACCGGCAGAGGTCGCGCATCGCCCGGATCACGTAGAGGGTCTCACCCTCGAGCGGTTCTGAATCGACGATAAACGAGACAAACCCCTGGCGGGCGAAGAGTTCGCGCACCGCATCAGGGTCAGTCAGAGATGAGACGAGCAGCAGGACCCGCCCGAACGGCGAGAGCACGCGGCCAGCCCCGGCAACGAACCGCTCGATCACCGCCCTCCCCGTAGGTCCGCCATCGAGGGCATACTCCAGCCAGTCATCGATCCGCTCTTCAGGAAACGTTGGGAGGTAGGGCGGGTTGAAGAGGATAAGGTCAAACGGGCCCAGAAACCCCGCAAAAAGATCAGTCCTGACCACCGTAACGCCGCGGGCACGCGCCGCAGCCACGGCGTGAGGGTTGATGTCGGTCGCGACCACCTCAGCCGCCCGGAGAGCAACCCCATCTGCAACATACCCGCTCCCGGTCCCGACTTCCAGCACCCGATCGGTCGGGCGAACCTCCCTGAGTGCCGCCCTGAGGAGGAGATGCGAATCTTCAGCAGGAGAATAGACCTGATCGCTCATCCCAGCACCCATCCGCTGAATATTTCAGTGTCTGCTCAGATCGTTTGCGATCATTACAAACTCATCAAGCGTAAGATCTTCAGGCCGTTTCTTCAGGAGATCTTCGGGCAGGTCCGCGATCGTCCGTTCGATAGCCTCAGGCTCAAAGGTATCGCTGCTGCTCCTGAGTCCCTTCCGAACAGTCTTCCTTCGGTAGGAGAAGAGCACCCTGACCAGGTCAGCATACACCTTCCGGTCTGCAATCGGGTGCAGCAGATCGCGCGGGGTGAGACGGACCACCCAGGCACGAACCTGAGGCTTGGGGGAGAAGGCGTTGGGCGAGAGTTCGAGCAGGGGTTTTACCGAAGCATAGGTCTGCACCATTATCGAGAGACGCCCGACGTTTGACGACCCCGGCAACGCGATCATACGCTGTGCAAACTCTTTCTGGTAGACCAGAACCGCAACCTCAAACCCGATCTCCAGCAACCTGAACGTTATCTTTGAAGAAGCCGAGAAGGGGAGGTTTGAGACGACGATATCAAACGGCGGGAGATCCACCGTCTGCGCGTCGCCCTGGATGATCTCAAGACGTCCTTCCTCGATCTCGTCAGCAAAGATCAACTCGAGGTCTTCCACAAGAACAGGATCGACCTCTACCGCGATGACCTCAGCACCCCTATCCAGAAGGGCGCGGGTGAGGACTCCTTCGCCCGGCCCGATCTCGAGCACCGTCCTGCCTGAGACATCGACAAAACCGACAATCCTCTCGACCGCCCTCTGGTCGACGAGGAAGTGCTGATCCCTTGGGGCACTCATTTCAGTGTAAAGATATGGTACTTCTCGTTCGGATCCTCGATCTCGCGGAGGATACGACTGACGATCATCCGTTCTGGATGCGGGATCGATTTTATCCGCTCAGAGATGTCAGCAAAACTCTCAAAGGGTTTCTTCTCCCGTTGCTCGATCACTTCCCACATCAGTTTCTTCCCGATACCAGGAAGCAGATGGAGCATGTGGAACTTCGGCGTGATCGGGAGAGATTTATTGAAGAAGTCGACGAACCGGCTCTCATTCTCGCGGACGATCTGTTCGACCACAAACGGGAGTTCCAGTTTTGCCGCCGCCGTCAGGTCATCGTAACCGATCCTTCGTTTCACACGCTCGATCTTGTCCCGTTCCCCATCGCCGATATAGACCTTGTCGTGGATCTGGATATCGGCACCTTCTTTCGGGACGAGCTCAAGCAGTTTGAACTGATCCACGCCGACCGCCAGGACAACCGGTTCTCGCTTGTAAACTGGACGAGGGTCATTCGCGTACCCCATCGGGAGTACATCGATGACTACCGCGTATTCCTCTTTCTTCTCGGTCTTCATTGACACCACCCTTCTGTTAGAAGTGGGTCATCACCAGGTCAAGGATCTCGTCCAGCTCTTCAGTCGTGAGATTAAATCGTTCTTTAGCGTAAATTGCTCGTAGCTCGTCCCTGGTCCGCGGCATCAGGTTCGCGATGCGGTAGGCGATCTCCTCCTTCATCTTCTCGAGTTTCATGAGCTCTTCGACCAGGTCACGAGCCTTCTCCGACGACGTCTTTGCAAGATGATTGGCATGCTCAATGCTCTTACGAAGCTCGTAGGACATCTCCTCCCCGGACTCAAGCCGGGCTGCTTCCACAGCAAGGAGCGTGTCACGTAGTTCGGGAAGCACCATCCGCTCTTCGTTGACGATATTTTTTACCTTCATGCCAATCACTACCGATGAGGATTATACCTTCTGCGCCCTTAGATGTTGCGGTCTCGCAATCACCTGTTTTATCATATTGCCATCCCGGACCTCAAGAACCCATGCACGTCCCCGCTGTCCGACGACCGTGCCGGTCTTTCCATGGAATCTCCGGTGTGGCATACCTTTCTGGACGCTCGGTTCGATCACAACATGCACCCTCTGCCCGATCTCAAACTCCTGAATCACCGATGAGACCGGGGGGATACCGCGTCTTCGGAGGTCCTTCTTGAATTTATACCGCGTCTTCTTGCGCGGTCCATTATGACGTGCCATTGACTACTCCTCACCATACTCATTTGTTGTTTTGACCTGCACCACATCGAGGCTGACGACACGCGCGGTGCGCCCCAGGATCTGGGCAAGGCTGGGCTGGGTCCTACCGCTGTCACCCGATACCAGTTCTTTGATGTAGAGACCTGCTTCGCCGACGACGTCGACCTGATAGCGGTCGTCAACTCTACCTGTACACTCGATATCGAGGACCTGCCGATGCCGGACTTTATCTGCCCGTCGGTGTGACACCCGCGTAGGGGTGCGCTGTCGTATCGTTACACCATTCAACTGATCGAGAGCAGCCCTGAACTCTTCTGGAGTTACAGGACCATCGATCTCAACCAGGATCCTGTATTTTTTATGCGCTTTGTCTGATTTAAGGGTTTGCACCATCTTCCGGTCAGCCCATCCAGTCAGGTGGACCGCCACCCTGCCTTCAGCGCTCTGGTTGATCTCCTCCTCAAGCGCTGAGAGGTCCACTGACCGTTTCCGCGGAGCCGTGACCTCCATCACGAACGGTCGACCTGATCCGAGCATCCGGGCGTCGATATCCTCCCGGCCGGCACCGTGGAGGACGGCATCCTCTGCGTCAAAGGCCTCGATGACGGGGCGGCCGATCAGCTCCTCAACCGAGTCTGCGTACTGCTTCCCGGTAAAGTTGCACCGCTCACACCCGGCCCCCCGGCACGCCCGACAGTCCCAGCGGGTCTGGGGGATGCCCCGCTCGTACTTCAGGTAGCGGCCGGCAAAGAAGACGGGATTCACCTGCACCTCGACTGCCTCGGCCGCGAGGTCGAGGATTGCCACGACGTCGGGGTTCTGGAGGTCGGCCCTCTTTCCAGTCAGGCCAGAGACAACCTTCCCGACCTCCCTGTTCATCTCGGCCTTCAGCGGTTCTGGGTCGCGCAGGGAGAGATCGCTCCAGACCATCTCTTCGCTCTCTGCCATGATCGGTGGTACCTTTGTCCCGATCAGAAAGGTATCAAACTCGATGCCATCCATCTCTTTCACGACCATCTCCGCCCAGGCATCGGTGCGAGAGAGCTCGCCGCCGCATATCCAGCATGACTCAGGCTCCGGTTCCTGGTGGGGCTCATCTGCCACGATCTCGTGCATTATCCTGAGCGCCCGACCTCGTTCTGCGTTTGTCAGCCCAAAAGACCGTTTGCCGAAGAATCGCCCGAGACAGTTGTCGCAGATATCCCCATAGCCAAGGATTGCTTCTACCTCTTCGATGATATCCATCCAGTTTCCCTCCGGTCCATCTCGTTTAAGAGGACGGTAATTGTGTGATCAGCATGCAACGACCGCGGCCCCACCGAGTAGCGGGGAAGGCCCTCGATCAGCTCTTCCTCTTCAGGGGCGAAATCCAGGTGGTCAGAGAGGAGATAGGATTCTGGCAGCACCCGGGCAGTCCTGATATCCTCCCCTGCCTCATCAAGGACCGCAAACGGTACCTCAGAGAGGAGTCTCGAGAGTCCGCCGCGGCGGATATAGACGCCCGGGGTCGACTCCCGAAACTCGTCCCCGCAGGGGATCGAGAGCGCCTTCTTGATCAGGGCCGCAGTGCTCCGCTCGTCAGGTGAGAGGTAGCGGACCTCGCTCCCCCGGAAGAGAACAGTCTTTGGGGCGTCGGGTTCACCGCAGAGGATCAGATAGCACTCAACGTCGCGCCTGAGATCATGGGAGAGGAATAATGAGGAGTTGACGCAACGACAGAGGACGTCCATCCTCCCGGCGCCCCCGGGGAGGTTGTTGAGACTGAACGTGCCGTCGGTCACGGCAAGGTGACCCACGATGGCAAACCGCTTCATCTACTGGGTCCTGCCGAACTTCTTCATCATGCGTTGCATGTTGAACTTGCCGCCGCCCATACCCCGCATACCCTTCAGGGCGCGCTGCATGATCTTGTAATACTTGATGAGCTCCCTGACGTCCTCAGGTGCCACCCCAGCACCACGGGCGACACGCTGGATCCGGGAACTCCCGAAGACCGAGGGATCGTCGAGCTCAAGGGGTGTCATCGAGTCCATGATCACCTTGTAGCGCTCCATCTTGGTGCTGGTGATATCATAGGCCTCATCAGGGATCCGCACACCCCCGAGAGGGAGCATGCTCATGATCTGCTTTAAGGGCCCCATCCTGTTCAACGCCTCGAGCTGCTTATACATGTCCCGGAGCGTGAACTTGCCTCTGAGCATGGCGTTGACATCGACATCCTCAGCAGAGACCGCCTCCTCAGCCCGCTCGACGAGCGCTTTTAAGTCACCCATCCCGAGCAGTCGGGAAATGAACCCGTCCGGGTTGAACCGTTCGAGGTCTTCGATCGTCTCACCACTCCCGATGAAGACGATCCCGCTCTGTGTCTCGGCAACGGCCGAGAGGGCGCCACCACCCTTTGCTGTGCCGTCCATCTTAGTGACGAGAACGCCGTCGATCCCGATCGCCTCATGGAATCTGCGGGCCTGTTCACTTGCCTGCTGCCCGAGCGCAGCGTCGATCACCAGCCAGCGGTGGTCAGCATGCGAGATATCGTTGATGTTGATGATCTCCTCGATCAGGTGCTCCTCGAGGGCGTGCCTCCCCTGGGTATCGATGATGATCACCTCATGCTGCTTCCTGAGACGGGGCAGTCCTTCCCTGACGATCTTCAATGCGTCAGACTCATCCGGGTCGCCAAAACAGGGAACGCTGATCCGGTCGCAGAGTGTCTTTAACTGATCATAGGCACCGGGGCGGAAGGTATCGGCGCAGATCACACCAACCCGCAACCCTTTTCGCTGGAAGAAGCGGGCGAGCTTCGCGGTCGTCGTGGTCTTTCCGCTCCCCTGCAACCCAGCCATCAGGATCGTCTGGGGCCCGAGCGTCACCTCACCAGGGGTCCCCATCAGCCTGACAAGTTCCTGGTAGACGATCCGCAGGACATGCTCCCGAACACCCATTCCTTTTGGGGGTTCCTCGTCGAGGGCACGCTGCTTGATCGCCTGCGAAAGGTCCATCACGAGTTTGACGTTGACATCAGCCTGCAGGAGCGCCCGCTGCAGGTCACGCACCAGTTCGTCGACCGCAGCCCGATCGATCACCGTCTTGCCGGCAATTTTCTTGACCGCGTCCTTGAGCGAAGCACCAAGGTTATCGAGCATCAGGCCTCATCCCCCAGCAGTTCGTCGACCAGAGCACGGGGATTGAACGGCATGATGTCGTCATAGCCCTGCCCGGTCCCGAGGAAGAGGATCGGTTTCCCGATAGTATGCGCGATCGATATAGCAGCACCCCCTTTGGGATCCATATCTGCCTTCGTCAGAACGACCGCGTCGGTGCCAACCGCCTGGTTGAACTCATCAGCCCTGATAACCGCGTCGTTCCCCGCCACCGCCTCATCGACGTAGACGACAAGGTCAGGTTTCATGACCCGCCGGATCTTCTCGAGCTGGTTCATGAGGTTTGCCCGGTTATGGAACCGACCGGCCGTATCAGCAAGGACAACATCGATCTCGTGTGCTACCGCATACTGCACCGCATCAAAGAGGACCGCAGAGGGGTCTGCGCCGGCCTGATGCTGAATCATCTTGACACCGAGACGGTCAGCATGGACACGAATCTGTTCGATCGCCCCCGCACGGAAGGTATCACCGGCGCCGATCACCACCGAGAAACCATTCTTCTGGAGATAATTGGCGACCTTTGCCACGGTTGTCGTCTTCCCCGTCCCGTTCACGCCGGTGAAGAGTATCTTCACAGGTCGCTCGCTCTCCCTGATATAGTCACAGAGGTCAAGCCCTTCACCCAGCACCCCGCAGATCGCAGACCGCATGGCAGAAACGACCAGGTCATCAACCGACGACCCGATCTTCCTATGTTGACCCACCAGGTCCTCCCGCATCCGGGCGATGATCGCATCGGTGACCGGGAGGGCGACATCATTCTCAAGGAGAACCATCTCGAGCTCAAAAAGGGGTTCCTCGATATCCTTCTCCTGGAGGAGGATATCGCCCTCCCGGACCAGGACCTTGAGTTTGTTGAAAAATGTGGGTTTCTCCCCTTCTTTCTGCGGGGAGACCGGCGGTTCAGGGTGGACAGCCCGCGATGAACCGGGTGTCGGTGCTGGCGCTGACTGCTCTCCAGAAGGGTGTTCTGCTACCGGTGACACCGACGCAGTCTTCGCAGCCTCTTCGATATTTGATGAAAATTTAGCCCTGATATCCTGAAGTTTTTTCTTTAACGAATCGAACATACATCAACTTCCGCCCTGACCTGCCTGGGCCTGCCTGACCACCTGATAGATCATCTCCAGGCGCCGGGAGATCCCCGCTGCCTGCTCCTGCAGTTTTCCGATCGATTCTGCAACCTTCTTCCCCAGTGCCTCCAGCTCAATCGTCCGATCCTGGAGATACTCGATCGCCTCCGCGGTGGCCCGCTCAACAGAGACATCAGCTCCAAGGTTCAGCAGAACGTGACCGGCATCGAGCACCTTCACCCGGAGAAAGGCACCGCCCCCGATCGGGAGAAGAACAATACCCTCTTCATCCTCCTGGATAGCCTGAAGGGATTCTATAGCAGCGGTTGATTCGAGACGCTGCTGCTCGATCATACCGAGCTGTTGTGTCAGGATCTCTATCTGCTGCCGGTACTCATTTAAGTACATCTGCAGGGTCTGGATCTCGCGGGGATCTATCTGGTCCACGTTATTCACCAGCTACTACGTTAACTGACTCGATGGTGATATAATTTCTCTTCAGGCAATGTTTGCTTCCGATGTCCGTAAAAACCCTCTCTCTGGCCTGGTTCTCGTTCGGGGCCTTGACGACCTTCCGGTATGGCATCCACCTGTTCTTGATCTTACACACACCTACAACTTCAAACGTCTGGTTCTCCATGACTCACTCACTCCAAAAACCCAAAGACTTCCTCTATCCGTCCCAGCTCAAACCCGCTCGTAAAGGATCCCGCGACATAGCCCTTGCTGTTTGCCAGGACTCCGGTGCCGACGAGGCCACCCCCCATATTGACCGAACCAAGGCCGATAGGCAGATCGACCACCCGCTCAAGGGCAGCGATCTCAGTGGCGCTGGCCCTCGGATGGACAAGGATACCCCGGTTCGTCGCATACCCGGCCATGCCAACGGTCTTGATCCCTCCAAGCGAGAGCCGGATCACCGGAACGCCCAGGAACGACCCGATCTCTTCAGCGACATCGATCTCCATATCGGGATGGACTGCGGCAACATAGTCGTTTGCCAGGATGACGTTGCCCGCAGCGTTCATTGAACCCTCAAGCAGGAGAACATCCCGGTAGTCCTCAAGGACCGCTACCTCATCATCCGTGGCAAGACCACTGACGACCAGACCCTGACTGTTCCCTGCGACGAGGGAACCGATGATACCGCTCTCCTGGATGGAGGTGGTCACAATCCCAACATCCAGTTCCCGGACAAGGGTGTCGGTGAACTCCCGGGGAACACCAGGGGGTACGATCGCTATGTCCTCAAATACGCGGGCAAAGACGCCGATGTTTGGATCGCCGGTGAGATCGATCGTCCCGCTCATTTCATTCCTCAGCGAGCTCGGCCTGGACCTGCCCATCCTCAAACTTCATCGCGCGAACGCGAATCTTTCGCGGGGGCTTGCCACTGCCGTTCTCCCAGATCTTCTCGTTAATGCTCGAATCGAGCTTGACGTCCTCACTCTTCATGTGCCGCACAAGAAACGTCCTGACGTCCTTGATGGCGGTATTCCCTCTTTTCCACCGGGGTGCTCGCTTCGCCTCGCGGAGAGGGATGATGTAGATATGCTCTTTTAATGCCTCTGCCATGGTCTTACACCTTTAAGGTACTCCGTCTCCAGTTGCGTCGCTTTGGATGCGATGCAACCTTACGGTTGGTCCTGATCATCACCCATGCCGGCACACGACGGTTCTGCTCGCATGCCTTCGCCAGCCGGATCTTCCGGCCCTTCGTTACTTTGCTCATAAACATCACTTCATATACTTCAGGTCTTCCTCTTCCCGATCACCAGCGATTGCCGGTGGCGAGGCGGAAAGAATGGCGCCGGGTCGATACCCCGGGCACGTAGTTCCTCCCGGATCTCCTGTTCGTAGTCGCCATTCCCGATCTCCCCCGTCTCCCCATACCGCACCACAAGCAGGTGCCTGGCGAGACGCTCAGTCTCCGGTTTCCCGTAGCCGAGGAGCGGCCGAACATAGGAGCAGCCAGAGGTTGTCTCCAGGTGTTGCACCTCAGAACGTTCAAGCCGGGGAACCCGGTCTTCCCGACGGGTCCCGTCGCCGATCACCGGATACTCCCGCGAAAGGGCCTGGATCGCCGTCCGATGGACCATGTTGATCGCATCGTTTGGGTAACCGCACGAAAGGAGCAGGTCGACAGCCTCCTCCAGCAGGTCTCTCCCGAGCACCAGCCGCCTGAAAGGAAGGTCCAGAGCAGCTGCTGCAGCCCGCACCGCTGGAACCTCACGGTCGGGGTCGAACACACAGGTATTCAACTCCACGTCGTAATCGCGCGCAAGCAGGATCGCCGCCAGTGCGCTGTCTTTCCCTCCAGAGAAGAGCACGCCCGCTACCATTACTTCCGTGTAATCCTGAACTCTTTCTTTGTCGGCGTCAGTTGCGCAAGCAGGCTCTTCAACTGCTCATCGGTGATCCGCTGACGGATCCTGCCACTCTGAGCCAGAATCACCAGTTGCTGCTCGACCGCCTTCGCAAACTCAGGTCTGGTCAACTTGATGGTATTGAGCCTCTCCCTCGCTTCAGGCTCGAGGATCTCCATGAGCGCGATGCGGATCTGCGACTCGATCTGCTTCTGGCGCAAAGCTTCTTCATCCATTGCCTGCTGCTCCATCGCCTGCCGTTGCATCTGTTCTAGCCTCTGGCGACGGAGTTCTGCGAGTTCGTCATCTACCATCAGTCATACCTCCTGAATTTCAGTACTTCGCAAGTCCAGGCGCAATCCCGACAGCCTGAGCCTTCAGGCCATCCGCAATGTTGTCCAGGAACGATCTCCCGGCTGCGGTGACAACCCGTCCCTCGCTGGTATGGGAGACGTACCCGGCTGCCTCAAGCTGCTGAAGAGCCTTCCTGATGACCGAACCGCTCCCCCGCTTGAACCGGGCAGGAGCCGGACCCCGATCAGCCTTTCCGCCATAGATGGAGCGCATTCTCTGTGTTCCAACCGGTCCATCGGTGTAGACACGCCGGAAGACCGACGCCACACGCGTATACCACCAGTCGTCATCCTCGGGGGGCATCTCTTTATGTACCCCCGTCTTCGCAAAAGCAGCCCAATCGGGGGGCTGAATCTGCGGATTTTTCTTAAGTTCTTCCGCCACCTGCCGGATGAGTGTATCGGCGGGGATGTCATATACCGTCGTCATAGATGAACCTCACTATCGCTAACAGTCTTTACATATTCGTCTGGTGACGTTTTATATATTTCGAGAACTGCGGCAAGCCGATCGGCCTCTCCGCTCTGCGAGGACAAGGGTTCGCCCGCGGACCTCGAGGAGATCTGCATCAGCCGATGCCGCAATCTCATCAGGATTGACCTCCGTATTCCGGAGCCACCTGACTTTCACAACCTTCCTGTCTTTGAGCTGGCGTCTGATCTCATCGATCATGTCACCTGTGATCCCTCGTTTCCCTATCCAGATGGTAGGTTTGAGATCTTGAAACGATTTTCTATTCATGGTCGAGACCTCCCGACCGGATATCGTGACCGGTGTCCACAGCCAAGACAGGTGATGATCACATGTCCCCGGTGGATCCTGACCCGGGCGTTTGACCCCGGGACCAGATAAGCGTTGCACCGACGACAGAACCGGCGCCTCAACTCCCGGTCTATCCGTATCCGGTGGCGCATACTGATCTTTCGTGCCAGTTCCACACAACGGTTGCTCCACTCGGGATTCTCAGGATAGAATTCTGCGGCACGCGCGAAAAGGATAGCGATCCTCTCCTGGGCAAGTCTCCGGGATCCTGATCTTCGTCTGGTATCTGCCATGGTGTGATCGTTCCATCGACTGATAGGTCTTGAGGTTAGAGGTGAGAGGATATAAGTGTTTGATGCCGCCATCACCTGATCTGCACCCGCCGGCCATGAACCTCCAGGCGGTCTTCGCAGAAGAGTTTTACGGCAAGGGGGAGCGCCTTGTGCTCCTCGACAAGGATCCGGTCAGTAAGCGTCGATTCGTCATCGTCCGGGAGGACCGGAACACACCGCTGGACGACGATGGGGCCGGTATCCATCCCTTCGTCGACCAGATGGACGGTACAGCCGGCGACCTTCACCCCGTACTCGATCGCCTGCCGCTGGGCATGCAGCCCAGAGAACGCCGGGAGCAGGGCGGGATGGATGTTCATCATCCTTCCAGAGAACTCATGCACGATCGCAGGCCCCAGGATACGCATGTAGCCTGCAAGGACAAAGAGGTCAGCCTGACAGTTTCGCATCGCAGCAAGCAGCACCTCTTCATAAGCAGCCTTCGAGGGGAACCGTGCATATTCGACAATCGTCACCGGGATTCCGGCATTTCTTGCTCTCGTTATCGCATAGGCTTCCGGATTGTCGGTGATCAGGCTGACACAGATCGCCGGGATAGCTCCGGCGGCAATGGCGTCGATCACCGCCTGGAAGTTTGATCCTCGCCCTGAGGCGAGGAAAGCGATCCGTTTTTTTCGGGCAGGCCTCTCAGGGTTATTATAGCTCATGCTTCCAGCTCCTCACTCTTCTCCTTGGGTACAACCGGCGGGGCTACGATCACCTTTACCTTAACGATACGCCGACCCCGCATCTGCAGCACCACCAGGGTGATGTTGCTCTCCTCGATCTCGACCAGCTCGCCGCGGTGGGGGATATGGCCCAGTCGGTCGATAACCAGGCCACCGATCGTCTCATACGTGTCTGTCACCGGGAGGTTGATGCCCAGATCTTCGTTGAGGTGTTCCACCCACGCCCGCGCATCGACCACATAGACACCTTCGCCGACCTGCTGAATCTCAGGCTCTTCCTCATCGAACTCGTCCATGATCTCACCCACCAGTTCTTCGAGCATATCTTCGACCGTCACGATCCCGGCAAATGACCCATACTCGTCAAGGACGATAGCCATATGCTGTTTCTTCACCTGGAGCTCTTTTAAGAGATCGTCGATCTTCTTGCTCTCCGGGACGAAGTAGGGCTCGTAGATCAGGTCTCTGATCGTCACATCCATCTGTTGACGGAAGACCGCCGCGAAGATGTCCTTGATATTTAAGAGCCCGACGATGTTATCAATATGTTCACGGTAGACCGGGATCCGGGAGAAACCGGTATCGTTGAAGATGGAGATGGCGTTCTCGAGCGTGCTGGTATCCTCGATCATAACAACATCCACCCGGGGGGTCATCACCTCGCGGACCGTTGTATCGCCAAAACGCAGAACCGAGTAGAGCATATCCCGCTCCTCCTCTTCGATGGTTCCTTCCTCTTCGCCGACGTCGATCCACTCTTTAATCTCCTCTTCTGTGACAACCGGTTCAGTCACCCCGGGCCTGAAGGCAAAATACTGCTTGATACGGTCAGATACCCAGAGCACAGGGGAGAGCAACCTTGAGAGGAAGAGGATGGGACGGGCAACGCGGAGCGCCAGTTCTTCGGTGTTCCGGGAGGCGTACATCTTCGGCCCGATCTCGCCGAAGATCAGCATCAGAATGACGGTGACACCGGTCGCTACGCCGATACCAACATCGCCATAAATCCCGATGGCAATCGCAGTCGCGAGTGACGCGGCGGCGACGTTGACGACGTTGTTCCCGATCAGGATGGTGATCAGAACATTGTCGGTGGAGCGCTTCAGGATATCGAGCGCTTCCGCTCCTTTTCGACCCTGGTTGAGAAGCGCGTGGACTTTCGCCCGGGTTATCGATATAAGAGCAACTTCAGAACTTGAGAAGAAGCCAGATAGGAGCAAACAGACGAGAAATAATATGATCTCTACAGTCACAACGTCTACGACTACCATTTACTCCACGCCACGTTGCACAGCTCGGCACAACCCACATATGATCTCTGATGGATAGTTAAGGATATATATACTATGTCGGAGTCAGAGATTATAAATCCAGCGATTCAGGAGAATATACTCTCCAGCTCCTCGACCTCTCGCATCAGGAGCACAATCTTCTCTTCTGATGAGAGGAACCGTGGAAATACCATATCCTCAAGTTCAAGGGTAAGATAGCCACCGTAGCCGCGGTCTGCGAGTTCTGCAAGGACACGGGCCGCAGAGGTATCGTCATGGATGGGATGGTGAGGCCGGCCGTTTTCTCCGAGAGCGCTGACATGGACGTTGACCGTCCGGTCGATACAGAGGTCGATGAACCGGATCACCTCGTCGCAGGACGCCATCATGGCATGTCCTATGTCCAGCGTGAACCAGAGCCAGGGTTCCCGCTCGAGCACCTCGGCCGCATCTTCAGCCGTGGAGAGCAGGGCGTTGACCCGGGGTTCCAGGTTCTCGATCGCCACCCGCACCTGCGTCGTCTCAGCAGCTTCCCGAAGGCGGGTGATATAGATCTCAAACCGCCGGTAGTCATAAGCGCTCGGATGCCGTTTCGCCGTCCTCCTGCCAGGATGGACAGTGATCACGTCCGCGCCCACCCGGTCAGCCATCTGGACCGCCTCGATGGTGTAGTCGACCGATATCTCAGCGACCCGCGGATTGATGGAGCAGGGGTTTAAGTCCAGCGACGGGGCGTGAACGGTGATCGGCGAGAGTTCAGGGTGGTCGGCGATACACCTCGCAAGTTCGTCCTCGGGGCGGTCGCGAAGCCAGAAGTGCGGTGTCTCAACCCAGAACTCAAGGCTGTCAAGACCAGCCTCAGCGACGTAATCAAAGATGTGATCGCACGGATACTCGTGGAAGAACATTGTCGAGACGGCGAAACGACCCATACTACTTGATATAAGGTATCGGCCTAATAGGTTGTGATGATGTTGCGCGGTCCTTCAGACCGGCCGGATCGATCTGGAACTCCGGTTCTCGAGGTATCAGAGGTCTCAAGCCTCATCTGTGACCTCCTTGAGGATGACCGCCTGCACGACATCTGGGTGCGGGGGGAGGTGACCAACTACAAGAACCACACCTCAGGCCACCGCTACTTTTCGCTCGGAGAACAGAGCAGGAGTGGTTCTGCGCTGATCAACTGTGTCATGTGGCGTTCCTACGCGTCAGGGCTCGATTTCGAGCCGAAAGACGGTATGGACGTCCTCGCCCGGGGGTCGGTAGAGGTCTACGAGCCACAGGGCAGGTACCAGCTGGTCGTCAGGGAGATGATCCGGGCAGGTCTCGGCGAGCGCCACCTCATGATCGAGCGCTGGAAGCGGGAACTCAACGCTGAAGGGCTCTTCTCCCCTGAACGGAAGCGGCCCCTGCCCGTCTTCCCGCACCGGATCGGTGTGGTCACCTCCCGGACCGGCGCAGCGGTGAGGGATGTCCTCTCGGTCATCTCACGCCGGTATCCAGCCGAGGTGGTCCTCTCGCCGACGGCTGTCCAGGGAGAGGGGGCGCATATCGAGATCGCGGAGGCGATCAGGCGGATCGACGGGGCTGTGGACGTGATCATCGTCGGCCGCGGTGGGGGGAGTTTCGAAGACCTCTTCCCCTTTAACCACCCTGATGTTGTTCGGGCCGTCGCTGCCTGTAAGACCCCGGTGATCAGCGCCGTCGGGCACGAGGTGGACGTCACCCTCTGTGACTTTGCCGCAGACCTCAGAGCACCAACGCCGTCGGCAGCGGCTGAGCGAGCGGTTCCTGACCTCCGGAAGGTGCTTCAGGAACTGCGCGACTATGAGGAGAGGATGCGGTTACATCTCTCGCACCGGTTTGCCGCCGCAGGACAGGAAGTCGAGGATCTGCGGGCGCGCATGCATCCCAGGCGGCTCGCCCGCCAGGTCCACGAGCGGATGCAGCGGCTTGCCGAGCATGAAGAACTGCTCAGGAGGGCAGCGGTCTCGCGGGTGCAGCAAGAGAGGGCAGCGCTTGCAGAGGTCCGCGCAGACCTCGCGGGGAAGAACCCGCGCACCATCCTTGATCGGGGCTACTGTATCGTTGAGGCAGACAGGAGAGTCGCACGAAGCGCTGAAGATCTCAGCCCGGGGAAACGGGTGGTGCTGCGAATGATAGATGGGCAGTGTAGAGCCATCGTGGAGGAGGTTACCTATGACAGAGACGTTTGAAGAGATGCTGGAAGAACTGCGAGGGATTGTCCGGAGACTGGAAGATGGTGATGCGAGCCTTGATGAGAGCATCGCCATGTACGAACGTGGTGCGCTCCTCGTGAAGCGGTGTGAGGACCTCCTCACCACAGCCGAGATGAGGCTCACCGAGCTCGGCCGCGACCGGTGAAGCGGGCGCGGGTCCTGGGCGGGTTGCCTGATCACAATCCCCGCATCCCCGGCAAGAGAGCCAGCGCCGGATCTGCCACCACTCCCGGCTCTTCTCTATTCCCGGCATGGAAATGTGCTGATTGCCAGAACAGCAAAGCGAGCTGGCCATACCCGCTACCCCAAATCCACCCGTATCCCCGACCACGCATCAGGCCGCCCCGGGGGTAAGGAGGGGCAGAGGGGGTCCATGACGACACCTGGAAGAAACCAGTTGATTGAGCATGCGATTAGAGGCAACTGGCCCCCCCATCTTGCGGTAGTCCGGATATCTCCGGATCAGAGACGCGAGCCTGGTGTTTGCGATCGGCTGGAGAGATCGGAATTCAGAGGCTTCAGACCTGAGGTGAAACCTGAGTCTCCGGAAGCGAGGAGACGCTTCCTGTGCAGTGGAACCTGATGGCTATCGCCATGGAGGTTGGGGCCACCCTCTCCCTGCACAGGGTGATTGACTGGTGGAAATCAAGGGAGAGAGATACGCAGTCGAACCAAAGCTGACAGTGGGGCTGATTCAGGAAAAACCCCTCTGCCGGGAGGAGAGTGACCTCCTCCCGATCCCTTGCCGCGCAACAAAAAGCCAAGGAGATCGCCGTCTACGACCCCCGCCGGGATGCACCAGATCGCCGTCTTAGTGCAGACGTATGCTACCACCCCGCCTGACGCTTCAACCGCCAGCCATCTCCGGGGTGGGATCTCCTCAGTCACCATTCAAGAGATCCCAGACCTGCAGGTGCCTGAGTACACGAGGTGGTCCGGAACCTCCTCCCCGAAAAACACGATGCCCGTCCTTACGCCGGGGGAACTAAGAAGCAACTGACGTTTTTTCCCCACAGGCAGGGATGAACCGATCCTTCCTCAACCCGCCACAGTCAGGGCGTCTCCGGGATCTCAGCCTCAAGCTCGACCACCAGTTCCTCACCCCTCCTGAGCGCCTCGATGAGCGCCCGGGGGAGCGCGGCTGCGACATGATCTGAATGGATACCTACTGTACGATCTGAGATGAACGCGCTCCGTCTCCAGACAAGGTCTCCAGGGTGGTCCAGGGTAAACGCCGCGCCACCTCGTGATCTGATCTCGACAGTCTGACCGCCGGCAATGAGGCGGGTTGTGAGCACCGCCCGGTCATCACAGAGCACCGTCTTCAGAGCGGGGTCGAGATCGGCGGCTCCTTTGTCGGCGGCGACCCCGATGATGCAGTCGCCCGATAGCGTCAGCGTCCTGTCTTTCGTCACTTCAAACGTTGTCCGATGGGTTCCCTGGATCAGCGGGTGCCCCCGTGCCCGCACGATATCCCTTGCCTTCATGCTTAATTAGGAGAGGGATTCCATTGCTAATGAATGATTACTATCGTCTGCCCCCTCTGTAAGGAAGAGTGTGAGCACCAGATCCTCCGGGATGCCGCCGAATTGGTGGTGCAGTGCAGCGAATGTGGCCAGATCCACCGTGTACCAAGACCCGCTGAGCCCCGTATCATCACGGTCAGGACGATCGTGAGTCGCGAGACAGAGTCACAGGTCTGCAGCGTGGAGATGTACTCAGGCGAGATGGTGAGCCTCGGGGACCACCTCGCCGCAGAGTGCGGGGACGAAGTGACCGGGGTCGAGGTCACCAGCATCGAGGTCGGAGATAAGAGAGTCAGTCAGGCAAAGGCAGAAGAGGTGACAACCCTCTGGACTCGCGGGATCGAGCAGGTCGTGGTGAAGGCATCGATCCACGCCGGGCGCACGACCATCCCGCTCTACCAGAGCGCAGAGGGCGAAGATGAGTTTGTCGTCGGGGAAACCTACACTTTTGGTGGGCAGCAGATCAGGATCTCACACATAAAACTCCGTGACGGTCCGGTCATACGAAAAGAGGGTTGGAAAACCGTGGCCCGCCGGGTGAAGAGGATCTACGGCTATCTCGAGAGACGTCCCCGCCAGCGGTAACCTCTGGTTGATTGAAGATACCCAATCCACGTTTTTTTAATCGCCCGGGTTTTGACGACCTCCCCGGTTCAGGCCCGGGTGCCCGGGCCCTGCACCCAGACCGCATTTTTGTCGAGGTCGTCCAGAAAAACTCATCTGCCGGAAGGAGAGAAAACCCCTCTGATCCCCCTCCGCCCCCGCGTGGCGATACCCCGACAAAGACCGTGGTTACGGTCTCCTGCATCGGGCACGTCGCAAACCGCTAAGTTCAACCTGCCCA
>CAZYWX010000017.1:0-17039 GCA_964651285.1 uncultured Methanoculleus sp.
CACCAGACGATCCCGCAGGTCCACGGGATGTACCGCGGCGACTACTCGCGGAAGAAGTCGCTCGTGGACTACGGGTTCCGGCTCCCGTCGGCGTTCGACAACCGGCCGCTGAAGTTCGATGAGTTCTCGCGCTACATGAGAAACGTCATCTTTGTCTCGGCGACCCCGGGGGACTACGAACTCGAGCGCTCGAGGGTGACCGAGCAGATCATCCGTCCGACAGGACTCGTGGACCCGGAAGTTGAGGTCAGGCCGATCGAGGGACAGATCCCGGACGTGATCGAGGAGATCAGGGCCACGATCGAGCGCGGCGACCGGGTGCTCCTGACGACACTCACGAAGAGGCTTGCCGAGGAACTCTCAGGCTACCTTGCCGACCAGGGGATCCGGACCCGCTACCTCCACTCAGAGATCAAGACCATCGAGCGGACCGAGATCATCAGACAGCTCCGTCTCGGGAAGTACGATGTGCTCGTGGGGATCAACCTCCTGCGGGAGGGGCTCGATATCCCGGAGGTCGGGTTCGTCGGGATCCTTGATGCCGACAAGGAAGGGTTCCTGCGTGATGCTCGGAGTCTGGTCCAGATCATCGGACGGGCCGCCCGGAACGTCAACGCGAAAGTTGTGCTCTACGCCGACACCATGACCGGGTCCATTAAGAAGGCGCTTGCCGAGACAAAACGACGGCGCAGGATGCAGCTCGCCTACAACGCCCGGCACGGCATCACGCCGCAGACGGTTCAGAAGCCGATCCGGGAGAAAGAGGTTGATGTCACTGATTTCAGGCACGTCCCAGAGCAGGAGATCCCGAACCTGATCATCGAGCTCGAGGCAGAGATGCGAGAGGCGGCAGAACGCCTGGAGTTCGAGCGGGCGATCGCGCTCCGTGACACGATCCGTCGGCTGCAGGGGGAGAAGGCGTAGTAGCAGGATTCTGCGGGGGTGGTGTGGAGCACCACCTTTGGTCAGGCCATCCCCTGCACCCCAGGTCCCCCTTTTCCCGTCGGTTCACCTCCAAGCGCCACCAGTGCAGGTACGATTGTATTCCTTTTGATACGGGTCCAGCCGTTCTTGAAGCCCTGTCATCTGGTATGCGTTCTGCAGAGGCAGCCACCAGGGGAACATGCAGATCCCGGGCTACCCACCACCCACCCTCTTTTTGTGTTCGATGGTGACGCCGGGTGCCGAATCCCTGACTCCCCGGGAGAGCAGGGGGACCATGGCTGCCAGCACCACGCGGGGGCAAGATGGGGTGGTGGGAAAAGGGACTTTTCCTCCTCCCCGCAGGGGATAGCCACAACCTCCTTGCTGCAACCCTTCACCTCCTCCGGTCAGGCAGCGGGGCAGATTGTCTGAGGTAAAAGCCATCCGGGCATACACCCCCGCTTGTGGCCGTTCCAGAGCGAAAAGGTCAAACTCTCATCTCATCTACCGCCTCCGGAAAGCCAGCATCCAGGTACCGATTCAGGTGAACAAGAGCGTTGAGGTTATCTCAAGGCTCTTCTGTCGGGGGGACGACCCCCCTCCCGGGGTGAGAGAGCAGGGAGACTGACAGCATCTCGATCTCCTGCAGCCGCGAGAATCATCGTTCCCGTGTTGCCGTGCGTGTGCCCAGACCCACCAGGATCTTTTGATCGCCAGGCACCGTTGGGATGCCCTTGTTCCAGGGCACCGCCTCCCTACGGTTTGAGGCCTGCGGCCGTCACCCCCCTCAAATCCACCTCATCTCTCCAGAATTAAGCGTCATCCTCTCACAAACCTCCCTACCGGAAAGTCGGCATGTATGAGCCAAGCCCTTCTTCAGGTCTCGATGGGCGCCTCGGCCGGTTGCGCCTGTTCCTGCTCTGGCAGGATGACCCAGACAAGGATGTAGGCGATGATACCCGCGAGGAACCCTGTGATTGCGGTGATGATAGCCCAGATCACCCTGATGACGTTCGGATCGATCCCGACGTACTCTCCGATACCCCCACATACCCCGGCGATCCATCGGTCGGTCGTTGAGCGATATAACTTCTTCATGGCATCCCCGGTGGTGCTCATCTGTCGTAGATGATAACTCTTCCCCTGGAACAGGTCCCGGAGATGTCTGGCGATTGGAGGTCCTGGGTCGGCTGGATCAGACGCAGACCTCTGATGGCAGAGATCGTAAACCCCTGTCTCTGCCTTCTCCTGTCTATTGCCACCCGGGACAGGGACCGGCAGGGCGGGGGGCAAACGAGATCCAGGAGAACCTCCTGGAGAGCAAGGAGAGAAGGGGCAGGGAGATCGTCCACACGTCACCCCCGGACGCATCCCCTCGCGTCTGAGGGTTCGGGTATCAGGCACGATTCAAGCGGGATCACGGCGCAGGGGTCTCCCGTAGGTACCACCACCCAGGAGTGGGGTCGCTATCCCCGGCCCGCCCCAACCAACTGATCGTTCTGGATCAGACCTGATTCTCCCGGCCTCCATCTCCGAAGGTACTATGCCAGAAGAGCGCCCATCTCTACAGCAATGGATCGCCTGCACCTGATACTAGAGCGTTTCTTTGGACATACGGCGTTTAAGCCCTACCAGCGAGAGATCATGCAGGACCTCCTGGAGGGATACGACGTGCTCGCGGTACTCGCGACCGGGGGTGGCAAATCGCTCTGCTACCAGATCCCCGCGCTCATCGGGGAGGGTGTGACGCTCGTGATATCCCCGCTCATCTCCCTGATGAAAGACCAGGTTGACGAACTCCAGGCCTGTGGGGTCAGCGCTGAAGCGCTGAACTCCTCCTGTTCCTACCCAACAACCAGGCGGATCCTCTCTGAACTTGAAGAAGGCCTTATCCAGATCCTCTATGTCTCGCCGGAGAAGGCGGTCAGCAACGACTTCCTCGCGCTTATGGACTCCCTCCCCATACCCCTCATCGCGGTCGATGAGGCGCATTGCATCTCGATGTGGGGGCACCAGTTCCGCCCCGAGTACCGCTCACTTGCGGTTCTCAAGGAACGGTTCCCGGAGGTTCCGATGGTGGCCCTGACCGCGACCGCGACGCCAGATGTCCGGGACGACATAGCGCGCGAGCTCAACCTGGCAGACCCCTCGGTCTATGTCGGGAGTTTCAACCGGGAGAACCTCAGGTACTCGGTCATCCCGAAAGACGAGGATGCATACGATCGTCTTCGCGCCTATCTGCAGGGTCGCCCCAGGAAAGATGCGGGGATCGTCTACACCGCGACGAGGGCAGAGGCCAGGACGCTTGCCACCCGGCTTCGGGCAGACGGGATCAGGGCGCTCCCCTACCATGCCGGGATGACGACGGCGACCCGGGAACGGACGCAGGACCGGTTCATGACCGGGATTGCCCCGGTTATCTGTGCGACCAGCGCGTTTGGTATGGGCATCGATAAACCTGATGTCAGGTTTGTTGTTCACTACAGTATCCCCGGAACAATCGAGGCCTACTACCAGGAGAGCGGTCGAGCGGGCAGGGATGGCGGCGAGAGCGATTGTATCCTCTTCTACAACAGTGACGACGCAAAACGCCTGCGATCCTTCATCGACCGCGACCTCCCATCCGGGTTTCAGCGTGAGGTTGCGCGCGCAAAACTGCAGAGCATGGTGGACTACTGCACCACAGCGGTGTGCCGGAGACAGATGCTCCTCGAGTACTTCGGGGAGCGATACGATGCGCTCCCCTGCAGCGGTTGCGATCTCTGTGCGTCGTCCCGGATACAGGACCCGAAAGGCACGCCGCCGGCCTGAATGCTGGCGACGGTCCTGTCTCTCCTGGATCCGGTCAGGCCCCGGGATCCCGGGATACCTCTCGAGGAGACCCTGGCGATGGCTATCGGGCCTGTCCGGACCAGAGGCTCAAGAGGTTTTGAGTGCAGGAAGTGTGGTTGGTCTGCTGGACCCCCGGGGTTATCCCGGGCGGTGGACCGCGAGGGGTGAGACCACATCCCCTCCTGAGAGGGACAGGGGCTGTGCTGCTGTGCATGGAGAGTTCTCCTGGGGTTCTCTCCCCGGGAGAAGGTCAGTCGGGCCGTCCTGGGGCATGTTCACACCCACAGAGAGACGTGTTCACAGGCGCTTGCACCTGCTTGCACCTGCGTTGCCCATGATCTGCCGGGACCTCCGTTCGCCAGGCACGTCCGCGGCCTGCTCAGGTCGTCGTTGATCCTGATGCTGCCCCGGACCGGGGTCAACAGCAGCACCCCCTTATCCCGAGACCTCATCCCAGAACGCGGTGATGGCAGAGAAGATTCTCTCCCGTAGTTCGATGATCCGTGCCTCGTCGGTCTGGCCGGTCCCCTGATCGAGATAGTCTTCAGTCTCGTAGAGGGCACGGTTGATCTCGATCTGGATCCAGGGTATCCGTGTCCGTTGGTGGTGTATCATCGATATGAACCCGCCCCTGAACGGTTCGTTCATCGCAATCTCTCCCTCCCCATCAAACTCGTCCTGGAACGCTCTGGTGAGGGCGAGGAGCCACTCGGGGGGACAGGTCACGCGATCACCCTTCTTCCTGGGCTTTCCGTGCCGGTTGCCCCTGTTGCTCAGGCAGAAGAGAGGACGCGGTCTGCCGGCATCGCTCTGGATCGGTGGGGCCTCCGGGAGCATGCTGTGACAGTCAAACGCGACCTCGATGGGGAGGGTATCGAGGGCTTCGGTCAACCGTTTATGGAACGGGAAGTAGTATTTCTGCAGGAGGATTCCGATCAACTCCCTGTCCGGCACCTGACCCTTCTGGTACACGGAGGCCCCGTCCTGGGTGATGGCCTTGACCACCCCGTCCCGGGCCTGTGGTGGGTAATCATAGGGCGCGCGGTTGGTGTCGACAAAGATCCGGGAGACATCAAAGTCAATCAGCGCCTCAGCCGCGCCATCGATCCCATAGAGGAGGCGGGTATGAGGATCGCTGTTGAAGACAATCTCTCGGTGCGAGAGGTTGACGAGTCCACGCACTTCAGGTGGAACCTCGGTGCCACCGTGCGGTATCGAGAAGAGGAACGGGTAGCGTCTGCTCAATCTCTCTTCCCTCCTCCCGGGTACTTCCTGGAACTGGTGGCCATGCTCTTCCTCCGAGCATCGCAAGGAGAAGAGACCGCGGTCTCTGGCAGGAAATAGTAGCCCGTGATCATATGCTCTTCCTTCCATGTCGTATGGAGACAGACCCCTAATAAAGTGCATCGGTCGGTGGCTGCCCCGGCAGAACCTGGCACCGAATCCGGGAAGCGGTGATAAGCGGAAGTTGTGATGGACACAACAGAGGATAGACGCATTTATGGTCGTCAGGTGCTTTCCCTACCGTGAAGGACCAGCCCTGTGCGGGAGGCAGTATGGAGAGAGAAGAATGGTCATCGACCATGGGGTTCATCCTTGCTGGCATCGGGTCTGCCGTCGGTATCGGGAACGTATGGCGGTTCCCCTACATTGTGGGCGCCAACGGTGGCGGCGCCTTCCTGATCCCCTACCTGATCTCCTTATTCCTCTTTGGCCTCCCCCTGATGGTGCTGGAGTTCGCTATCGGGCGTCACACCGGGGCATCAGTGGTCGCCGCATTCAGGTCTCTGCAGCGCCGGTTCTCCACTGCAGGGCTTGCCATCATCGTCATCGTCAGCCTGCTCCTCAGTTACTACCTCGTGATCACAGGCTGGGTGCTCGCCTACGCCCTCTCCTTTGCCCTCAACCGGCCGCTGGAGTTTGGTGCGTTCACCAACTCCTACCTCCCCCTCATCTTCTATCTCCTCTCAGGATTGGCGGTCTTTGTGACGGTCAGGTCGGGGATCAGGGCAGGTATCGAGAAGGTCTCCAGATATCTTATCCCGGCCATGGTTGTTATCCTCCTTGCCCTCGTGGCCTTCTCGCTCGTTCAGCCCGGGGCGCCAGACGGGATCCAGTTCTACCTCGCCCCTGACTACTCAAACCTTGCCGACCCGACCGTCTGGACCGCGGCGTTCGGGCAGGTCTTCTTCTCGCTCTCGGTGGGTATGGGGATCATGCTTACTTACGGAAGTTACCTGGAGCGAGGCAACCTCTTCAAGACCGCCTCTGTCATCGCCATCGCTGATATGCTGATCGCACTCCTTGCCGGACTCATGATCTTTCCCCTGGTCTTCACCGTGGGCCTCGACCCGGCAGCCGGGGTGCATCTTGCGTTCATCATCCTGCCTTCCGTCTTCACCGAGATCCGGTTTGGTAGGGTGCTCGGAGCGCTCTTCTTCATGATGCTCTTTGCGGCAGCCCTTACCTCCGCAGTATCCATGCTTGAGGTCCCGGTGGCAACCATGATCGATTCCTGCGGCTACCCCCGCAGTCGTGCGACGCTTCTCGTCTTCGGTGCGATCATGCTCCTCGGGATCCCCTCCGCTCTCAGTTACACCGCGCTGAACCTCGAACTCTTCGGGACACCCATCCTTGACCTGTGTGATTACCTATTCGGGACGATCGGGCTCATCATCGCCGGGCTGATCATGAGCATCGTCGGGGGATGGTTTCTGGCTCGCACTGATATCTTCATCGAGATCGGCGGGTACGGGTGGCAGCAGCGGATCTATGTGGTGCTCATCCGCTACTGCGTTCCGGTAATCCTGCTGGTCACGCTGGTCAGCAATCTTCTCCCGTCTCCAGGGTGAGCACTGCTCCGGGGAACCGTCTCTTCTGGCAGCGTCCCGGATACGAGACGCTCCCGATTCCCTGTCAGATGCGTCAGTGACCCGGGAAAACCCCGTGCACCCCGGAGGATCCGCGCTGAGACCTGCAATCGCGTCAGGCGGCATCGATACGCATAAGTGCGATTGCGGTACAATCCCCTCCAGGGCAGGAAACAATGTCTGGCTAGAGACCTATCCTGTCAGGTTGAATGCACCTATGGCTATCGCTACAAGTATCTTCATCATCGTCCTGCTGATACTTGCAAACGGTTTCTTCTCGATGACCGAGTTTGCACTCATCTCTGCAAGAACAGTACGCCTGCAGAAGAGGGCAGCGGACGGTGATACCGGGGCGGCGATCGCCCTCGAACTTGCAGAGGATCCGACACCGTTCCTCTCCACCATCCAGATCGGGATTACGGTCATCGGGATCCTGGCAGGGGCGTTTGGTGGGGCAACGCTCGCCGGACCGGTGGCGGAAATATTCGCTGAAATTCCTTTGATTGCCCCCTACAGCGGCCCGCTTGCGGTTGCGACCGTTGTCGTCGCCATCACCTACCTGACACTGGTGATCGGTGAACTGGTACCAAAACGGGTGGCCATGGTCAACGCCGAGGGGATCGCATCGAGGGTTGCGCGCCCGATGCGACTCCTTGCCAGGATCGGTGCACCCCTCGTCAAGGTGTTGAGTGCCTCAACCGAGGCGGTGCTCATGGTGCTTGGGGTTCGGCAGCCTTCAGAACCAGAGGTTACGGAGGAGGATATCAGGATCCTGATACAACAGGCCACAAGTGCGGGCATTTTTGAGGAGGCAGAACAGGATATGGTCGAGAACATCTTCCGTCTCGGCGATCGACGGGTCAGTGTGCTGATGACACCGCGGCCAGATATCGTGGCCGTGGATGTGGAGGACCCCATTGAAGAGAACTGGCAGAAGATGGCCCGATCAGAACATGTCTACTTCCCGGTCTACCGCGAACAACTGGACAACCTGCTCGGAATTGTCTCGATCCGCGACCTCTGGGAACAGATGATCTCAGGCAAACCCCCTGACCTGGTGGGGTCGACCAGACCTGCCCTCTTTGTGCCAGAAGGTGTCCCGGCACTGAAGGTCCTCGAAGAGTTCAAGACCTCTGGTGCGCGGCTCGCCCTCATCACTGACGAGTATGGGAGCATCCAGGGACTGGTCACGGTGCACGATATCATGGAGGCGATCGTCGGTGGCATCCCGTCAGTCGAGCATCCACCCAGGGAGGCGATGGCGGTCCAGCGTGAAGACGGGTCATGGCTCATCGACGGGATGCTCCCGATCGATGAGTTCCATGATCTCTTCGACGTCGAGACCCTCCCCGGTGAGGACCGCGGATATTATCAGACGCTTGGGGGGTTTGTGATGATGTATCTTGAACGGACACCCGAGATAGGAGATCGCTTCACCTGGAATGACCTCAGGTTTGAGGTCGTTAATATGGAGGGCTACCGGGTCGATAAAGTGCTTGTCACCCCGGTGACTGCTCCTCAGGGAGGGGATGGAGAGGGATGAGGTTCCCCCCTGATGGGGGTATCCCAGAACTCTTCTGCCGGGAGGGGGAAGACCCCCTCCCGGTCCCTCCCCCTGGTGCATCGATTCTCAATTAACAGACTCTATCGGGGGCTTTCGTCCCATCCCATCCCCCACGGAGCGTTTCCATCCGTCCGTCCCCCCACCTTGCCGGCAGGGGCGGGGCGCCAGGGGGCAGTGCGTGGTGATAGCCAGTGGAACGCCGTTCCCGGGAATGCAAAACCCCCGCGGGAGGCGTGAAATGAGATCGATACCCCCGCCATTGAGCGTGCCGGTAATTGAGAATCGATGGAGTAGGAGAGAGATCCGAACAACGGCCACATTTCCAATTTCTACGTCTGGTATGCCTCAAAACACCGTTCCAGTGCATGAGACTGCGCCGACTCCTGGAGATCTTCTCTCGCCCGGTCATTTTTGGGGTGAGCTCATGGTTACCGATCGTCCCCTCCATCATGGATCGTTCCTGGATACTTGAAGGGAAGCAGGATCTCTGGACCCAACCAGGACCCGTCAATCACACCGGTGTGTTTGCGCCAGACGGCCGGTCCATTGCCGTTCATACGGAAAAACGGAGTCCTATCTGTTGCATTCCCCAGGCACCGATCGTACACCCTGCTCAATTGTCATGGAGTTTGCCCCCTGCCAAGGAAGAAGCGCTGATGGGGGTGGGTGGGGACTGCAGCAAGGAGAGTTAGGGCTTGTGTACAGCACAGCACAAGTGCTGTGCCTCGCGATCAGAGGACCAGGGTCCGGGGTGGAGCACATTCACACACCGGAACGACTACCCTGATGCATAGCAGGTATAGATCTGATGAACAGGGATTTTTATGGGCGCTTCAGTCACCGTCCACTCTACAGGCAGCATCTCCTCGCCTCTGCGGGGTCGCTCATCTCAAGCAGGATCATGATAGAGACAGGAGAACGTCCATCAGAAGGTCCTCTCCTGAGCTGCTGCTTCCCGACATAGATCTCCAGGCTATCGCCATGCACCTGCCCCGTCGGCGGGTGACGCGCCTATACTTGCCATGCACGGAGTAGAACCTATCGAAGACGCCTGGAAAACAAAAATCAGGTGGGGCTCCAGTCCCTGCACCCGGCCTCTCGGCGGTCTCAGGGATGTCCAAAAGCCCCTACCCGATCTCGACAACCTGGATGGAGAATGTGAGATCCTCCCCGGCAAGAGGATGGTTCGCGTCGATGCAGATCCCTTCAGGTGATATGCCGGCGACCCGTGCGACCAGCCCCTGACCATCGGGCAGGGTCATCAGAACCTGCTGTCCGACCGTCAGGTTCTCCCCTCCAGAGATGCTCTCCGGGTCAACAAGAAAGAGGAGGTCCTCCCGGTACTGCCCGTACGCCCGGTCAGCCGGGATCTGGACGGTCTTCGTCTCCCCCACCTGCATCCCCATGACGCCCGCCTCAAAACCGGGGATCATCTGGTTCGCACCGACCGTGAACTCGATCGGTTCACGCCCGGATGAACTATCAAAGACCGTCCCGTTCTCGAATGTGCCGGTGTAATGGACTTTCACCTGGTCCCCTGTCTTCACCCCGCCTGCCTCCTCAACGCATCCAGAACTCATGACAAGGACCGCAAGCACGCCGGTGGCCAGCATCAGGAGGGCTCTGCGCATACCGCTCTTCATGGCTGCTCCCCTCCCTCGAGCGCCGCCTTCCCAAAGCACTCCACCGCTTCCGCAAACCTGCCCTGCCGGTCAAGCTCCCGCCCCTTCAGGTACCATGCCCGTGCATGGTGGGGTTCGCTCTCCAGGACCATGTCATAGCAGGCGATCGCCTGATCATGCTGCCCCAGGTGACCGAGGGCAACCCCTTTGCAGAGCCAGGCATGGAGATCCCCGTCACCCAGTTTGATCGCGGTGTCAAACGCCCTGACAGCCTCGGCGTGCTGTCCCAGCGCATCCCTGAGCATCCCGGTAGCGTTCCAGATCGCTGCGTTCTCGGGGTCAAACTGGAGTGCCTTCTCATAGCTCAGCAGGGCATCGTCATACCTGCCCGCTTTCTCGAGTACCGTACCTCGCATAAAGAGAGCTGCCGGATTCTCGGCCTGGAGGACGATGATCTTGTCGATCGACTTAATCGCCTCGTCGTAGCGGCCAAGGTGCATGAGGGTCGACGCCTGGGCATGGAGGGTCTCGATGTTGGCCGGTTCCTGGTCCAGCACCCGCGTGTAGGCGGCGAGCGCCTCTTCATGCCTCCCAGCCTTCTCGTAGGTCTCCCCGAGTCGCCGCAGGGTAAGGGTATCTGCAGGATCGACCCTGATCACCCTCTCAAAACACTCCACCGCATCGGCGTAACGCCCGAGCCAGAGGAAGATCTCGCCCCGGCGCTGCCAGGCGGCCCGGTTCTCGGGGCTGGCCTCGATGATCCCATCAGAACACTCCAGCGCCTCCCCGTAGCGTCCCATGTGGACAAGAGCGCTCTCAAGGGCGTACCAGGCCTCGACATCACGCTCATCGCGTTTGAGCACCAAGGCATACTGCCTGATCGCGTCGCCATACCTCCCGCTGCGCTCGAGCGCCATGCCAAACGCCATTCTTGCATCGCGGTCGTCAGGGAAGTCCTCCAGGTAGCGCTCGTAGGCTCCGGTCGCTTCCTCATGCCGGCCGAGGGCTTCCAGCATATCTGCCCGGATCTTGTGGATCGTTGCCGTATTCGGAGTATCTGAGGCGAGAACCCGGTCGCAGTACTCGATCGCCTCCTGATGCCTGCCAAGCCGCGCCAGGGTGATGGCAAGCGCAAAGCAGGCACCGGTATCTCCTGGCCGCTCCGCGGTCACCTTCGCATAGCACTCAGCCGCACCGGCGTAGCGTCCCATCCTCTCCAGGGCCCGACCCCGGTTGAACCAGGCAGCAAGGTCGTCGGGATCCGTCTCAAGAACAGCCCCGAACTCGTCGGCGGCCTCCTCGTAGCGCCCGAGTGTGGCGAGAGCGATCCCGAGGTTCAGCCGGTTTCCCCCGGCGTCTGGAGCGGCTGCAAGGAGCGTCTCGTAACAGTCGGCCGCCCCCGCATAGCGCCCGAGCGCCTCGAGGATCCATGCTTTCCTGGTGAGTGTCCCGGTATCGTCGGGACTTGTTTCTATCACCTGGTTGATGGACTCGAGAGCCTCCTCGTAGCGTCCGAGGCGTTCAAGCGCCGTGCTCTGGTAGAGGAGGAGGACCTGGTCAGCCGGGTCTCCCTCGCGTGCCCGGGCAAAGGCGGCGAGCGCGTTCTCGTAGTCGCCGAGGTGCAGGAACGCGATCCCCCTGTTCTTCTCCGCCGCCACATCCCCGGGATTGACCTTCAGGAGGGCGTTGAAGGTCTCCACCGCCTCAGCATACCTGGAGAGGTGCATCAGGGCATCGCCCTTCTTCCGCAGGGCGGTGAGGTCGTCACCGCCGGCATCCAGCACCTGGTCGAGGTGGAGCAGCGCGTCCTCATACCTCCCTGACCTCATGAGGACCTCTGCTTTCTGCAGCCGGGCAACGGTGTTATGCGGTTCCTTCCCAAGAATCGCGTCCAGGCAGAGGTTAGCCTCGTCATACCGGCCGAGGTGGATGAGCGCGGTGCTGCTCTGCTGCAGGGTGGGGATCTTCCCGGGGTTGAACTCAAGGACGCGCTCGAAGTCCTGCTGTGCCTCAGCGTACCTGCCCAGATGAAGCAACGCGATCCCGCGGAAGTTCAGGATCGTCTCATCCCGGACATCGGTATGCAATGGCTTCTGTCTTCCGGGATCTTCAGACGGATCTCGCTCAAAGAGGGCAAGGTCGGTGCCGGTCCCGATCCACTTCATCCCGGTCATCTCCTGGCTCGCAAGTACGCGGTCAAACGACCGGACAGCCTCAGCGTAGCGGCCGAGATGGAAGAGCGCCATACCACGGCAGTACCAGACATGGATCTGGCTCTGGTCGCGCTTCAGGATATGGTCAAAACATTTGACCGCTCGTTCGTAGCTGCCGAGGATATGGTAGACCAGACCCATGGAGTAACGTACGGGGATATGATCCGGGTCTGCGAGGGCGACCCTGTCAAAGCACTTCAACGCCTCTCCGTATTTTCCAGACTGCAGAAGGAGCGAACCGCGGAGGTACCAGGCCGGGATGGAATCCTGGTCGATCGCGGTGATCTCCCCATAGCACCTGGCGGCATCCTGAAAACGGCCGAGGCCTTCGAGTGCCCGCGCCTTTCCGTAGAGCGCGTTGAGGTTCTTTGGGTCTGTAGGTAGTGCCCGGTTAAACGAGTCAAGCGCTCCTGAATAGTCGCCTCTGTTGAGGAGAGCGTTTGCTTTTCGTATGAAGAGATCGGCGCCAGCGGCGGGATCTCTCTTGAGGATGGCGTCAAAGCAGGTCGCTGCTTCGCGGTAGGCACCGGTCCGTTCAAGCGCTGCCCCGAGCTTCTCGCGCAGGACGACGTCGCCCGGGTCGCTCTCCAGCGCTCGAGTGTAGGCTGTCGCTGCATCGGCATACCGGCCGAGCCTCGCGAGCATCTCCCCTCTCCAGTACCAGGCGTTTGTATCGGCAGGTTTCTTCTCCACGATCGCAGCAAAACACTCGGCTGCCTGCCGGTAATCACCAATCCTGGCCAGGACGTGTCCCAGTGTCCACAGCGCCCCGATATCGCCCGGGGCGAGATCGAGGGCTCTCTTCAACCACTCTGCAGCCTCTTCATCCCTCCCTAGATAGGCGAGCGCCTGTCCCAGGGACCGACGGACCTGGCCGTTGTCAGGATCGATCTTCAGCGCTTTCTCAAAACTCTTCACCGCCCCGGTGTAGTTCCCGGCTTCAAACTGAGAGGTCCCCTCCTTTATCGAGGGGTTTGCGTCCTTCCCCTGACCAAGAATATTACTGAAGAAATCCATCCGACATCATCTGCCGCTTCTCGTTTGCTATAAGGATGCTCTATCTGCTGTAAGTTCCTGCCTGCGGAAAAGACGACCGCTCCTTCCCCCGGGAGTCGGGTGCGTAAATCTCTTGCTCTAGCCGAGGAGAGGGGATCGCCACAGGAGGTGCCGTGTTCAATTATACTGGGTGCCTGATCCATAAATGGATGTCACCAGAGATCCTCTGCCACCTCAGCCGGCCAGACACTCATCCTCGGTGCACCAGATCTCAAGCACCGTATCGCCGGGATCGAGGCGGTCAGCATACTCTTCTGATCTTGTGCCTTCTTCCATCCATATGGTCTCCACCGGATGGTCGCCTGAGATGCGATAGAGGCACCGGTACCTCCAGGGAGGCACGGGTTGCACATCCCGCTCGTAGATCTGTCGGGCAAGGCCGGACGAGCAGAAGATGCCTTCTTCTGGTTCAAAGATGACTTCCTGAACGTAGCGCTGGATATACCATCTGAGTTCTGAAACAAGAGATAACGCGCTCCCGAGCGATGCTGTCCGGATGCGCATACCATATTCCAGTCTGTCAGGCTGGTAAAAACGAAGGGCCCCCCTGCTGGTCTCTGATCTGAGGAGGGTTGTGTAGAGGTCAACCCCCTCTGGCTGGATGAGGAGGACATTCATTGCATATCTCGTGGTCCGGGGATACCAATAAGGTTTCCCCGGAGGCGATGTTTGCGGGACTCTGGTGCTCCTGCTGCTTGCAGTGGTGTGTCGCTCCCTGTCCAGATGTGGATTTCCATCACACTCCGTGAGCGGCGCTCTCTCGTGCATCAATGCCAGATTAACCGACTCTATCGGGCCTTCGTCCCCCCACCTCGCCGGCAGGGGCGGGGGCAGGGGGCAGTGCGTGGCGATAGCCGGGGGAACGCCGTTCCCGGGAATGCAAAACCCCCCCGGAAGGCGTGAAATGAGATAGATCGATACCCCCCGCCATTGAGCGTGCCGGTAATTAAGAATCGATGGAGTAGTGCATCGATTCCGCATTATTATCATATTCAGTCGACCCCCTGGTTGGGTGGTCATCCCCACCCCGGGGGATGGATTCCCCCGGTCTCCCGGGCCGTGGACCGTGGTGGGGACCGGGAGAGGGTCGCCCCCTCCCCGCAGGCAGCACAACCCACGAAACCCCCGTCCCCGGAGCATGGGCATCGGGTGTGGTGATGATGTCCGGGTGTGGCCCCGGGATGTGCGAGTGTCAGGACCGGGCAAAAAAACCGATCGGAATCGCTTCGAGTGAGTGTACTGGTTATTGGGAATCACTGTACTCGGGAGAGAAGGGATCTGAGAGGTTTTCTGAGTGGTCTCTCTGTCACCTGATTCTCCTACAGGTATCTCCTCATGCGAGGGGGTGGCTATTCTCCAGGGTTGGGGTAGAGACAGACCGGTCTCCCGCATCCTCTGTGGCCGACGCCGGCGTGGCGTGTCATGGGCGTGCTCATGGTGGGTGTCCCAGAACTCCGTCTGTCGCGCCTTCCCTCCCAGCGCGGCGGCGATACCCGGGGGCTGTTGTGCCTGTGGTTACCGAGGTATGCGTATGCGCCTGCTCCAGCCAAACCTGGATCTCCAGTTGCCAGGACACTTCCAGGATCTGCTCATGCAGATCGTGGTTGCGGTGGTTCCGGATCCTGGCTGGTTGCATCCCCAGGCACAGGATTTCTTTGCTCTTTGTCATGCCCGCCCCGGCCCTTGCCCCGTGGTGGCAGGGGAGGAGCGCCGGGAGGAAGAAACCGACCCTTTGCGAAGCCCGGCGGCCTCAAAAACCCGGGGATCTCCAATCGCCGGATATTATCGGGATGACGCCACGATCAGAACAGTAGCTGGCCAGGAGAGCCCGAAAAAAGTGGTGATGACCCCTGATCAGACATACATGCGGGTGTCAGGCATGGGCGCGTTACGTTTTACCTTCTCGATCCCCGCGATGAGGTCTTCCTGGGAGACAGCGTCGGCATCCCGCCGGACCGCCATCATGCCCCCCTCCCGGCAGACTGCCTGGAGTTCTGCACCGGTGGAGTTCTCGGTGAGTCGCACAATCTCGGTTAAGTCTACATCCTCAGCGAGGGTCATCCCCCGGGTGTGGATCTTCAAGATCTCGAGGCGTGCTCCTGCGTCAGGGAGCGGGACCTGGATGATCCGATCGAACCGGCCCGGACGAAGGAGGGCCGGGTCCAGCATATCGATCCGGTTGGTCGCTGCCATGATCCGGACGTTGCCACGGTTCCCGAACCCATCCATCTCAGCAAGGAGCTGCATCAGCGTCCGCTGAACCTCGGCGCTGCCTGAAGTCCCGTCATTGGTGCGCATACTCCCGATCGCGTCGATCTCATCGATGAAGACGATCGCCGGAGCGCGTTCCCGGGCAAGGTCGAAGAGCTCCCGAACGAGCTGCGCACCCTCCCCGATGTACTTGTGGACAAGTTCGCTCCCCGACATCCTGATGAACTGGGCATGAGACTGGTTGGCAACCGCCTTCGCGATCAGGGTCTTTCCTGTCCCGGGAGGACCATAGAGGAGGATGCCCTTCGGGGGTTCCACACCCACACGCTCATAGACCTCAGGTTTTGTGAGCGGATACTCGACCGCTTCCCTGACCTCCTCAATCTCGTCTTTGAGACCACCAATCTGCGCAAACGTTACGTCTGGCTGCTCGTCGAGTTCCATGACCCTGACTCTTGAGTCATAGATGTTTCCGATCGTCTTGACGATGGAGAGCGTGTTATTCACGGCAACCTTCATTCCAGGTTTGAGGGTGCGCTGGAGTCTCTCGCTGACCATGGTGATGTATTCCTGGTTGTTGCCCTGCTGTCTGAGGTACACTTCGCCATTCTCCAGCACATCAACCACAGTGGCAACAAACAGGGGCACCCTTTTCAGTTGACTGTTCTCTTTCCTGAGCTGCAGAAGTTCTTTCTCAAGCAACTCGTTCTTTAATTTATAATCCAGGATCTGCGCCTTCAGGTCCTGAATCTGGAGTGCGAGCAGGTCATGATCGCTGCCCGGACTGTTGCCAAGGGTTTCGTCCATGTCACTCATATAGTTAGATCTCCCACCTCATTATAGTGTGGTGGTAGTTGATTATGAAAGGCAGAGGTATATCCAGAGGCACCGGAAGCGGAGAACTCCTTATTTCGTCTGAACCGATATCGTTCCTCTCTGGCGTCGACCCCGAGACCGGCATCGTCGTAGAGCAGGGGCACCCCCTGGAGGGACAATCGATCGCCGGGCGCGTGCTGGCCTTCCCATACGGGAAGGGATCGACGGTCGGCTCCTACGTTATCTACGCGCTGAAGCAGAACGGGCTCGCCCCCGCTGCGATCATCAATACGGAGGCTGAACCGATCATCGCGGTCGGCGCGATCATCTCAGGGATCCCCATGGTTGACCGTCTCCCGCCTGAGTTCTCCAGCCTGCCTGCTGGAACCAGGGTGACCGTGAACGGGGATACGGGCGAGGTTACCTGCGACTGAGGATCCACGCACGGCGTTATGGAGGTCGTAGAGGCCTGGCTGACAGCCCCTCTGGCATCTCCCTGGGCCCAGGCCCTGGTTCAATCTCTGAGGTGAGGTCGGTCGTGCGAAGACGCCCTGACCCGGAAACGGGACGTGGCGTGACGATCGATCTGACCCGGGTGCAAGCACCATCGATCGGCCCTGCAGTGTGTCAGTGGACAGTCGCGTAAGTTAGCCGGGTTTTGTCTGTTCTTTTATCCCGGGACCGGTCTCTCTCCACCTGATCGCTCACTCAGATCACCTCCTGTCTGCTGCGTTCAGCCGATCCCCACTCCCATTCCTCACCCCCCACCTCTGGCCCCTGAGATGGGAGAGGGAGGGGGAGGCCCATACGCGAATGGAGGTCCATGAGGATACCGCTATTTCGGTCCTTGATCTTCCTGACTGGTCTGCGGGCACCGTCATCCTCCCCCGGAAATGGGTCTCATGGTCCTGAAGCAGGCAAGAGGAGGTCG
>CAZYWX010000018.1:0-16690 GCA_964651285.1 uncultured Methanoculleus sp.
GCGGCATCATCTCCAGGCTCAACGAGCGGTTCCATCCCCACGGCTCTATTCTCGCCCCTTAAAACCCTTCTATCACCCCCTTCCCCTCCTGGAAGAGCCATGTCGGGACGAAACACGATGATAGGGGAACATCCCTGACGTTCAGGACAGATTGACGCGACGCCTGAGAAGAATCTGTTGATCACACGGAGGACCTGCGCGGATCGTCTCCATTCCTCCCCTCTCCCCCCGGACCGGCCCCTACCAGGCGCCGCACCTCAGCCTCAAGTTCTGACAGGAGGTGAACACGATTTGCCCTGGTCACCTCAACGATCCTGGTATCAGCCCGGACCCTGATCCGGTCAAGCCCCGGGACTCCCCGCTCTGCAATCGTCGCAACGCAGGGTGTGGCGGCGTCGAACACCTCCCGCACAACCCTTCGGAAGACCTCAGAATAGCACTCCATTTTTCCGATCTCGTCGATGATCACCAGGTGGGCCTCCGGTGCAAAGAACGGAACCGACGAGTGAAAATCCTCAAACCCCGTGATGTCGACGCCGTATCTCCCCACGCGACAGGGTCCTGAAAACCCGGTGCGAGCGAAGGGGCGCCGCTTACCGGTGAGGTTCACGAGGTCGAAGCCCACCCGCGCCCCTCCTTCCCGGACCTCAAGGGTGTAGAACCCGACCGGCGAGCAATCGGCAAAACGTTCCGCAAGAATGCGTATGAGCGTAGTCTTCCCCGATCCCGGCCGCCCGGTGATGAGCAGGTTCCTGGTCATCACCGCTCTGCCCCCCTGATCCGAACCTGCGAACGACAGGCCGTGCAGAACGCAGGTCCTTTCTGATCGGTATCGACGATGGTGGTTGAGAAGTGCATGACACACCGGGGGTTCCCACAATGAGCGAGCCCAAACGTGTGCCCCAGTTCGTGCACCGCCTCCACGACCGCACGGTGCTTGAAGACCTCTGCATCTTCCGGCAGACCATAGAACGACTGCCTGAGGCGGTAAAGAGAGATCACGGCGTGCCTCCGGCCCGCAAGCCCGAAGACGAAATTCATGCCCGGGAGGAAGAGGTCAACGTTGGTGATCCCCAGCACCCGGTCGTGGCCGACGGTCTCCCCGGAGACCGAGAGAAACTCGAGCATCATCTCTGCATCATACTGGTTGCGGGCAGCGTTTCGCGCAGGTTCAGGGAGCGGGATCCGCCTCCCTATCACTACAGCCTGAGAAAAGATCTCTTCCAGGGAGTCCACAAGGATCGTTATATCCGCCAGATCGACCCTCCCGATAGGGATAAGGAGAATACTCGGTTGCATCCTGGTGCTGATATCAGCAGCCGGGGTTTTGAGGGTATCGGTCGGATGACCGGGGGCCCGGGTCCGGAACCAGCAGGAGTCAGGGGAACCCCCCGCCGGCAAGACCTCAGGATACGCAGCAACCGGCCCCTCCAGGAGAACCCCATCACCCAAAAAAATGTGGAGGTGGAGTCCACCTCCCCACCGTCTCACGCACGGGCTACCGGCCCTATCACGACAGAACAGACGCTGCCACCGGCACAGATGCTGCTCTGGTATCGGGGGGCATAATGCTGGTTCAGGTCCGGTATCGCGGAGTTTGAATACGCGTGGCAGACATTGCAGGCAGCGAGCGGGTTCTCCCCCTCTCGCCGCGCCCTCTCCACCATCGCACACTTCCGAATCATCAGGACCACCTCGTCAGGTCCAGAATCCCGGATCGTGTACCGGTACTCAGGCCCGAAGAGAACCCTTGTAGCCGCCGCAAACGCCTCCGCAACCGCATGCGCGCTTCCGAGCGGCATCCCGAAGGCACGGGCGATGACGCCCACCTCTCTGCCCAGTTCCTGCCAGACCAGCCGCTCCATCTCGTTATAGAGTTGATCGTCAGCGCCGTCCCTGATAGCCCTGCGGTAGGCGAGCGGCAGAGCAGAGACCTCGCGTGCAGCCAGTTTCCATCGCGCATCCATCGGTATTCGTTCAAATGCATCCATTATATTCTCCATTCCTATGGTGGTTGTCCAGGGATCCCCTGCAACCCACATGAAGGTTGCCCCCCGCGGGCCCCCGCGGGTACCGGAAGCTCAATAACTACTCCTGTGAGATATCAGGAGACCAAAGAGAAGATGATGACCAACCGACGACACGCACGAGAGGCGGTCCCCGCTGATCCCTGATACCATGTGGAGACGAACCCTTCTCATACTCGTCCTCACCGCCACGGCTCTCGGTTGCGGATGCCTTGGCATCACCCCCCTGCACCAGAAAGCTGTCCCGCCCGAGATCGTGCCGATCGAGGGAGCGAGCCTCGACCACACCCCGGTCTACACCTTCCCCTTCGAAGACGGGGAGGAGACGATCCAGATCGCGATCGACCCGGCGGTCTATGCCGGCGCAAAAGAGACTGACCGGAGGCTCCGCCTCTACGAAGACCTCTCTGAAGAAGAGTGGATCCCCATCTATTACCGGGCGTTCGCGGACGAATCGCACCAGGAACCCTTTTACACGGACCTGCTCGCAGCCTTCCGCGAGATCAGGGACCGCGAAGGACTCGATGACGACCGCTACCTCGAACTGATCACGGCGTTTGTGCAATCCATCCCCTACAGGACCGACGACTCGATCACCGAACCCAAGTTTCCCATCGAGACCTACGGCGACGGAGAGGGAGACTGTGACGACAAAAGTCTCCTCCTCGCCGGGCTCCTGGCGCGAGAAGGCTACCAGGTCGCGCTCTTCTACTTCGGGGACGAGGCGCACATGGCTGTGGGGGTGGGAGGTGCCGGGAGTCACTACCAGAATACCACCTACGTCTACATCGAGACCACGAACGCGAGTTACGTGGGCATCCCACCCCTGATGCTCGCGAACGGGACGCTCCTCTCCTCAGACCCCCTGGTGATCCCGGTCGGAGACGGTTCGCGGATCTATGCCGGATGCGATCAGATTCAGACGATCGAACAGGCTCTCTCCACATCCCTCGCCCAGGTTGAGATGCTCGCCCCAGACCTCGCGGTGCGTGCAGAGGAACTTGAGAAAGAGAAAGAATCTATCAGGTCGCTCGGCGCAAGGATGGCGTCCCTCTCCAGATCAGGAGAGACCCGGGAGTACAACCGCCTCGTCCCTGAATACAACCAGCGAGTCCAGGACTACAACGACGCTGTGCGATCCTATAACACCCTGCTCGCAGAGTTGCAGGTCAGCGTTGACCTCTACAACCACCTCGTCACCCATACCCACGACCGTCCCGGGTCCTATCTCCATGCCAGGGCCTACCTGGAAAGAGTAGCCCCCGAGAAGAGGTGCCTGGGTGCAGGAGACCAGACAGCCAGACCCCCAATAAGCGGCACCAGGATGTCCAGGGCTCCCGGTGGCCCCACCCATACCTATATACCCCACCCAAAACCAAACATAGGGTGCGTATGGCCATGAATCTCAAAATCCTGGAGTTGACCGAGGATAAAGTCCGGATCCTCTTTGAAGGCGAAGGCAACACCTACATCAACGCGCTCGCCGCAGAACTCATCAACGACCCCGATGTGGACGTGGCGCAACACAAACAGGCATTCCGGTTCTCAGACCCCGAACTGGCCGTTACCACAGTCGGCGGCCGGTCCCCCCTTCTTGCAATCATAGATGCAGCAAAGCGGCTCTCCGGCTACGCCGGTGAACTCCTCCAGCAGATGGAAGCACTCGAGACCGCGTAGGAGACCATGAAGAAGAACGCTGAGGGCTTCACCCGGATCGCCCGGGAAGTCTTTGCCCCAATCTACCCTGTTATTGCTGACCAGGTACTTGCATGGTCCGGGATACGGGACGGCCTCGGCCTTGACCTCGGGAGCGGGCCTGGCCTTCTCTCTGTCGCGCTGGCACGGAAGAGTGACCTCTCGGTCATAGCCCTCGACGCCGAACCGGCGATGGCGACGATCGCGCAGGAAACCGCCACCCGGGAGGGATTCGCAGACCGGGTGATCCCGGTCATCGGCGACGTCCACAGAATGCCTATCAGGGACAACACGGCCTCGCTCATCGTCAGCCGCGGTTCGATCTTCTTCTGGGAGGATCGGGTGCAGGCGTTCCGGGAGATCGAGCGGATCCTCCGGCCCGGCGGCTTCGCGTTCGTCGGTGGCAGTTTTGGGACCGCGACGCTCAGGGACAAAATTTTTGCCGAGATGCGGCGACGCAACCCCAACTGGGACCGCGATGTTGCCCGGAGGAGTGGGCGGGTTCCCCCGGACACACTCCGCCGGGAACTTGCGGCAAGCGGGGTCGCCTGCTCGCGTATTCGGGAAGAAGAAGCAGGAATGTGGGTGGAGATCCAGAAGAGACCTGGCCTCCGTTAATCAAGATTAATCGAGACGTTCGGTGAAGATGATCGTCCCGGCTATCCTGGTGATCTTTACCTTCACCGTCTGGCCCGGTTTTGCGTTCGCAACATACATCGTGTAACGACCGATCTTCACGACACCATCGCCACGCCTGGAGAGAAACTGCGGGGTGACATCCATGATGGCGCCTTCAGTCGGCCGGGAGGCTTCAGAGGGGTCCACGGTCGATCGTCGCTTCCGGACCGGGCGGTGACCACCACAGGCGTCACACTTGAGCGTCAGGATCCGGTCTACCTTGACCAGCCGGGTATCAGGCTTTCCACACTCTGAGCAGATAACATAACCCTCGATGTAATCCCGGATGATCGCATCGATCTGCTCCTGTTCAAACTTCCCCGAGAAGACTGCCCGGGAACCCTCGATCTTGCCAGCGGTGCCAAGCTCACCGAGGAGGTACTTCATCAGGTGGTCCTGGTCGCGCCTGAGGGTGTTCGCGATCTCGACAAAATTCTCGAGGACCGTGGTCTTTCCTTCGATGAAGGCGCGGGCAGCAGGGACGAGGAACCGATCTTCAGCCTCTGTCGGTTCCGTGATATGGGTATATGCCTCCTTGAGAAGGTCTTCGTATGACGGGATCATACCTCAACTATTGATCGGGTATTATCAAAAAATGGTTCCCTCCTCCCCAGGTCTGCACATGCTTATCTAGGTGTGCAGCCCACCAGTTTTACAGTATGTTATCGGCTCAGGACCTTGCATTGCTGCGAACATCCCTCGGACGTGACCCGACCGATGTTGAGATGGCCTGCTTTGAAAATCTCTGGAGTGAACACTGCAGTTACCGGACCACCAAACCCCTCCTCCGCACGCTGCCAACAGAAGGAGATGAGGTACTGCTCGGACCAGGGGACGATGCCGCGATCGTGCGGTTCAGCGATACCTGCGCCCTTGCCATCGCGATGGAAAGCCATAACCACCCAAGCTATGTAGACCCCTACAATGGTGCCGCCACCGGCGTCGGCGGGATCGTCCGTGACATCCTCTCCATGGGCGCCCGTCCCATCGCCCTGATGGACCCCCTCTACCTCGGCACACTCGATAACGAGAAGAATCGTCACCTCTTTGAACAGATCGTCGCCGGTATCAGGGATTACGGCAACTGTATCGGGGTACCGGTCGTCAGGGGCGAGCTCGTCTTCGATCCCTCTTACTCGGGAAACCCGCTCGTGAACGTCGTCTGTGTCGGTATCGTGGATCCTGGGCGCTCCATCACCGCCCGGGTGAAGGCGCCTGGCAACCATCTGGTGTTGATCGGCGCCGCAACCGGTCGGGACGGCCTTGGCGGGGCGTCTTTCGCCTCCCGCGACCTTGCTGAGGATGTGCAGGTCACGGAACTGCCAAACGTCCAGGTCGGCGACCCCCTCACCGAGAAAAACCTCATCGACGCTATCCTTGAGATGGCAGAGACCGGAAAGGTCCTCTCCTGCCGCGACCTTGGTGCGGCAGGGCTTGCCGGTGCCTCGAGCGAGATGGCGAGCACGTTCGGTGCAGTCATCCACGCTGACCGGGTCCACCTCAGGGAGACCGGGATGGTACCCCTGGAGATCATGCTCGCCGAGTCGCAGGAACGGATGCTGATCGAGGTGGCTCCGGAAGACGTCGCCCTGATGGGCACGATCGCCGAGAAATACGACCTTGGCTGGAGTGATGTCGGCGAGGTGATCGCTGAGCCTCGCTATATCGTGAAGTTCCATGGAGAGGTCGTCGCTGACCTGCCCATAGACCTGCTGGTCGGTGGGGCGCCGCTCTGCACCCGGGAGAAGAGACCCTACTCGGCAGAGATGCCGTTCTCCAGGCCGGATGCGGCGGTAAAGGATCTCGCGCTCGCGGTGCTTTCGCACCCGGACGTGGCACGCAAGGACTGGATCGTCGAACAGTATACCCAGGATGTCCAGCTCAGGACGGTCTCGGTCCGCCACGACGCCGCTGTTCTCCGCCTGGAGGATAAGGGGCTCGTCTTCTCCTGCGGGTGCAACCCCCGGCATGTCTTCATAAAGCCCTTCGAAGGAACGGCAAACGCCGTCATCGAGAATGCGAGCAACCTCGCCTGCCTCGGTGCTGAACCGCTCTGCATCGTCAACTGCCTCAACTTCGCGAGCCCCGAGCATCCTGAGATCTACTGGCAGCTTGAGCAGTGCGTCCTCGGGCTCGGCGATGCGGCGCGGGCGATCGAGACCCCAGTCGTCGGCGGGAACGTCTCGCTCTACAACGAGAGCGACGAGTTCGGGACGAGGATCAAGCCCACGCCTTCGCTCGGGATGATCGGGCGGGGAGAGGTCAGGGAATGGACGGCGCCGAAGGACGGGGATATCCTGGCCCTGATCGGGGCGACAGAGCCTGACTTTGGAGGATCGGTCCTGGACGCTGTAACCGGATGCGGAGGCCCGGCACCCGGTATGGCTGACCCGGCAGTCGTCGCCGTCGTGCGCGATCTCGTGAGGGCCGGGTCGGTCACCGCTGCCACCGACCTCTCCCGGGGCGGGCTCCTTGCAGCGCTCGTGAAGATGGCGCCGCAGGCAGAGGTCAGCCTCACCGGCGACCCCCTGGAAGAACTCTTCTCCGAGACCTATGGCCGGTTCCTGGTTGCGGTCAGGGACGAGGCAGACCTGGCCGGAGTGGAGCACCGGACCATCGGCAGGGTCGGGGGCAATACCCTCACCCTCAGGCTGAAGGATGGGGAGGTCATCATCACGCCTGAGGAACTCGAAACAGCACTCTCCTCGATATCCCGGTTGATGCGATCCTGACCGGGGTTTTTCCTCTCTTTTATCTGCTGCCCGCCAGCGGCATGACGAGGTCAATCAGGGTCTCCATCGTCCCTGGATTCTGCAGGTCCTGATCTGTGAACGAGACCGCGCCCCGGACACTGGCTCCCCGTTCTGTAAGCATCTCCTGCATCCGTTCGAGGGTCTTTCCCGGCAACCCGCGCGACGTGCAGAAGACAACCGCGGTTTTTCCTTCGATCCCCTGCAGCCCGGCGATGGCAGCGTTTACGGCAGGTGTCGGGTGGCCGGCCCAGACCGGACTCCCGATGACGACGGTCTCGTAGCCGGAGACGTCGATGACGTCCGGTTCAATCGCGGCTTTCTTCCCCCGCAGGGCTCGTGGGGCACCTTTGAGGTACATCCCCACCCCTGCATAGTCTGCAAGGTCGTTTACCTCGACAAGATCGCCGCCGGTCGCAGCAGCGAGGTCTTCAGCCGCGGCCCTGGTGTTTCCGGTCTCAGAATGATAAATGATGCAGACAGACATACGTGGAAGTAGCGCTGGAGACCATAAACAGGTGTCGACCCGAACCCGAACAGCCACAAGGCCGTCCTGAAAACCCCTTCCCGTGCCGGGAGGGGGCCCAGGGGATCGGCAACATCTCCGATTCCTGCGTCGGATCCGGAAAAAATCGTCGTAGCCGTGCCGTGCGCACGCGGCTGACCCCCCAGGATCTTCAATCTCGGGACGACCTCCAGGAGAAAGAAGACAGGCCTTGAGTCTTCTGCCATCCTCGCGAATGGGAAGAAGACCAGGAATCCCGGCCCCTCCACACTGACACCCACCGACGGGAGTATTTATGCGATGAAACAGAGATGACTCTCAAAAAAGGGAGAAGGGGACACCAGAACTAAGATGTCTGCTTCAGCTCACCCGATCCATCATCCATCCACCAGCCACTTCGGGATCTGCTCTGAGGCTGCGCCCAAGGAGTGACTGCTCCCCCTTCTCTCGTCAGGGAAGCGATCACTTCTGAAACTGCGGCATGAATTCGCGGATCTCCCTGCCCACCTGCTCGATCAGGTGCTCCTCGTCAGCCCTCGTCAGCGCGGTGAAGACCGGACGGTTTACCATGTTCTCAAGCATCCATTCCCTCGCAAACTCCCCGCTCTGGATCTCCTCAAGGACCTCCTGCATCGCCAGGTAGACCTCAGGACCGATAACGCGCGGTCCCCGCGTCAGGTCGCCGTACTGGGCGGTGTTGCTGATCGAGTCGCGCATCTTCGTAAAACCGCCCTCGTAGATCAGGTCGACGATGAGTTTCATCTCATGCAGAACCTCGAGGTAGGCCATCTCGGGCGCATAGCCGGCACCCACCAGGGTCTCAAACCCGGCCTTGATGAGCGAGGTCACCCCGCCGCAGAGGACCGCCTGCTCACCGAAGAGATCGGTCTCGGTCTCCTCAGCAAACGTCGTCTCGAGCACCACCGCACGGGTTGCGCCGATCCCCCGGGCGTAGGCAAGCGCGATAGCATGCGCCTCCCCGGTGTGATCCTGGTGCACGGCAATCAACGCCGGGACCCCCATTCCCTCCTCGTAGGTCCGCCTGACCATATGACCGGGCCCCTTCGGGGCAACCATGACCACATCAACCGTGGGCGGGGGAACAATCTGCCCATAGTGTATGTTGAACCCATGCGAGAACATCAAACAGGCGTTCTCCTTGAGATGAGGAGCGATCTCAGTGCGGTAGACAGTCGCCTGGCTCTCGTCGGGGAGGAGGATCTGGACGATATCAGCACGCTTTACCGCTTCCGCCACCGGATAGACATCAAAACCATCTTCAGATGCCCTCTGCCAGCTTCCGCCCGGTCGCAGGCCGATGATGACCTCGTGACCGGAATCACGCAGATTCAACCCCTGGCCACGACCCTGGGAGCCGTAGCCGATGACAGCGACCGTCCTGCCATCCAGTATGCGCGGGTCTGCGTCAGACTCATAGTATTTCTGCACCATAGATTCTCACTCTGAGTTAGAGAGAAGAGTTGATAAATATTATATTCAAAATGACCTCTTCCCGGGAGAGATATTTTAAGGTTGACGAATAGAAACTCTATTCTCTATATACTATTGAGGATTTACGATGGAACTGCCAGATGTCCAGTCCAGCCTGCCGGAGGTCCGCATCAATCTGACCAGGGTGGGTGTAAAAAACGTCCAAAAACTCGTCGAAGTCGCTCGCCCCGGCAAACGGCCGGTCATTTTCATCTCCAACTTCGATGTCTTCGTCGACCTGCCGGGAAGCCTGAAAGGTGCAAACCTCTCCCGCAACTTTGAAGTCATTGATGACGTGCTACAGCAGGCCATCGACGGGGAGGTAAAGGTGATCGAGGAACTCTGCAGCGTAGTAGCGCGGAAACTCCTCGACCGGCATGAGTACGCGGAGCGGACCGAAGTCAGGATGCGGAGCCAGTTCATGGTCCGGCGGGAGACGCCGGTCAGCGAAACCAGCTGCCATGAAGTGGTGAATGTTCATGCAAGCGCGATCGCTCAGAGGAACGACGGAAGCCCGATCATCAGAAAGAGCATCGGTGCTGAAGTGACCGGGATGACCGCCTGCCCCTGCGCCCAGAACATCATGAAGGACCATGCCCTGCATGTCCTCGAGAACCTCGGCGTGGCGGAGGATAAGATCGAGGCGTTCTTCGAGGAGGTGCCGATGGCCACGCACAACCAGCGTGGACGGGGTTTCCTCTGTGTCGAAACCGACGACGACCAGTACGTCAGCCTCGAGAAGATCATCAAGATCCTGAAGGACTCGATGAGTGCGCGCATATACGAACTCCTCAAGCGGGGCGACGAGAGCTACGTCGTGATGGAGGCTCACAAGAACGCCCGGTTCGTTGAAGACTGCGTTCGCGAAATGGCCCGCAAGGTAATCGCGCAGTTCCGGGATCTCCCCGGAGATTCCGTGGTAACCATAAAGCAGACAAATGAGGAGAGTATCCACCAGCACGACGCATACGCGGAGCGGAAGGCGACGATAGCTGAACTCGTTGCGGAGATGGATGAGGGAGCACTCTAATCTCAAAAATAATCTTGTTATTTTTATACTAAGTTAATGTATATTAACAAACTGTCAACCTGGTTTAGCAATGAATATTACGAATATTGAGATTCGTAATATTGCAAATCGGCTCGAACGAAAGGTATAAACTCTGTTTTCGTCATAAGTCTTGTTGACGTACCTGTGTACGTTTCCAGTGCAAAATTGTGTGGTAACACCGGTATAGTGTTCAGAACACCATAATATCGGAATGAGGCGATATATTTGTCGAAAGTTGTAGAGATTTCCCCAACAACGAGACATGAAGGCCACTCAAAGCTCGTTCTAAAAGTCAACGATGAAGGCATCGTCGAGCGTGGAGACTGGCTCAGCATCACCCCTGTGCGGGGTGTCGAGAAGCTCGCTATTGGTAAGACGATGGAGCAGGTCCCGAAAATCGCATCGCGCGTTTGCGGAATCTGTCCCATTACGCATACCCTGGCGGGCATTGAGGCTATGGAGGCATCAATCGGGTGCGAGATCCCGGAGGACGCAAAACTTCTGCGTTACATCCTGCAGTGTGCAAACAGGATGCACAGCCACTCACTGCATAACATCCTCTCTCTCCCGGATATGTACATCCCGGGGACTGACACGAAGATCAACCCGTTCTCCAAGGAAGAGCCGGTTAGAAGCGTTGCCCTTCGGATCCAGCGGATCCGTGAGATCGGCCAGACCATCGGCGAGATCGTCGGTGGAGAAGCCATCCACCCGAGCAACCCCCGGGTCGGTGGCATGTACACCAACATCACCCCACGTGCGAAGGCCAAGATCTATGACCTTGCCAAAGAGGCGAGGGTCCTCACCCAGCAACAGATGGAGTTCATGATCTCAGTCTTCCGGGACTTCCAGAAACGTGATACCACCGAGGTCGGCGGCGTTGAAGTGCCCATCCCGGATGATCTCGGCTACCACAACCAGGGCTACATGGCTGTCGCACCGGTCTATGGGAGCACCAGCCTCGATGAGAACCCCACCTGGTTCCCCGAGCGGTTTACAGAAGTCCGCCCCTGGGACTGGTACATGGGTGAGATGGAGGTCACCGAGGCTGACGAGAACTACCCCGTAGGCGGCACCACCCCGGTAGGGACGAAGACCTGGCCCCAGATGGAGGCCTGCACCGGTGTCCCGCTCTATGATGGACAGCCGGTCGAGGTCGGACCACGTGCACGTCAGGTCCGGTTCAAGAACTACGACGAGAAGGGTGCGATGGGGCTGCAGATCGCGCGCCAGATGGAACTCCCGGGGACCGCATATGGCATCCTCGATGCAGTGGATGCGCTCAACACCTCCGGACCAGTGCTTGCTGACGAGATCCCGCAGGGTGATGGATCCCTCGGATGGGCCGCAAACGAAGCTCCCCGTGGAACCAATGTCCATCTTGCCCGGGTTAAGGATGGCAGGGTCCAATACTTCTCGATGCTCGTCCCGACCACCTGGAACTTCCCGACCTGCAGCCGTGCACTGACCGGTGCACCCTGGCGGCTCGCGGAAGTCATCGTGCGTGCGTATGACCCCTGTGTCTCATGTGCAACGCACATGCTGGTCGTCGACGAAGACAAGAGGTTAGTGGCCCAGAAACTCATTCAGTGAGTGTACACGCATGCTATTCCGTGAGATCGTGATCGCAGGGTGCGGCAACCCCCTCTACGGAGACGACGGGTTCGGCCCTGCAGTCGTGGAAGAACTCAAGAAATTACAACTGCCCGACAACGTCAAGGTCATCGATGCCGGCCTTGGCGCCCCTCACTTCCTCTTTACCCTGATGGAAGATGCAGAGGTGCCGGTGAAGAAGTTGATCATCATCGATATCGCTGATTTCGGCGCAAACCCTGGTGATGTGACGAAACTCCGGCCAGAAGACCTGCCGCCGGGCACATATCGTGACGTCCACTCGTGGGACCTCTCTGAGCCGCTACAGCGATTAAAAGATGCCATCGACATCACGATCATCGGGTGTCAGCCAAAGCGTGTCACGAGCCATGAGTTTGAACTGGGGCTCACTGAGGAGGTTGAAAGGGCCATTCCCAAAACAGTACGGGTTGTACTGGAAGAAATTGGGGTAGAATATGGGGCTACTATCAACCATCAAAGAACTCATCTTTGGGCGTCCCCGGAAGAAACCGGAAGAGAAACCGGAAAAACCCAGGGAAAGTAAACCTGAGGAGAAGCCTGCAGCAGTTCCACCACCGCAGGTGAAACCTGCAGTGAAGCCCTCTGATGTGAAAGGAAAAGAAAAGGTGGAAGTTGTAAAAAAGGAGGAAAAGCCTGTGGCAGAGAAGATTACAATAGGTGAATTACATCTGAGCGGATGTACAGGATGCCTCGTGACGCTTGCAGATAACTACGAGGGTCTCTTCAAGCTGCTCGATGATTACGCGGACCTGGTCTATGCATTGACCCTGGTCGATGTGCGCCACGTGCCCGAGATGGACGTGTGCCTGGTCGAGGGTTCGTGCTGTCTTGATGACAAGCTCTCAGTTGAGGAACTGAAAGAAGCAAGGGCGAAGTCGAAGGTACTCGTCGCTTACGGCGGCTGTGCGGCCTACGGCAACATCACCCGGTTCTGCCGGGGTGGCCAGTGGAACCAGCCGGGTCAGGAGGCATACGTGCCGATCAGCGAGGTCGTCGACGTCGACCTCTTCCTGCCGTCGTGTCCCCCGTGCCCCCAGGCAGTCAGGAACGTTGCCGTCATGGCCTTCCTGCTGCTCCGGGGCAACGACGAGCAGAAGAAACTCGCGACCGCCTACCTGACGCCGCTGATGCAGCTTGCACAGCGCGGCAACGAGGCCTGCGGTTGCGATCTGATGTATGACGTCATCAACCAGGGGCTCTGCATAGGATGTGGAACCTGTGCCGGAACCTGCCCGGTCCGTGCCATCACCATGGAGTATGGCAGGCCAAACATAAACCGGGATCTCTGTATCAAGTGTGGCGCCTGCTACGCGCAGTGCCCGCGGAGCTGGTTCAACTTCGACGTCATGAACAACTACGAAGGCGTCATGGATGCAATCCGTGGAGCCATGGAATGAGGTGAGAAGGATGGATATACTCGGCAACTACAAGTCCGTGATCTCGGCACGCTCGACTGATAGGGATATTCTGAAGAAGGCTCAGGACGGCGGTATCGTCACGACGCTCTTTGCCTACGCGCTTGAGGAGGGTATCATCGATGGTGCCATCGTCGCAGGCCCGAGTGAGGAGCCCTGGAAGCCCGAGCCCATGGTCGTGACCACGAAGGCCGAACTCCTGGCCGCTGCCGGAACGCGTTACACCATCAGTCCGAACCTCTCCCTGATCAAGGAGGTGACCCGGAGCTACGGTCTAGACAGGGTCGGTATCGTCGGTACACCCTGCCAGATCCAGGCCGTCCGGAAGGCCCAGGTCTATCCGATCGGGATGCGTGACGTCGACGACAAGATCGCGCTGGCGCTCGGTATCTTCTGTATGGAGAACCTCTCCTACCAGGCGCTTGAGGCCGTCGTTGAGGACCACTGCAACCAGAAGATGGAGTCTGTCAAGAAGATGGACATCGGCAAGGGGAAGTTCACGGTCTACACCGAACGCGGTGCGGTCGCACAGATGCCGCTGAAGCTGCTCCACAAGTACGTGCAGCCCGGCTGCAACGTCTGCCTGGATTATGTCGCAAACCTTGCTGACATATCCACCGGTTCTGTGGGCAGCCCCGACGGCTGGAGTACAGTCTTTGTGCGGAGCACGAAAGGTAACACCGTCTGGGACGGTGCCATCGAGGCCGGCCTCTTTGAGACCAAGCCCATGGACAAGGTCAAGCCAGGTCTGGATCTCGTGAAGAAACTTGCAAACGACAAGATCACGAAGAACCAGAAGAACGTGGACGCACGTAAGACGGTTGGACTCAAGGCTGACGGAACCCCCAAGGGTCTCCGGAACCCCTACGAGTCTCCCTAAAACACCCTCTTTTTTGACAGAGCCTGAATAGGTCCTGTTTGTAATTTGTTGCTTACCCCTGATCCCCCGGCTCCCGATAAGAGACCAGTATACCAGAGGGAGAGATGCGAACAGGAAGAGTGGCTGAGAGACAGGAGGTTCAACAGAGCCTGAGCAGAGCCTGAACGTGCCTGGCGGTTGAAGAACCCGATTGGTCGGAACATATTTGTGTCATTACAGGATCCTAAAAAACGTGAACAGAGGTTTCCCCGCGAGGACCCATAACCACGCCGGAGAAGGGTGGAGCGGTACCCTGACAGAGAGGATTCCCGGAACAACGTACCCAAAAATCAGGGACGGGGTTCTTGCGACCATGAACCCCGGTTCATGACAACTCTTCGGCACCACTACCGTCCCCACAGAGGGGTGAGATGGCGGCCAGTGGCTGCGGCCAGTGGCTATTTCCCAATCGTTGTGTGGGAATTGACAGGGATGCGTGGTGCGAATTCTGTTGTTAACCCCTGAAGACTACCTGGTAGGTCACCGAGTCCGCTCCAAAAAAGTCCCTGCAGAACGCCGCTGCCTTTGAGGGTTCGTACTCCTTGCAGCTGAAGATGTCGAGATAGGCGGCGTTGGTCTCGTTCGCGAAGTGACCAGAGATCAGCGATGTCTCGATGAGCTGGGTCATGGAGAACCCTGCGACCCTCTCGCTGGAGCCGAAATGGACGATCTGCGGGTCGCCAAACCTCTTCATCTCGATGAGGTCACAGAGTTCGATGATGAACCGGTGAATCTTCTCCGGGTCCCTGATCGATGCCGGGTCGCAACCCTTCAGGTCCACACTCGTGGAGAGACCCCAGCTCCCGCGTTGCCTGAACTCTGCAACGATCGCTGCGTCGTTTACAATCTCTGCCATGCCGCTGTTTGCCACAGCGTTGTTTACCATCACGTTACTTGCCATGATCTCACCTTCAAGGGGATCTTGATCGAGTTGATCTCATAACTTTTGAGAATTCTGGTTTTAAAACTATGCATGATATCAGGATGAATTACCGTTCTCTGCCGGTTTGGTCGGGAGACTCTCCGGATATTCATCATTGGCCGTTGCATTTTTGCCATATTCTAAAAAAAAGAATTTGTTCCGGGGCGAGATCTCAGCAAACCACCAGATCCTCACCGTTTTCCCATGAAGGGAACTCCAGGTAAATGGGGGACTCTACAATCGTCCTTCAGAGAGTTCTGGTCCCCGGATACACATTCATTGAGAATGACCAAGCCGCTCCCTCCCGGCGGAAACCCCATCGTCAGGGGAGACCAGGGACGATGACCGCGGCGGTCCGGCCCTCACCCGACCTGCGGGTGAGGACGATGGGTTCTCCCGGACGTGCGCAGGAGGTTCCGCGCCGCCAGGATACTGCCGCCCGCAAAACAGGAAGACGAACACAACCCCCATCTCTTCCACGGGAACCCTCCAACCTCCTTGAGAGATCGCCAGTGATTAAGCGCTTATTACCCCTCTCCCCCCGCGATCTCCTCGATCGTCCGACCAGTGACGACAGAGCGGGTTTCGGTCGCCACCAGATCCCGGCCGGGGTCCGCCTCCGCGTCATTCATCTTTACAAGAAGCCAGGCCTCGGCCTTCCCGGTCCTGAAGCGGGTGAGGGCGTACCCGCCCCTGACCTTCTCTCCCTCGAGCCAGACCGACACGTGGCCCCGCACGAGCGCCTCGGTCACCGGAACCTCCTGCCCGCCCTTCCGGGTGAGGTTCTGGTAGGTCCCACGGTCCCAGACCATGACCGCCCCGGCCCCGTACCTCCCTTCCGGGATCACCCCCTCAAAGTCGGCGTAGTCGAGGGGGTGATCTTCTGTGGGGACGGCGAGGCGTTTCTCCTTCGGGTCCGTGGACGGCCCTTTCGGGACCGCCCATGACTTCAACACGCCCCCGGCTTCCAGGCGGAAGTCGTAGTGGAGCGTGGTTGCATCATGTTTCTGAATGACAAAGAGAGGGTAACCTCCCCCTCTCTTCTCATGATGGTCGTCAGGCCTGCGCATACATGGAACTCAGGCGCCGCCGAAGATAAGGGTTCTCACGCCTGAAGGTCCCGCCCGGACGTAGGGACGACCCTGATATTCATCTTATCTGAACCGGCGATCAGGATCCCCTCTCCTGGCTGGAAGTTGAGGAGATCCTTCTCGCTCACCACAAAGAACTTGGCGTTCTCCCCGGCCTGTTTCCTGTTCTCAGCCCGCATGCAGAACTTTACGGCGATGTTTGCCAGGATCTCCTCGTTGAAGTGAGCGATCAGCTGTGAGGCGAGGATCAGCGAGACCCCGAACTTCCGCATCTCGGTGGCGTACTTGTTCAGCACCGCCTTTATCGCCGTCTTTGAACTACTCTTCTGGCTCACCAGGAGTTTTGCTTCGTCGACGATGACGAAGAGCCTGAACTTCTCCCGGTCGTCATCAGTCCCGCGCGGGATCTCGCCCATCGCCTGGAGCGTGTAGTAGATCCGCCTGAGGAAGAGGTCGGCAAAGAGGTAGCGCAGGTTCTCAGGGAGGGCGTTTAAGTTGATATGGGTGATCC
>CAZYWX010000019.1:0-16196 GCA_964651285.1 uncultured Methanoculleus sp.
AGATGGTGCCGAGCGGTGCAAACGACTTGTGCTCGCCCATCATCTGCCGGATCTCAAACTCCGCCGACTCGTCAGACACCTTGTCCCGCTGGCTCTCGATGATCACCATACAGTCGGCGATACGACCGATCCTCGACTCTTTCTTCGAGGTGATAAGACAGACTCGCCCACCGATCTCTTTTGCGGTCTCAGAGATATCGGCGACCGTCTTGGTCTCACCAGACCCGGAGAAGACAACGATGATATCCCCCGGTTTCATGGCCGGGGTCACCGTCTCTCCGACGACAAACGACGAGAGACCGAGGTGCATCAGGCGCATGGCAAACGACTTCGCTACCAGCCCGGAGCGCCCCGCGCCCATGGTGTAGATACGGTTTGCGTTCAGGATCTCGTTTATCAATGCATCTATCTGGTCGTCTGATATTACATCTGTGATGGCGTTGATCTTGGCTGCCATCAACCGCATCATCTTCTTCACCGGGTGTTCTGTCATCCTAATACCTTGGTTACGTTTCACGAGAAACTACATTAGAATTACTCACACCCCGGGAGCGACCTCGGCTTTCCGGGTCCCGGGGGTTGCCGGGGCCCATCCAGACCGGCGTATGGGACGGCGGGGGTTGGCAGAGGGGCGCACACCACCGCGTCCTTCCCGGGAAGCAGGTGTGGCCTGGTCCCTCCGCCAGAATCCCGGATGAGCGCGGGATTCGGGCCGGGCCGGGGTGGCTCGGGAAGACGTGGTTGCCATCTTCCCCTGTGCGCCACGCCCGGCCTGAAGACGACGCCCCCCTCACCCTCGTCTTCTTGCCACCCCTGACCCGGGCCAGGATTGGCAGAATCCGCATATCCAGGATTTCAGGATGCCACTGCAGTTCCAGGATCCCCTGAATGCGTCTCCTTCTGGCACACGGTCCGGGCCGGGATTTCCTGCACTCCCGTTAATCCATGCGGCGATCTCGAAAAAGGAGATGGTCAATCATATATGGTTCTGGCATTAAACAGTAAGAGCGTGAAATCAGCAATACTGGGTGGCGGCCTCACCGGTGTTACACTGGCCCGACTGCTCAACGACCTGGGCGACGACGTGACTGTTCTTGAGCGCGAAGAGGAGATCGGGGGACTCTGCCGCTCGAGGACGGAAGCAGGTTTCACGTTTGACACCGGAGGCTCCCATATCATCTTCTCCCGCGACACCGAGGTTCTCTCCCGCATGCTCTCGGTCCTTGATGGGAATCTCGACCGGCGGGAACGGAACACCAAGATCCTCTACAAAGGACGGTATGTCAAATACCCCTTCGAGAACGGTCTCTACCAGCTGCCTGAGGAAGACCGGTTCTTCTGCATCAACGAGTTCATCAAGAACCTCATCGCCGTCGAGAAGGGCGAGATCCCACCCCCCAGGAACTTTGCTGAGTGGATCACCTTCACCTTCGGCCGCGGGATCGCCGAGTGCTACATGATCCCGTATAACGAAAAGATCTGGAACTACCCGGTGGACCAGATGTCGCATCACTGGGTGGAGGGGCGTATCCCCCGCCCACCGGTCGAGGATATCATCAAATCGGCCATCGGCATCGATACCGAGGGTTACGTCCACCAGGCGGTCTTCTCTTACCCGGTGGAGGGCGGTATCGCGGCGCTGGTCCGGGGGATCGCCGAACCGGTGCTTCCTGCCATCAGGACCGGGTTTTCTGTCTCCTCCATCAGGAGAGAGGCGAACGGGGGGTTTGCGATCAGCGACGGCAGCGAGACCGTCCATGCAGACCGCCTGATATCGACCATCCCGCTCCAGAACCTGCTCCCCTGCCTTGAGGATGTCCCGCAGGAGGTGCAGGCGGCATGCGACGCCCTCCGCTACAACTCCCTCTGCTCGGTCTTCATCGGGATCAGAGGGGAGGTCCCCGGGATCTCCTGGCTCTACGTCCCCGATGTCGAGACCGGTCTCTTCAACCGCGTCTCGTTCCCCTCTAACTACAGCACAGCGGTCGCCCCCGAGGGGCACGCATCGATCCTCGCCGAGATCACCTACAACGATGGGGATGCGGTCTCCCGGATGGCAGATGCCGAGGTCATCGACCAGACCGTCCGGTCGCTCGTCGCCGCCGGGATCATCCCCTCCCGTGACGCGGTTGTCTACACCGGCATCGAGCGGCAGGAGTTCGCCTACGTCGTCTACGATATCGATTACCTGGAGAACATCAGGATCGTCAGGGCGTTCTGCCAGGAGCGGGGTATCGACCTTGTCGGCCGGTTCTCGCGGTTTGAGTACCTCAATATGGATGGGTGCATCCGGAGCGCCATCGAGTTCGCACGGGCAGTGGAGAGATGAAGGTCAACATCTTCGTCGAAGACTTCCGGTTTCTGCGGTATATCGGGTGTGCAACAGCGGCAAGGACCCTGTATCACCATCTCGCGCTGCTCCCGGGTATGGAGGTCGCCCGCAACTCCTATCAGAACGACTTTGACCTGACCCACTACCATACCTTCGGTCCCTGGGCGATGTACCACCTGAAGTTCACCGATGGCGTGAAGGTCCTGACCGCTCACTCGACCCCCCGGATAAACAAAGGCAACGTCGCGTTCTCCAGCCGGATAAACGCTCTTTATCCGAAAATTTACCGGCAGTTTGATCATATTATCACGATATCAGAACCCTGCCATCGGGAGATCGAGCATCTCGTCCCTGAGATACCAAAGACCCTTATCCCGAACGGGATCGACCGGGACTACTTCAGGCGGGATGAGGGAAAACGGGAATCGTTCCGCAGAGAATTCGGTATCGACCCTGATCGGGAGGTGGTGCTCTCTGTCGGGCAACAGACCCCCCGGAAGGGCATCTACGACTTCTTCAGGCTCGCAGACCTCCGCCCTGACATGACCTGGGTCTGGGTAGGCGGGTTCCCCTACGGGACGTTCTCGAAGGATTACGCGAAGATCCAGATGCTCAAGACCCAGACCCATGAGAACGTCATCTTCACCGGGATCATCGACGACGTCTCCCGGGCCTACAGCGGGGCAGACCTCTTCTTTATGCCCTCGCATGCCGAGACCTTCGGCCTTGTGATCGTCGAGGCGCTCTCGTGTGGCCTTCCTGTGATCGCGCGGGATATCTCTGAGTTCCGGGCGATCTTCGGGGACTCGGTCCTCTTCTTCCGGGATATCGATGATGCCCAGGAGCTGATCAGCGATGATGCGACCCTCCGGCGCTGCGCTGCCCGGGCCCGGGCCTCGACAGAGAGGTATGACATCACGCTTATAGCAAAACAGCATCAACACCTTTATCAGGAGCTGATCGAGGGATGATCTCTGTCATCGTTCCGACATATAACGAGGAACAGAACATCGAGCGCTGCCTGCGGTCACTTGCCGACCAGACGGTGCCAAGAGAGACCTATGAGGTCATCGTCGTTGACGGGAACTCGAAAGACCAGACACGGGAACTGGCCGAACCTCTTGCGGACGTGGTCTTCATCCAGAAGAGCAAGCGGGTTGGCGGGGCACGGAACGATGGGGCGATGGCGGCCAGCGGTGAGATCATCGCCACGACAGATGCAGACTGTATCATCCCTCCTGACTGGGTGGAGCGGATAGCCCGGAACTTTGCGGAACGGGAGATCGTGCAACTCTACGGCATGGTCTACCCGATCGAGGAGGGGTTCTGGAACCGGCTCTCGCTTGCCGGGGCAAACACCTTCTCGTGGGTGGGGTATCACACCAGGACGATCTATTTTACGCTCGGGTGCAACACGGCGTTTGACCGTGACGCGTTCATGGAGGCAGGGATGTACCGGTGTATCGATGCCGGGGATGACCTTGAGATCGCGCAGCGGATGCGAAAACTCGGGAAGGTCTACCTTGATCCTGGCCTGAAGGTCGGGTTCTCGATGCGACGCTACGAGCAGTTCGGGACGCTGAAATCGATCGCCGAGTGGCTGTATATTGTCCTCCGTGGTGGTGATGCGGGCGGCGTCACCTACTCGCAGCGGGAGTATAAGTAGGGGGGCCGGTTCCACCCCGGGACAATGGCATACCGGCGCAAGAAGACCGGTTCCTGCGGCCGCGGCCTCCGCCCGTTGAAGTGTTTGTCTGCATCCGGGCGGGGCGGGGCCGGGGAGGGTCTTGGCAGGGTGATTATGCGGAAAGCAGGAGCGGAGGATGCCCCGGATGGAGTCGGGCGGCGGGCGCGATCTTTGCGGGACCGCCGCGAAACCTGATGAGGCAGGACCAGACCCTGATCTCTGCCCATACCCGCTCTTTTTTTCTCCGCCTGGAGGACGCCCGGGCGGCCGGCGTCTGTTGGCCCCGGCACTCTCCGGGGGTGGGCCATGGCCGCGTCAGACCGCTCCTTCCCCCGGGCGCCTAGTCCGCCGCCGAAGAAATCTACTTAATCTCTCATCGGCAAACGTAGACTCATGACCCTCGAATCTGATGCCGTAGAGATGGTTGCCCGGTTGATGGCACTCTCTGCCCGTACTGCCCCCAAGGCGCTGGGCACAGACGCGATCAAGACCCTGCTCGTCACCGGCGAGGATCGGACCGTACTCGCCCGGGCGATGCGCGCGATCGGCGAGCAACACAACGCGCCCTTCTTTATCAGGGATGCAGGGAACGTCAGGGAAAGCGACCTCTGTCTGATCATCGGGTCGTTACTCCCTGATGCCGTGGGCCTCGACTGCGGTGGGTGCGGGTATCCTACCTGCGCAGAGATGCTCAACGCCCAGAGCAAGAGGCCCCGGAAGGCCACTCCTTTCCAGGGCCCGAACTGCGCCGTCAGGATGACCGACCTCGGGATCGCCATCGGGTCTGCGGTGAAGACCGCCAGCATCCACAACGTCGATAACCGGGTCATGTACTCTGTTGGTGTCGGGGCGCTCTCGCTCGGGTGGCTGGATGGGTGTGGTGTCGCCTACGGCATCCCGCTCCGGGCATCTGGAAAAGATATCTTCTTTGACCGCAGAGAGTAACCAGATACTGCATGGCCATCATGAAGATCAGGGGAGGGGACCTGGACCTCGTCGAGTACGAGTTCACCCCCTTCACCCCCGGCGAGCATATCAGGTTGTGTGGTCTCAAGAGAGACTACCCGATCTCGCCGGTCGCCGGCACCGTTGTCGTCAGGGCTCCTGCCCGGATCCACCTCACCGTACTTGATATGAACCGGTTCTCCCCGGGTCGCCCGGGAGGGGGCGGTATCGGGTTTGCCATCAAGACCGCCTGCACCGCCGAGGTCGAGTGCACGGCCTCCGGGCTTGAGATCGACTACACCCGTGAACCGATCATCCGCCACTTCGTGGAGGTCTTCAGGGAGGTCGTCGGCTACACCGGGGGGTTCAGGATTCGGGCGCGCGACCATCGACATGAACATGTTGGTCTCGGGTCCACGAGCACCATCCTGGTCGCGGTCGCAAACGCCCTCAACACTGCTGTGGGCTCACCCCTGACCACCGAGCAGGTCAGGATCCTCCTCGGCAACAACTTCGTCGAGGAGACCGAGGATGGCGCCGTCGCGTTCGGGTTTGAGACCGGTGTCGGCCCGGCCGCCAGCACCTACGGCGGCATGGCGGTGATGGGTGACGAACTGACGCTTGTCTACCAGAAGCCCTTTGCAGAAGGAAAACGAGTCTATATCGCTATCCCGCCCTCCGACGTCTCGTCGGCGGGGGAGAAGGAGTTTGACCTGCTGATGAACACGGCCCGGACCCTCGACTACCGTGACCGTACGCTGAAGTCGTATCTTATCCTGATGGACCTCATCCCGGCGCTGGAACAGGACGACCTCGCAACGATCGGCGACGTGATCTGGGAGATCGAGTTCAGGGGCTCGAAACGTGCCGAGGTCGAGCACCACGGGTTTGAGATCTACCGCTACATGGCGGCGCTCAGGAACGCCGGTCTCGAGTTCGTCGGTATGAGTTCTGTCGGCCCATCCATTGCCATCATCACCGGCCGCCCTGAGGAGGAGGTTGGAGCGATCCTCTCGTCGGTGGGCCTTGAGATCGCGATCGCGACCGAGGTCGACAACGAGGGGCTGGTGATCCGGGTGGAAGAGCGGGCGTAGGTCGCGGTTTCCAGGATTTTTGGGGAGATAGCCCTTCGCAGGTTCTGTGCTCCGGGGTGCGCATCTCCTCCGGGCACCCTGCACTTATTCCTGCTCCAGCCGGCTGCAGAACCGGGGGTCCTCTTCTTCCACCGTTGAAGGGCGAGATCAGGTATTTTTCAGAATCGCTGTCCTGGCCACGGCGAATCCCCTCTCCCGGGGTGAATTAGCCCCCGGGAATGGGGGTCGGGGCCGGAGGAAAAAACCCGCTCCCATGGGGGAGAGGTTTCTTGCGGTCAGATACTGTTCAGCCGGTAATCATACTTTCCGCTGGTGATCCGGTCCATCATGATCTCGTTTATCCGGTTGAGGAGACGCCGGGGAAAATACCCTGATGAGATGCTCGAACTCCCGGTTGAAGAGAGCATATACACGCTTCCCCGGGAGAGGCCAAACAGCCTGGCGATCGGACCCTCCGCGATCCTGACCATCTGCACCTTATCGTAGTTCATGACAACGGTCTCGCGGTCAACGGCGCCGTTGACGAACGTGAAGAGGTCTTCACCGGTGTCGAACTCTGTGACCTGGTAGGAGACGTACGCAGCAGAGAATATCGCGATGATCACCAGCGCTGCCACCAGGGGCAGCACGTACTGTAGGAGCATGCCCGGTGTGCTGGCCCCGCCGGTCAGGGCTGCAACCTCACGGTGAAGATATATCAGGGCAACGAGCATCACTGCAACCACTCCCAGGGAGGCTGTAGCCGCCAGTATCAGGAGGACGTTCTTTGCACCCTCTGGCTGCCTGCCGGGTTTGCGTTCGTAGATGAACTCTGGCACCAGTTCCTGGAGGACCCTCTGCTGGGTCGCATCGTCCTTGAGCAGGCAGAGAACAGGACGCGAACTCTTGCCATCTTCTGATACCAGCCCCACCACCTCTGCCTCAATGCACGACCGCCCCAGGAGTCTGGCCGCGAGCGTGCTCTTGACGCGGACAGCGTTGATCCGTGAGACACTGAAAGATGTCCGGTAGGTCCTGATCAGGCCATGCTGCAGGTAGATCGTATCGCCCCGGCGGTAGACCTTGTAGTTGGCGTACCTGAGTATCAGCGAGACCGATGGCATGATCAGGACGCCAGCAAAGATCAGGAGAGAGACCATCGCCCCGCCGCCTGTCTGGACCCCGGCTATCCCGGAGATGGAGAACTCAACGACTGAGTAGGCCAGGAACACCAGGCCCAGGATGGTCTGGTAGGTTGAGACGCTGAAGAGACCATGGATGATCACGTCAAGCGGGGTGAACGTTGCCAGCGACGCGATCCTCTCCTCCTCATCAGGGGAGATCGTGTGGTCATAGAGCCGCTGCGACATCTCGGACCGCAGCCTCTCTGCGACGTCCTGCCTGAACGTCAGGACCGCTTCCGGGACCATGGCGCTGGTCCCTGAGTTGATGTTGATCAGCAACCGCGATGTCCCAAACAACCTGTTGGGGATGTCGCGGTTCACGTTCACCGACGCCATCTTTGCGTAGGGGAGGGTTTTCTTCATCTGAAAGAGGGTGTCTCTTGTTATCACGACGTCGGTCTCGTTGAACTGGATGGTCGTTCTCTTCCACTGCCGGTGATAGAAGAGCAGGAGCACGACAAGAGCAAGCAGGAGTATGCTCAGTATCGCGGTGCTACCGATCCATGCAAAGAAGAGTATCAGCACTATCGCTACCGAAGAGAACGTCTTGAACGCTTTCTCCACGATGATGGTGGGGTGGCACCTGACCGTCTCGCCGGAGAGGGGCACCTCCCCGGAGGGCAGAGATCCTGATGGGGCGGTGCTTCTGTCGTTCCGGTCAGGAGATTCCTCGTCCGGGCCGGCCTGGTTGGTAGAGGAGGGTTCTGTCTCTGTTCCGGTCGCGTGGAACCTGTATCGCTCTTGCAATCTCGTTACCTCCGGTTCGTCATCTCCCGTGTTCACTCGCCTGCATCCCCGGGGCGGGATACCGGGGTCGGGGCCTGCAGAACCCGATCCTGGAGCATTCGACCGATCAGGTTGTTGAGCTGGTCGGCGACCTTCTCTGCCTCCTCGATCTCCAGGTAGTTGATGGTTACCTCCCCTCCCGCGGTGGTGATCGTGACATCCCCGAGCCCAAGCAGGGTGTCGATCGGGCCCCGGGAGACCTCCACCTGGTGCACCCGCTCGATCGGCACCAGGATGTGGCGTATCACGAGGATTCCGTACCGCACGTCGATCTTGTCCCCGGTGATCTGGTACCTGTACCGGGTGTAGTAGACCGGTGGGGCCACAATGCTGTAGACCAGGGCGATGGCCAGGACCGCCAGAGCGGCGTATTGAACTGGACCGTAGGCAGCCCCCAGGAGATCCTGGGCGAAGGTCCTCAGGAGGAGGTAGCCCACCAGCAGCACAGCATAAGTTAGGGCATACTCGATGTAGATCGAGATCATGCACTTCGGGTTCAGCCTTCTGTACCCCTCATCTTCTGCAGGTCTTGCAGGGGCCGGTTCTCCCCCCTCACCTGCCGTTCGCCCATGAAACGGGCCGGGAATAGGCATAGTTAGAGGTTGCATTCTGCTCAATGTTAAGGTATTCGCGGAAGGGCCGCCACCCCCATTCTCTGGTCCTCGCGCTGATGGGGACGACCTGGTGATGGGGTGACCTGGAAGGGATCTGAAACCCTGCTATCAGATCTCCTGGTACGTCGGGATATGAGATCCCTGTTCCCCCTGGCAGAGATCGGGCAGGATCTTTCCCTGGAATGGGTCCTGGGCCACGTAGGACCGCGATGCGGATGGTCACCCTGCCTGCAGAGAGACCGGTCAACCGCTCGCCGCGGGCGACCTGCCCAACGCTCCATCCCTGCCCGGGAGCGCGAGCGGAGGAGACGTGATAGCAGCCAGAGATCTGCTAACCAGGTCTCCTGGAGGCTCCTCCAGGCTCATCATCTGCGGAACGACGGGCCCGGAGAAACCCGTGACATCCGGTTCAGTTCGATCGATCCTTCCAGGAGTCTGATCGTCAGGTGGTTCCGGGGTCGGTCGGCTCAGCGGCTCGAGGCTTCTTGCAAGGATGCCCGGCCTCCCGGGCCCGGAAAAAAGATGCTGACCGACGGGTACAGCGATTCCCGGTCGGTTTTTTGCCCGGTTCTGACACCCGCGACTGCCCGGGGCCATTGCCAGGGCATCGCCATGGGACCGCTCATGCTCCGGGACAGGGGTTGTGGGTTGTGCCGCCTGCGGGGAGGGGGCGACCCTCCCGGTCCCCGGTCAACTGCCGGGGGAGACCGGGGAAAGCCATCCCACCAGGGGTGGGGACGAGCACCCGAACAGGGGGCCTCCTCGAGTCCGATACTGCGGCATCGATGCACCTAGAAGTCGGTCATAACCCTGAACTGGTCGATCTCTTCGGTGTTCAGTTCCAGGAGGAACTCTTCTGCTGCATTCTTGATATTCTTGCTTCCGGTGATGGCCCGACCGACGACAAGGATATCGGCGCCCGCACGGAGGGCATCCTTCACGACATGCAGCCTGATTCCCCCTGCTGTTGCGACCAGCAGGCGCTTGCCGCCTGCCTTCTTGATCGCCGGGATATCTCCCCAGGCGTGTTCGCTCTCCTCCACATCGATGGCCCGGTGGAGTTCCACGACATCTGGTTTCACCGCAAGCTGCTCGATGACAGCGACCGGGTCTTCGACGTTGAGCATATCCACCACCGAGTAGATGCCGGTCTTCCTGGTATCGGTGATCGCCTTCTCGATGGTGGAGAGGGGTGCAAGACCAGAGATCACCACGGCGTCAGCGCCGGCGTCAGCGGTCATCCGTGCCTCGAGGTTCCCGGTATCGAGCGTCTTCAGGTCGGCGACGATGAAGGCGTCCGGGCGGATCTCCCGGATCTCTGAGATGATCGAGAGACCAAACTTCTTGATCAGCGGCGTTCCAGCCTCGAGGATCAGGTGATCGTTCTGGGGCAGTTCTTCCAGGACCTTCCGCATGTGGTTCCTGTCGACGAGGTCCATCGCAACCTGGAGGTAGGGCGGATCCCAGAGACGCTGGACCTTGAATCCCATGACCGCGTGGGCTGCCCGGTCTTTCTCGTACATGAGTGTCTCGATGTCGGGGAACCGATCCAGAGCCCGGCGGAGAGCAAGTTTCATCGCCCCGTAGTTGAACCGGTAGATCTTGTTGTAGTCCTCCGCGGCAGGGTCCAGGAAGACGCTTGCCATGATGACGGTATCCTCGATATCGACACCCTCAAAGACACCTTCCTCGACCGAGTCTGCGACGGCCTTGGCCACTGCTGCCTGGACGGGCCCAAAGATCTGGTTGATCTGGTATTCCTTCTGCAGGGTAACCTTCGGGATGACGAGCGTCGAGGGCTTCGTCGGCAGGTTCGGCCTGATGACCGCAAGGAGCGGCGTGTGCCCCTTCGAGAGCTGCGAGAGCGAGTTCGCAAACGCCTGGCCTACTGCCCCTTCTTTGTTTCCCATTATCAAATCGATATGCGCAAGTTCTGCGCCATCTCCAACCAATGCTTCACCGATAAGATACATATGAATCCCCTCAAATTGCGCACAGATATAGGTGTGGCAGGTATTAAAAGCCCATCCTGTTCGCTTCCTGGCCTCCTCTCCGGACTGGGGCGTCTGCTCCCGGGGTCGTCCCTGCACCCCTCTGCCAGATCCTTTTCCTCCCGGGGACCCGTGTTCCCGGCTTTTTTTCGCATCCCGAGGTCTGTTCTACCCCTGCATGGGCCCCTCTACCCGGTTTTCTTCGTACATCATCGGTTCTACCACCCTCTGGCCGGGATCTCTGGGACGTGGATGCATGCGACTGCCCCCCCGTCGGTGAGCCGTCTGGCTGAGTAAAACGTGGTAGTTCACCCTATCCAGGCGTGGGGGCAGGAGAATGACCTGCCGAGAACCGGTGGAGGGGGTGACTGACGGTGCTGAGACCTCTGCTCGCCTGACCTGGCGCCCCGGGCAGGTGACGGGCAACGGTCCCCCGGCGTGCTCCCAGGCCCCAGACCCCTCCAGGACGACTTCCAGGTTCCTATCGTCCGGGGCATCGGGGGAGGGTGGTCACAACGGAAGACCGGCAGGACCATCATGGCAGAGGCCAAGCGAGATCCTCTCAACCTATCACACCCGGGACGCCGTCCGCAGCGAACTGGAAACGCCCGGGTTTGACGTCAGGGCTTGAGCATGGAGGCTCTATCCCGGGAGAACACGCCTGCCGAGATATTTGTTCAGTCTCCCTGCATGAGCGGGGTGATCTCATCGACTCCCGCGTTGTGACGTTTGATGAGATCAAACAGAGACCCGGAAGAAAAAACCGGAAACTCGCAGAACCGTCTCGCCAAGAAGAGATGGTAGATTAACAAGGAGTGGGAGGAGTAAGCCTCCTTCTGTTCTCTGCGGCATTCAGCTACGCGCCATACCTGGGCGGATGTCAGACAATCCATCTTCCCTATTCTGGCTTGCACCCGCAGGGATTCACCGTTTCATCGATTCCCGCCGCTCCGTTCAACGAGTTCATCACGCAAGAGAACTTGCGCGTCTCGCCCCTCTGGGGCTCAATCGTTTCATCACTTACGGCAGGCCGTGTCGTTTCTGTGTCATTGCCGTGACTCTCGCCACCCGCATTTGCATGCGGCTGCGTGTCTGACTGGTGGGAGGACTTTCCTCAGCAGCACATGATGTGCCACCGTCGGCCGCACTCTCTCTCTCCCAGGGTATGTTGCATCGGATGGATTATATATATCTGGGATCTCCCCCTCAGATCAGCCTCTCTCTGGCGGTCGGGTGGGGTCCCCGGGCATCACCCCGACCGACCGCGCATCCCCCTGTCCGGGGATCCTTTTATATACTACCCTCCTGGTCCTATCGGTGGGGGCAATCATGGGGGGACATGAAGGCTGTACGCACCTGGAGGTTGCAGCGATCGTTCTGGCGTTTGTCGCCGTCACCACACTCTTCGCGGTTGTCTCACTCGGGGCCGGTGCTGCTGCAGGCAGCCATCCCTCCTCTGCCCTGAGCGCCTATCCGGTCCTGGTCGCGGGTGAACCCCGCCTTGCGCCGGTCGGGGAGATCACCGGTTCTTCATCGGTCCCGGGGTTCGTCGGCACCACTATCGATACCCTCTCGTTCCGCATCACCCATACCGGGGAGGACGGGTCTGTCGACCTCTCCCGGGCCACCGTGACCGTTATGGCTGGAGAGTACCTCGAGATCCTCGCGCGATCCGGGGATCACCGTCCAGGTTCAGGGACGTGGACGGCCACACCGCTCAGGGGCGGCACCCACCTGGAGGCCGGGGAGGAGTGCACCGTCCTGCTCTCCCTTGACCGCCCTATCCCGGCTGACGCGATCCTGACCATCAAGGTGCGTCCTGAAGGCAGCACACCCTGTTCGATCTCCGGTCCGGTCAGGGTTCTTCAGGGCGATGCCGGGAATTCCTCCTGAGGAAAGCTAAAAGTATTCAACATCGTACAACCCATTCTGATGAAATGCTGACACCGGAAGAAGGCAGAATAGCACTACACCTGGCACGGAGCGCCATCGAGGCGGCCCTCAGCGGCAAGAAGATCGCCGTGCATGACCTCCCCCCGGTCTTTTCAGAGAGGCGCGGTGTCTTCGTCACCCTCAAGCGGCAGGGATATCTCCGCGGATGTATCGGATTCCCCTACCCCACGCAGCCGCTCGGTGATGCGATCGTCGATGCGGCCATAGCAGCAGCCATCGAGGACCCGCGGTTCCCGCCGGTATCGTGGCGGGAGATTGCTGATATCAACCTCGAGGTGACGGTGCTCACCGAGCCCCGGCCGCTCAGGTGCCCGCCAGAGCAACGCCCGAACCATGTCCAGGTCGGGAAACACGGCCTGATCATCAGCGGCCTCGGGACCAGCGGGCTCCTCCTCCCCCAGGTCCCGGTCGAGCAGGGCTGGACCAGCAGAGAGTTTCTGGATCAGACCTGCATCAAAGCCGGGCTCCCGCCCGGATGCTGGCGGCGCGACGACGTCATCGTGCAGACATTTGAGGGACAGGTATTCAAAGAACAGGCGGTTTAACCCGGATGACAATCAGTTTTGAAGTAATACACAAAGATATCGCTGGAAGGGTCGGCAAGCTCAAGGTAAACGACAGGGTTGTCAGGACACCCGCCCTCCTCCCGGTCGTCAACCCCCACCTTGCCCTGGTCACCCCCCGCGAGCTGCAGGAGATGGGCGTTGAGGCCCTGATCACGAACGCCTACATCTTCAGACGGAGCACCGAGTTCTGCGATCAGGCGCTCGCCGACGGACTCCACAGCCTTCTTGACTTCGACGGCGTCATCATGACCGATTCAGGCTCGTTCCAGCTCTCGGTCTACGGGGAGGTCGAGGTGAGCAACCGGGAGACGCTCGAGTTCCAGCAGGCGATAGGAAGCGATATCATCGTCCCCCTGGACATCCCGACCCCGCCGGATGCCAGCCGGGAGAGGGCAACACGAGAACTCGCGGTCACCATGGCCCGGATCAGGGAGGCCAGGGAACTCTTCCCTGACGCAAACCTGGCAGGGCCGGTCCAGGGCGGGATCTACCCTGACCTCCGTGAGGAGGCTGGTCGCGCCGTTCAGGACCTCGGGTTCTCGTTCTGCCCGGTCGGCGCTGTTGTGCCCTTGATGGAGAACTACCGCTACCAGGAACTGGTCGAGGTCGTGCTTGCGGCCAAACGCGGTCTCTCCCCGGCGACCGCTGTCCATCTCTTCGGCGCCGGGCACCCGTCGATGTTTGCCCTCGCCGTCGCGATGGGCTGCGACCTCTTCGACTCGGCCGCATACGCGCTCTTCGCCCGGGAAGGACGCTACATCACCCCTCACGGGAGTTACAAGATCGACGAACTTGCAGAGCTTCCCTGTCCCTGCACGGTCTGCCGGTCGATGAGCGCTGAGGATCTCCGTCAGTCTGAAGACCGGGAACGGCTGCTCTCCCTCCACAACCTCTATGTCACCCTCGCCGAGATCGCCCGGATCAGACAGGCGATCCAGGAGGGGACCCTCTGGGAACTGGTCGATGAGCGGTGCCGGAGCCACCCGCGCCTGCTCGCCGGTTACCGCGACCTCCTCGGTCATGCGGCCGACCTTGAGCACTCCGATCCCGTCTCCAAACGCCGGTTCTTCTACTGCGGGTCAGAGAGTTGCCAGCGGACCGAGGTGCTGCGTTACCATGAGGTCATCCCCCGCATCCCCATCGGCGAGCGGGTGCTGGTCTCGTTCGATGGCCGGGGAGCCCCCGGGTTTGATACGGTGCTGAACTTCAAGCCCCCCTTCGGACCCTACCCCACAGAACTTGCCGAGACGTTCCCGATAGGCCAGAGCGAGGTCCCTGAGTGGGACGATGACCTGGTCAGGAGAGGGTGCGCCGGGATCCGCGCCCTGATGGAGGCGCACCCGGACAGCCGGTTCACCGTCAGGTGCGGGGAGGCGTGGGCGTCCCTCGTCCTTGAGGAGGTCCCTGGTGTGGAGGTCGATCATGAGCGTGTATGAGGTGATGATACGCGACGGGCTGGCGCGGATCAGTACCTACGAAGACGAGGAGAGGAGCCTCTCCCTCCCGGCAGCCCTGGAGACAGACGAACTCTTTCCTGAACTCAAACGACGTCCCCTCTCAAACGTCCCGCTCTCAGCAGACCAGGAGTTTGTCAGCGATTACTTCTCTCCCGGTGAGGGGCAGCCGGTTGCCGTCCACCCGCTTCTCCCCCCGGCGTCGCGGTCAGGAGATTGCACCCTGGTTGCGAACTGGCATACCGCGCTTGCAAACCCCCGGAACTACGCAGGATGGCTTGCCGCCCTGAAAGAGAGCGTCCCGCCAGACACCGCCTGGTATGCCCCGGCGTCGGCGCTCCCCTCGACCGTCTGCCTGCTCATCTACTCAGGCTTTGACCTCTTTGATTACCGGGCCGTCGACCTTGCATCAGCGCAGAAGACCTTCTGCCTGCCGGAAGGCGAGTTTCCGGCTTCGATGATGGAAGCCGGGGTCTGTGGGTGCGAGGGGTGCCGGGCTGGTGACCTTCTGCAGCACAACCGACTGGCGCTGGATCACGAGATCGCGCTTGTGCGGCACTATATCGAGGCAGGAAGGCTCCGTGAACTGATGGAGGCCAGATGCCGTACCGACGCCAGGCAGGTAGGTATCCTCCGGTTCCTTGACCGGAACTACGCGTTTATGGAACGTTTCCTCCCGGTGGCACGGGCGGTGCCGATGCATGCAAACACGGCCGAGTCGCAGAACCGGGCTGAGATCCGGCGGTTCGCCGAGAGGGTGATCGAGCGGTTCATCCCGACCAGGACCGATGTCGCGGTTCTCCTCCCCTGCTCGGCGCGGAAGCCCTACTCGTTCTCCAGGAGCCACCGGCTCTTCATGAACACGATCAACCGGCGGGCGCACGAGCTGATTATCACCTCGCCCCTGGGGCTTGTGCCGCGAGAACTGGAACAGATCTACCCGGCCGGCCACTACGATGTGCCGGTGACCGGCTACTGGGACCGCGAGGAGTGTGCGTTCATCGCTGATATCCTCGTCCGCTACTTTGCCGCGCATCCCTACCAGCGGGTGATCGCCCATCTTGAGGGCGGTGCCCTCACGGTCGCGGAGATGGCGGCGGAGGCCGCCGGGATCGATCTTGAGGTGACCTGCCGCGGGCACCCGACGTCGCCACAGTCGCTTGCGGCGCTGGACGCCGCGCTTGAGGGCGAGCGCCGGATGCAGACCGATACCATCCGGGGCACGGTCTCCTGGCAGTTTGCGACACCTATTGAGACGGACGGGCTTTCCATGCGGCCCAGGAGCATGCAGATGGTGGTGCTCCGCAGGAATCAGCAACTCTTCAGCGTCGATGCCGGGACCGGGCTCTTCCGCCCGACGTTTGAGGGGTGGAAGATGATCCCGGCGGGGTACCGGGTCAGGATCGATGCGTTTGTGCCGCAGGGGGATATCCTCGCCCCTGGCGTTGTGGACTGCGATCCCCGGATACGCGAGGGCGACGAGGTGCTGGTGGAAGGACCGCTTGCAACCGCCACCGGGCGCGCGATGATGGGGGCTGATGAGATGCTCAGGTCAGAACGCGGTGTGGCGGTCAGGGTGCGGAAGAGGAAGAAGGTGAAGAGGTAGGGTCC
>CAZYWX010000020.1:0-5759 GCA_964651285.1 uncultured Methanoculleus sp.
GGAGGGTACTGGTTATCGGAAATCGCTGTACTAGTGCAATGATTCTCAATTACCGCACTCTCAATGGCGGGGAGGTATCGATCTCGTTTCACGCCTTCCGCGGGGGTTTTGCATTCCCGGGAACAGCGTTCCACCGGCTATCACCACGCACTGCCCACAGCCCCCGCCCCTGCCGGGTGCGGTGCGGGGGAGGAGCGCGAAGTGCGGGAGGGGAGGGGACGAAGCCCCCCGATAGAGTCTGTTAATGTGGCATCGCTGTACTAGAGCAGACCAGGAGGTACTTTCATCGCAGGGATTCCCTCTCCCTCGAACAACCGATCAATCTTCATACGAAGGGCAGTCTGGCAGAATATGCGCACAGAGGGTGCACCAGGCCATATGCATAGGCATGCTGTCTCCCCAACCAGGCAGACTCTGAGGACGCAGATCGCCGCGGTGATCGATCATCCGTAAAAGAGACCGGCCACCGGTCCTCTGTGAGGGGGGAAAAATAGGTGACGGGAGTGGCAGGCACTGCCGCGCCATCACTCCATCTCGAGCGCTTTTACGGCAGCCCGCCCGATCAGGTCCGGCGGGATAGCCTCGTAGTCCTCGCCGTTGTAGCGGAGTGTCCGGCACTCAGTCTCCCCCTGGCAGGCGGTGTTGGAGCAGGAGCAGCAGGGGGTGCCGGTCACCTCAATACCGTCAAGAAGTTCTTCGAGCGGCACCCCGTTGAAGAGAAGGGTGTCTGAATCCCCAACGGTATCTGCGGGGAGAGGAGTCTCGATCATCTGCACGCTGACACCTTCCATCTCAAGGAGCATGCTGATCTCCGAAAGAATCGCTCTCAGCGCCATCCCGGTCTCCTCAGACCGCCTGCAGGTGCTTCCGGCATCCACCTGCCTCCATTCAATGACAAGTTCCTTCCTCACGATATCATCTCTCCCATACCACCGATGATCAGAGCCCGCTCAAACGCTGTGATAGTTCCGTCGCCTCTAACGCCCGCGGGTCTGGAGGATCTCATCCTCGCGGAGCATGTGGATATCGAGGCCCTTCATCGCCTCGCCAAGCCCGGTACTCACCTCAGCGATGACCTTCGGATCATCGTAGTGCTCCACCGCCTTCACGATCGCCCGGGCGGTCTTCTCGGGGTTTGCAGACTTGAAGATCCCGGACCCGACAAAGACGCCGTCTGCTCCAAGGTGCATCATCAGGGCCGCGTCGGCGGGCGTCGCGATGCCACCGGCCGAGTAGTTCAGCACAGGGAGACGCCCCAGTTTCGCGCACTCGATGACAAGTTCTGCGGGCGCCTCGATCTCACGGGCGCGGTCGATGAGTTCCTGGCGATCCATCCCTTTCAGCGCCCGAATTCCGCCCATGATCGCCCGCATGTGGCGGACCGCTTCCACGACGTTGCCGGTCCCGGCTTCGCCCTTCGTCCTGATCATCGCTGCGCCCTCGTCGATCCGGCGGAGCGCCTCCCCGAGGTTCCGGGCGCCGCAGACGAACGGGACATCAAATCTGGTCTTATCAATATGGAATTGCTCATCAGCCGGGGTCAGGACCTCACTCTCATCGATCATATCCACCCCGAGCGCCTCCAGGACCTGCGCCTCAACAAAGTGGCCTATCCTTACCTTCCCCATCACCGGGATGGAAACCGCGTCGATGATCTCGGTGATCTTCTGCGGATCGGCCATGCGGGCTACACCCCCGGCCGCTCTGATATCGGCAGGGACCCTCTCCAGCGCCATGACAGCGATAGCACCGGCCTCTTCAGCGAGCTGCGCCTGCTCTGCGTTGACCACGTCCATAATGACGCCGCCTTTCTGCAGCGACGCAAAGCCGCGTTCGATCAGGTCGGTGCCAAATCTCAGTTCCTCGAGTTTCATTATTTCTATGTATAGCTCATGAACCCCAATAAAAATAGTGCGCCGATCTCCAGGATCGCAAAGATGACCACCGCAGCTCTGACCGCAGAGATGATCCCGGTGCCCGCCTCAGCAAGCGTCCGCTCCGGGTCCCCGATCGTGTAGGCCCCAGGCTTCTCGAGCCTGACACCGACGCCTCCGGCGATGACGGCCATGGGGATCCCACCGTTGAATCCTGGACGCTTCTTCGCATCCCGGCGGAGCGCCGCGTAGGCCGGGGCAAACCGGCCAATAGCGGCAAAGTAGGCAAGCAGGATGATCCCGGTGACCCGCGCCGGGATGAAGTTTAGGACGTCGTCGGCACGGGCAGGGAACCACCCCAGACGAAGCCGCTCATCCTGGTAGCCGAGCATTGCGTCCATGGTATTGACCGCCCTGAAGACCGCAGCGCCTGCAAGGCCAAAGATGCCGAAGTAGAAGAGCGGAGAGATGATACTATCCACCAGGTTCTCGGTCATCGATTCATAGGCAGCCGAGAGGACGTGCTCCTGCTCGAGATGCCTCGTATCCCGACTCACCATCATCCCGGCCCGGGCGCGGCCAGCATCGATACCCCCCTCCTCAAGCGCCTGCGCCACGGCAAGAGTATGTTCCTCGAGCGCCCGCCAGGCCAGGCAGATCTTGAGGAGGAAAGGCGCGAGGAGGAGATAGAGATACCAGGGGGCCGCAAACTGGACCAGGGCAAACGGGAGAGCGAAGAGTCCTGCGGTGACAAAGGCCCCGGCAACCCCGCAGGCCCGCTGGATACGCGCAGGGTAACGGTCAGGAACCCCCCACCACCCGATGAATCTGCCAATGAGTGCCACCGGGTGGTAGCGGGAATGCGGGTCCCCGACCAGCCGATCCACCAGCAGCGCCGCGGGGACTACGACCGCTGCCGCAACCATATGAGGATGACTCCGGCAAGCAGCGCTGCAAACGCGCCTGCGTTCAGGATATCAACCTGGTAGACCAGCCAGAGTCCGTAGAGCACCAGAGCGGCAGCACCGAGAGCAACTATGGGAAGAGATGGGCGCCACCGGCTCAGCAATCCCGCGCTGTTCGGCGCGACAGGGGAGTCTTCAACCGGCAGGGGCTCAGGTTCAGGAGCAGGCCGGTCCCTGACAACGACCTCGAACTCCATCCTCCGGGCGCCATACCCTGAGATGACCTCGATAGTGAATGTTCCGGGGTAGGCACTCTCCCTGATCGGAATGAGGAACACCAGATCGCTATCCACGTAAAGGTTCTTGTGGAAAAAATCGGTGAAGACGGAGGAGTCTGTTGAGGCGAGGGTGATGTGGACCGGGGAGCCATGATTAACAATACGGAGGGCCAGGTCGCTCCCGGGCACCGCTTCCACCTTCTCCGGGACCTCGATAGAGTTAATCCCCCGACGGTTGAGGTGAATCACCGACATCGGTTCAGTCAGTCCTCGCGGACGGTCTGCGGGAGGAGGTCTGGTATACCCTCGCTGATGGGATAGTCAACACGGCATGCCTCGCATCTGAGAGTGCCTTCCAGCACTTCTTCATCGTCCTCCCTGGTCACGGTCAGCAGGAGTTCACCCTTGCAGACCGGGCAGCAGAGGATCTTCATGAGATCCCGTCTCATATCAGAGTTCACCTCTGAGATCGATGATCTGGGAGACCTCAGGACCGGTTGATATCAGGGTAACAGGCCTCCCGATATCCTCCTCTGCCCGGGCAATGAAGTCCTTTGCTTTCCTGGTCAGCCGGTCGTATTCTGTAACACCGAAACAGGCAGGGTCAATCCGGTCAATCCCGGTGATCGCCGCCTGGGTGCACCCATTGATCATCGCCGAGTAGCGAGCCATCTTTCCATCCCAGCGGCCGATGCGGCGTTGCCGGCGAGTGACGGTTCCGAACTCCTCGATACCCAGTTCCTGTGACTGTTCTACTGACATCTCGGTTGCGAAGGGCCCCTCGCCGACCCGGGTCGGATAGGCCTTAAAGACAGCGATGACATCATCGACCCGGGTGGGACCAACCCCGTTATCGGCGGCGATCTGCGAGGCAGAGGTGTCCTTACTGGTGACATAGGGATAGGTCCCGAAGTAGAGCGATATACCGAACCCCTGGGTCCCCTCGAGGAGCACCACTCTGTCCTCATCCAGGGCGTCGTTGATGTCCTGCGCCACATCGGTGATATAGTCTGCCAGTTCAGGGACGTCTTTAGCCTGCCTGGAAGTCCTGAGTACCCGGTCGGCGTTTGCCGGGCCGCATCCGGTCCCTGTGCTCCCGATCTTCTCTCTGAGATGATCACTTCCTCGATCCCGGGCAATATGTTCCTCCTCGATGACGCCGCACCGTCCATCGACGAAGATCCTGCCCTGAACGCCGAGCAGATCAACCTCCCGCATGAAGACCCGGGGATCGACGAGCACCCCACTGCCGATCATGAGGTCGGCTTCCGGGTAGACGAACCCCGAGGGAACCATCCTGACACCGTACTCCTTCTCCCCGATACAGACGGTATGCCCGGCGTTGGGGCCGACGCCGCCGCGGGAGATGATGGATGGTTTATCCCGGTGGGCAATGTGCGCCACGATCTTTCCCTTGCCCTCATCACCAAAGAAGCCGCCGACGATAATAGTACAGCTCATTATTCTATCAAGTAGGATGGAGTGATACATGCTGATAAACGTTACAATGTGACCCCGCTGTGAAGACGTGATCGCGCTTAAAAGGAACCAGGTCCTGTCCTGATCCTACGCCATTCCGCGCTCTCAGGGAAGAGGCCAGACCAGACTATCCTTGAGAGATAAGCGCGAGAGAACGGGGAACCGTTGCTCCCGGGAGGGTGGTCTCCTGGAACCAGCCCCATCCCCCGGCAATATCGGCCGCGGATCCACCGCACTGGCGCAGGTTCGCGCGCAGGGATGGAAAGGGGATCGGGGAGCTGGTCCTGGGTCACCCCATCCAGGGTGACGCAGTCCCTCTCCATCCCCGCTGCGATGCTTTCCCCCAGGTCCATTGCACAGGGCGGCCTTCGAGGGAACCCCACGTCACTCACTTCATCGGTGGTCAAGGGTTGCTGACCCGGGCGAAGAGGTGCTTGGTATACACATCCCGACCAGGGCCCAGGGACCTCGAAGCAAGCCCGGCGCCCCGTATCCCCCGCATTGAGGTAATCATATATAAACATTTGCTTTCGGTGGGGGTCCGCAGGCAAGGTCGTCACCAGGATCACTACCCCTTCATTTCCAGTGGAAACTTCGTCTCCTTGCCATCCCGGACCACCACGCTGAGTTTGCCCGGGGGAAATAGAGGAACCTCTTTTGGGAATCATATGATAGGAGCGCGGACGAAAACCCGATGATCTGCCCGGGATTTCTGAGACCGGTACCCACCCAGAGAGTGAGCGGGAGCGGGATCCCCATCACAAAAAAATCCTGAAAGAATGCAGACCTCCAGTGGAAATAGAGGGGTTCTCGTCCCGTCATTCACGTGTCAGACGCCGGAACGCCATCGGCTTGAAAGCAGAAAGTAGTTAAAATAGTTATCGATCATTCACAAAGAAACCAGGCAGAACACCCCCCCACCGGAATGGGGGATGAGAACGCCGTCCACTGACACACTTGTGGATGGTGGAACATCGCCATGATGCACTGACGCATCAGACATATCGGTACCGGCTCCATTTTCACAAAGTCTCAGGTCTCTCGACATCTCATGATGAGTCTACAACGAACACTTACTACCATGGGAAGAATTCACGGGAACGGGAGCAGCGTTCGATCTCTCTGCGAGACGAACACGATCCTGCCCCGGTGGAAGAAGGATCGGTCAGAACTGCGGTGAATCTTCTCAGAGATTCTCCAGAATGGCCAGATGCGTGTGGATC
>CAZYWX010000020.1:5859-15785 GCA_964651285.1 uncultured Methanoculleus sp.
GAACTGCGGTGAATCTTCTCAGAGATTCTCCAGAATGGCCAGATGCGTGTGGATCGTGCCTTCAAAAACATCCTTCCGGCAGATGGAGGCTGGAAGAAAACAGGGGTATCCCCGATTGGGGAGAAGGACGATTCGGAGGAGGAGTCACGATCAAGAATAATGAGGGTGGTTTTACTCCAACGAATCCAGGAATGCCCCTATACGCTCCAGCGCCTCTTTAAGATCATCCCGGGAGACCGCGTAGGCACACCGCACATGCCCGGTACCAGAGGAACCGAGGACGCTCCCTGGCACCACCGCCACGCGCTGTTCACGGAGGAGCGACTCTGCAAACTCGATATCAGTAAGCCCGGTGCTTTCCACTGAGGGGAAAGCGTAGAACGCACCTTTTGGGAGATGACAGGTGAGACCAAGTTTGTTCAGCCCGTCGACAAAGAGGTTCCGCCTGAGCCGGTACTCCTGGACCATAGCATCCTTCTCAGCCCCCCCCATCCTGAGCGCCTCGTAAGCCGCAACCTGCCCCATCACCGGGGCGCAGAGCGCAACGTACTGGTGGATCTTCAAGGCCGCCGCGGTGATCTCTGGCGGGGCACAGAGGTAGCCGATCCGCCACCCTGTCATGGCAAAGGCCTTCGAGAACCCGTTAAGGGTGATTGTCCGTTCGCGGAGTTCGGGGATCGCCGCCGGCGAGAAGTGGTCACCGCCGTAAGTGAGTTCAGCGTAGACCTCATCGCTGATGAGGAGGAGATCATGGTCGATCAGGAGATCAGCGATCCCGCGCCAGTCGGCCTCCTCCATCACTCCACCAGTGGGGTTGTTCGGGAAGTTCGTGATCAGGGCCTTCGTCTGCGGGGTGATGCTCTCAGCAAGCGCATCGGCCGTCAGCCGGAACTCATCCTCTGCCCGGCAGGCGACAGCCACCGGAATCCCTCCTGCAAGCGAGACGCAGGGGGTGTAGGAGACATAGCAGGGCTCAGCGACCAGTACCTCATCACCAGGGTCGACGACAGCCCTGATAGCGATATCAGCTGCCTCAGAGACGCCGCAGGTCACGATGATCTCTTCGGCGGGGTCATACCTGGTGCCAAACCGGGTATCCAGGTAGCGGCTGATGGCCCGCCTGAGCTGGGGGGTACCCTTGTTCGAGGTATAGGCGGTCGACCCCTGCTCGATGGAGTGGATGGATGCCTCACAGACACACCAGGGAGTCACAAAATCTGGTTCACCGACACCCAGGGAGATGACATCCTCCATCGACTGCGCGATATCAAAGAACCGCCTGATACCAGAAGGCGGTATGGCACGGGCCCGCGCTGAGATAAAATCTCTCACGCACGTCACCTCAGAACGAGTACGGAAGACGTTCAGCCTCTCCGCGCCCGGCGAAGGTGGTGCCGTTCTCCTTGTAGGTCTTCATGATGATATGCGTCGCTGTCTCACGGATTCGGTCCAGTGGGGCGATCTGTTCTGATACGAACCGCGCGATCTCATGCATGCTCGATCCGGTCACAAGCAGCTGGAGGTCATAGGCGCCGGTCATCAACCGGAGCGACCGAACCTCCGGGAACCGGGCAATCCGCTCTGCGATACGGTCGTAGCCGAAGTTGCGCTCGGGGGAGACCTTCACCTCGATCACCGCAGAAACGTTTCCGTCGCCCGCCTGTTTCCAGTCGACAACCGCCGAGTAGCGGCGGATAGCGCCGATCTCTTCCATCCGGGCGATCCGATCGTGTACATCCTGTTCGCTCATCTCAGCCAGCACCGCAAGTTCGCTCACCGGGGTGCGGCAGTTCTCCTCCAGCAGCTGGAGGAGGATACGATCCTTTTCGTCCATACAATCATCACCTGAACATTGCTCTCAAACGGTTGATCTCGAGTTCTTTGAGTCTCTGATCGTCAAGCCTTGGATCGCGTGTGACGACCTCTTTTATCTTACTTGCCGTTGCGTCAAACCACATCTCCTTTGTCCGACCGTAGCGGCCGCGAGAGACGACCCGGGTGTTGATGACACCAAGCATGTTGAGCTCAGAGATGAGGTCTGTAATCCGACGATGGGTCAGGACATCAAGGTCGAGTATCCGGGCGATCTCGCGGTAGACGATGGTGACTTCTCCACTCGTGAAGATTCGCTTCCCCATCTGCTCAAGGACCAGCATTGCGTAGAGGACCACCTTACTCTGGGTCGGGAGGGTTGAGACGCACTCCACCATGCTATCAGTCTCGATCTTCTCCTGAGCTCGCTTGACATGCTCCTCAGTCACTCCTGCGGCGTTCTCGCGGTCAGCAAGTTCCCCCGAGACCCGGAGGAGGTCAAGTGCTCGCCGCGCATCACCGTGTTCCTGGGCCGCAAGCGCCGCGCAGAGTGGGATCACAGCCTCATCAAGAGCACCCTCAACAAATGCCATATCAGCCCTTTGCTGGAGGATGTCGCAGAGTTGCGGGGCGTTGTAGGGAGGGAAGACGATCTCTTCCTCGGAGAGAGAGGAGAGGACCCGTGGGTCCAGAAAATCAGTAAACCTGAGGTCATTCGATATCCCAACGATACTGACCTTCGCGAATTTGAGGTCAGAGTTGATCCGGGTGAGGTTGTAGAGGGTATCGTCACCGCTCTTCTTGACGAGTTTATCGATCTCGTCAAGGATGATGACCATGACCCCACCAGTGGTCTCGAGCTGATTCTTCAGCTCCATATAGACCTGGTCAGTCGGCCATCCGGTCATCGGGATGTGACTCCGGGTGCTGTCGCTCGAGCGTCCGTCGGCATCGTCCAGACTGTTAGCGATCTGGGCGAGGACCCGGTACTGGGTATCGATCACTTCACAGTTGAGGTGGACAACCTTACACTTCGACCCGGTGAGGACGCTGGCATTCTCAAGCTCTGTCCCAACATACCGAACCGAGGCAGTCTTCCCGGTTCCGGTCTTTCCATAGAGAAGAATATTCGAGGGGGTCTCGTTGTTGAGGGCAGGTGCCAGGATGGATGCCAGCTCGTCGATCTGTGGTTTCCGGTGAGGAAGTATGTGAGGGCGATAGCTGTGACGGAGCACTTCCCTGTTCTTAAATATTCGCTTATTGGTCAGGTATTTTTTGAATAGGCCCATTGGATTACTTTTATCGTCTGACATTGTGTCACCGGAGGGGGTTGCCAGGACAGGAGGTATTCTTGTCACGGGCCCTTAATGTGATCGTTCTCAGGATAGATAACCCCTTCGTTTCCAGTGGAACATGGATCTATGCGATCAGCGGTTGATTATTGGTGGATACTGAGAAATGAGGAGAATACGACCAGAGATGGTTAGGTGAGAAGCGAGGGGATCGCCCCTACCCCTTCATTTCCAGTGGAGGGGGATGATGATACGGGGTCGTATCACTGAACCTGCTATGATGATAATAGTCATGTGTACCTCTGCTGTTTAAGCTATAAAGAAGTATCGTAAAACCATCAGGAGGAAAAGAAGGAACATATGGGGAGAGAGTTACGGTTGAAACAGAGAAAAGAGAAGCCAACAAAACAGGAAATGCAAAATAAACACGAAATCCCTCTAGAAAACATCAGCCAGTGGAGGAATCTCCGGTCACCCGGAATAACGGTTATTTCTTCCACTCCGCAGGAACCTGATCAGACACCACGATCGATTGAGTCTCTGCTAGCCTCGCAGGAGCAGACCTGATCACCTGTCTGACACCGACCATCTGTCTGACACCGACCAGACCACCTGGTAGACTACCGTTGACCAGATCATCATAGGGAATAACTCATCAACAATCCACGATGCACCATATCCCTCCATAGAGATTGCTCTTTTTCTTTTATACCCCTACTGATCCCATCGTTCGGATGCGGGAAACCCGCCTGAGTTCCACTGGAAATGAAGGGGTTGGGGATTAACTGTCATTGACCGAGAGAAACAAAGAAGTAAAATACGTGGTACAGGGGTACTGGAAGATCTTATGGAGAGTAACCATCTTAAACCCCTTACCGTGACCGGCGCTGTCATCACCGTCTCTTCCAGCCGGAAACCCGGGACCGATACCAGCGGCAAGACCCTCATCGATCTCTTCTCTGCTGCTGGGATTGAAGTGGCCCACTACGTCATCGTCCCTGATGATCTGGAAAAGATCCGGGCTGCGGTCTACGTGGCTCTTTCGCATGCAAACTGTCTCATCATCACCGGAGGCACCGGACTCACACCTGATGACTGCACCATCGAGGCGGTTACGCCGTTGCTCGAGAAGAAGATCGACGGGTTTGGTGAACTCTTCAGGCTGAAGAGCTATGAAGAGATCGGGACCGCTGCGATCCTCTCGCGCGCGATCGCCGGTGTCATTGGTGGGCGAGCTGTCTTCTGCATTCCCGGATCCACCAAGGCCGTCACCCTTGCTGCCCGTGAGATCATCATCCCCGAGATCAGACACATCCTCACTCACGCATCAGCGGGTCAGCGGTAGACGTCGAGGAGCGCCACCCGCTCGAGGACCAGGTCGGAGAACCGTTCCTCTCCCACCACCGCGACCTCCTCTGGCGTGATCTCGAAGAGTTCTGCGAGGCGCTCCCTCCTTGCAGGGCTGATCTCCTCCCACTCCTCATCAACAAATCTCATGAGATCGCTGAGCGGATCCTGGATTCCTGGCGCCGGCGGACAGATGGCGACGTAGGCCTGGTTCTCTCCGGGGTGGATGCCAAAGATCGCGGCCACCTGGCACTGCCTGGTCCCGGCAGCGTAGAGGAGCGCTTCCATCTCGAGCGAGTTTGCTATCGGCTCGCCGCTGGTCCATGACCGCCAGGCGTGCCTGAGCGCCGCCTCCACATGCCTGCGTCCTGCAAGGCGGTTTGCGTCGAAGAGGATGATATGGGTCTGGTATTCGTCGGCGATTCTGCGGATATCCCTGAGGAATGTGGCGTTATCTTCGACCACAAAGACCGCCTGGTAGATCTCACATGCTGGTGCTCTCATCTGCTCACCCAAACCTTGAGAGGGTTGCCTGCTCATCATTGATCTCCTCGATTCTCTCGCGCGCGCCGTCGAGCTGCTCAAATATCTGGGCAGCGATCCCCGGGCCGACGACCCGCCCAACCTTCTCTGGCCCGGCCGCGCGTAGCGCCTCGATCGACCCGAGGTTGTTGTCGAAGAGCCGGCGTGCCCGGACTCTCCCTATCCCGCGGAGCCTGACGAGAGGCAGGAGTTCCTTCTTGATACCATGCTTGATCCTGAGTTCCATCTCCTCGATCTGGTCGGCGAGATGCGGCGCAAAGAGCCGCGCGAGATGCCGGCTTGCGTGGACAAGCCACGCAACACTCTCCACCATCCCGTAGATATCTCCCGGGCCGACGTTGTACTGTTTGCAGATCGCATCTTCGCCCATCTCATCCACCCAGTCGGCGAGGAGGAGCGCGGTCTTGAGGCTCCGGTCGAACCCCTCCCCCGCGTCCCAGGGGATCTCCATCCAGAGGTCGTCCCGGTGGTCAGCGAGGAACCGGTCCAGAAGGTACATGTCACTCTTCCGGACAAAGAGCGTCGGCATATCAGGTGTGGAGCAGAGGAGTTGGAGGAGGCCGATATCGGTATACTCCTCCTGCTTGGTCATCGTCGTCACGATAATCTCGGCGCTCCTTGGATCAATGTAAAGACGGGAGACGAGCGACCCATACTCGGTGGGCTCGAGCCAGTCGCCGATGTCGGTGATCATCTCTGCCTCCCGCAGGAAGTCAAGTACCCGATAGACCGTCCGCTTCATCATGGCCGGACTCTCCCCCTGGTGGGCGTAGAACGTCTCTTCCATGAATCCCAGGACGTCGTTGCGCTCGCGGGCGAAGTTGGTCGCGATGAGTGAGAGAATGTGGGTACAGAGGACCGCCTCGTTCGTGCACTGGCTCCTGACATCCTCGGCCGGCGCCTCGATGTAGCAGTCAACGAGTTCCTCGACCATCTCCTCAGACCTCGCTATCAGGACAGCCTCGCCGTAGGGGTCAAGGTGCGGCCTCCCGGCCCGTCCGGCCATCTGCCTGTATTCCCTGACCGGGATCGGCACCATTCCCTTCCCGGCATTAAACCTGAGGTAGTCGCGGACGATCACCCGGCGTGCGGGAAGGTTTAGACCGGCTGCGAGCGTCGGGGTGGAGGCGATCGCCATGATATGCCCCTCTCGAAACCCCTCCTCAACGGTCTGTCGTTCCTCCCGTGCAAGTCCTGCATGGTGGAACGCCGCGCCCTGTGCCACGCAGGCGGCAAGGGTCTTTCCGGTATCGGTTACTGCCTTTGAGCGTATCCTGTCGGCGTAACCTGCAAGGATCGGATCGTTGAGGTTCAGCCCTGCGGCAATACGTTTCGCGGCGGCCTCGGCATTCTTCCGGGAGTTGACGAAGACCAGGCACTGTCCTCCCTCGCTTACGGTGTCGAGAACAAGGTTCAGGTCCTCATACTTGCTCTGGCGTTCGACCACCCGGTTATGGTCGGCAAACTGGATACTGTCCCTGAAGTAGACACCTTCCCTGAGATCGACCGGCCGCCAGTCGCTTTCGACCAGTTCGGCGTCGAGCCACCCGGCCAGGTCGTGCGGATTGCCGATGGTGGCTGAGAGGGCGATGATCTGCAGGTTCGGGTTCTGGTGGCGGAGCTTTGTGATAACCATCTCGAGTGTCGCTCCCCGGGAGGGATCGTCGATCAGATGGACCTCGTCGAGCACCAGCAGACTGATCTCAGCGAGCCACGGCGTCCGGTTCCGCAGGAGTGAGTCCACCTTCTCGCTCGTCGCCACAATGATATCATTTCTTCCCAGGTAGTTATCCCGGCGGTCGAAGTCGCCGGTGGCGATCCCGACCCTGACCCCCTTTCCGGAGAACTCCTGGTACTTCTCGCTTGCGAGCGCCCGCAGAGGGACGATGTAGAGGCATTTGCCACCCCGACTGATCTGATGGTGCATCCCCATCTCGGCGACCAGGGTCTTGCCGCTTGCTGTTGGTATGGCGATGAGGAGATTTTTTCCGGAGAAGAGCCCTGATTTGACGCAGGTAGCCTGTGGTGGGTAGAGTTCTGTGATCCCGCACTCTGCGTAGGAGGCGGCCAGGTCGTGCGGGATCGGCAGATCGGCTATCTCCATCTGTACCCCTTCATTTCCACTGCAACTTTTCTACCGTGCATTATCATCATGATCCGGTGGAACCGGCTTTGCCCTGGTGCATCAGGTGTAGTACTCCAGCATCGCCCGCCGGGCCTCTTTCTTCTTCCGGTCGAGGAACGCGTAGACGTTCTCGTGGGGAACGCCCTGGACGAGCATCTCCACTGCTTTTCTGGCTATCTCGTTCTGGGCGGGGAGACCAATGATCGCGACGGTCTTCCCGTGGACCGAGATCTCTGTGCCGGTCATATTCTCGATCTGGGCACGCGACGTTCCTGATTTGCCGATGATCCTGCCCCTGAGTCGCTCGAGGTGGCGGTCCGTGCCCGCAAGATCGGTCAAGTCGATGATGCTCAGCATCATATCCTCATCTTCGAGGAGCCTGAACGCCCGTTCTGGCGAGAACCCCCGGTTGATCGCCTGGATAACATTGAGCGCTGTCAGGACGGCGATGGGATCCTCCCCTTCTATCCTCACCGTCCCCTCGTCGCTGTCGATCTGGAGGGATATCCCGAGTTCATCCTCGATCTGGCGTTTTGTGGATCCATTCTTTCCGATGAGTACACCGATTCTTGATGCCGAAACTCTTGTTTTCTGTATAGTCATAGTATTATCCTTCTCCTGGTATTTTGGTCTCCTGATGCTCGGTGCTGGTGATCGCTCTGACGATCTCCTCTTCGTCCAACACATCGCAGTAGCGGGAGAAATATCTGTTGATATTCTTGATATCCCGGATCAGAAACGCGGATGCCTGCGGATGATCCAGGGTGACCGCCTGCCCCATATCGATCAAGTAGGGTTTCTCATGGTAGAGGATATTGTATTCGGAGAGATCGGCATGGACCAGGCGTGCCTCCTGGTAGAGGCGTTCCATGGAACCGAGGACCTGACGGTATACCGTTTCGTAGTCCTCCACCCCGGCGATGCGGAGCTGGGGATACGGGACCTCTCCTTCGCCGAGGAATTCCATGATGAGGATGTTCCGATCGAACGCCAGGGGCTCCGGGACCGGGATCCCCGCCTCATACGCCCTGGTGAGATTGCTGTACTCTTTCTTTGTCCAGGCAAAGATGATTCCCTTGCGCGACCCCCGGATGTTCGCGAACCGGCGGTCGCCTGCCAGGTATTCGGTCATCGCCCTGAAGTTTGCGGTCTGGATACGATAGATTTTAATAGCGATCCCCCGTCCGTCGTGTTCGCCGTAGAAGATGTTCGCTTCCTTCCCGGTGCTGATTGGCCCGCCGATGGCAGAGATCACCTTTCTGTGGACGAGTCTGTAGAGTGCCATGAGGGTGACCTCATCGAAGACATCGTCCCGTACCTTCATCTGGTCGGCGTCCTTTACCCGGACACCCATCGCAGCGATCTCGCGGTCAAACCGCTCGTGGAGTTCTTCAAGGCCCATGGCCTGATCACCTGGTATAAACGTAGTCGTGTGCGGGGGCGAGGATATCAGCGAGATACCGGGCGGTTGCTGTTTTCAGGTCCAGCGGATGAATCTCGCCGGCGGCGTAGGCCTGCTCAAGGTCTCTGTAGGTGGCGAACTCCCGGTCCCCGCCGAACTTTGCGGGCCGGTGAATGGTGACCGCACCTGCCCGGGGGAAGACGTGGTGCTGCATGATCTGGAGCACCGGGTTCCCCTCGACCTCGGGCGGGCAGAACGCTTTCTTGATCTTCTTCTTGATAACTTCCCCTGAGTCAGCGACCGATATGACGTTCCCGGCAGATGATGACATCTTCTTCCCGTCGAGGCCGCTGATGATCGGCGTGTGGATGCAGACGGGAGCCGGGTACCCGATCGAGGGAAGGTGTTCCCGCGCGAGCATGTGGATCTTGCGCTGGTCCATCCCGCCGAGGGCGACGTCAGCCCCGAGGGTCACGATATCGACCATCTGCATGATTGGGTAGACCATCTGAGAGACCGTGGGATTCTCCATCTGCCGCCCGACCTCGTTCATGCTTCTCCTCGCCCGGTTGAGGGTGATCGCCTGAGAGAGTTTCAGGACAGAGAGCTCATACTCTGGTGTGAGCTGCACGTCAGACCCGAGGACGTACTTTGCGCCGACGAGCCCGAGCCCCTCAAAACACCGGCGGTTGTACTCGGCGATCTCCCTGATCTCCTCCATGGTTCCTTTGCGGTTCAGGAATGCATGGAGGTCAGCGATGAGCACGATCACCTCAAACCCTGCCTTCTGCAGGTCCATGAGTTTGTTCACCGTCACCATGTGGCCGAGGTGGATCTCCCCGCTCGGTTCGTAGCCGGTGTAGACCCGTTTGACCGGGCGGTCGATGATCGCACGCAGTTCCTGGTCTGTGATGACCTCTACGGTATTCCGTGTCACCAGTTCGTAAGGATCCATTGAAAATAATGGGTTTGCCGGAGAGTTAATGGTTCTCTCGTCCGGCCTCTGGCCCGGCTGGTCACCTGATGGCAACGAGGCCGAGGGCTCTGTTGGTCATCTGGATGGACTCTTCAGGATCCTTCACCGTCCCCATGAGGGCACGGATGCAGTCGATGTTCTCAGGAACGACATCAGCCTCCTGGTGGATGGCCTGGAAACAGTAGAAATCTGTCCCGTCGAGCACCGAAACAGATTCCTCGAAGACGCCGTTCTCCCAGAGGTCGGTCCTGGGCCGGCCAAGGTCCTGGGTATATTCCCGGAGCTGGGCGTTACTCTTGATCCCGGTGGCCTTGCGGATGAGGCCGATGCGGTCGTGATTCTTCAGGACCTTCAGGACCTCGTCCCTGGTGGTTCTGGTCTTCAGGTCCATCTGTATCGAGTGCATGTGCATAAACGTCGTCGGGACGA
>CAZYWX010000021.1:0-15419 GCA_964651285.1 uncultured Methanoculleus sp.
CCTGGGACGACATGAAGTTCAACTGGGACGGCGTGAAGACCATCCACCGGGCGCTCAACATTCTCTGGAACGTCTACCGCTTCCCGCTCCCCTATATGATCCTCGATGCGTTCCAGCCTGCAACCGCTGCCGGGGACCGATGGGACGAATCGTTCGTCAGAGAGCATATCCAGGATATGCCCGAGGAGGACCGCTGGATCATCTCCCGGATAAACACACTGATCCGGGAGATCGAGGAGGATATGCAGGAGTACCATCTCCACCGGGTGACCCGCTCACTCGCTGGGTTCATCCTCGAGGACCTCTCCCGCTGGTACGTGCAGCTCGTCCGGCCCAGGATGTGGCTCGAGGAGGACTCGCCCGGGAAGCAGTATGCCTACGAGACGACATACTATGTCATGCGCCGTTTAATTACCCTCCTTGCGCCGTCTGCTCCCCACATCACCGAGGAGATCTACCAGAACCTCCGTCTGTCAGGAGACCCGGCGAGCGTCCATATGCTCGACTGGCCGGAAGCGGATGATCACCTGATCGACGCAGGCCTGGAAGGTGATATGGAGATCATCAGGTCGTTCGATGATGCGGTCGCCACCGCCAGACAGGCCGGGAAGCGGAAACTCCGCTGGCCGGTGGTGGAGACCACGGTGGTCACCAGGAGCGATGAGGTGAGAGGCGCTCTCGAGAACCTGACCAACCTTGCCCTGGACCGGGCAAACAGCCGTGAGATCCGGATCTGCGAGACGTGGGACCGGATCCTCTGGCAGGCCGAACCGGTGATGCGGGCCATCGGTCCTGATTTCGGCAGGAAGGCGCCCGAGGTGAAAGCACTGATCGAGCAGGCTGACGGCACCGCCCTGAAGGCCGCCCTCGAGCAGGAAGAATCAGTCGAACTCGACGGTTACGAGATCTCGGCGCGGCACGTCACCTTCGTGGAGAAGCTCCCTGAGGGCATCTTTGCCGCGCCCATGAAGGACGCGACGGTCTATGTGGATGTCACCCTCACGCCGGCGATCGAGGCCGAGGGTTATGCCCGCGAGGTGATCCGGAGGATCCAGGAGATGCGTCGTCAGCTGGACCTGAACGTCGATGAATTCATCGTTGCGGCCGTGGATGTCGCCGACGAGCGGGTGGCCGGGCTCATCAAAGAAGACCGGTGGAAGAAGGTGATCGCCGGCGAAGTGCGGGCGGCAACCCTCACGATCCGCCACGCTGACGGAGAGAAGCCGGCCGGGGTCTTTGCGCTCGAGAAAGAATGGGACGTGGAAGACGTGCAGATGCAGATCGGCATCTCACGCGCTGGTGAGTGACCTGATCAGGGCCACTCCTTCTTCTGAGGAGAAGAGGGGCGTCTCCTCCAGTTCCCTGATGCAGGTCCGCGTGACCTGCACCGTCTCCCCTGTCAGGGGGTTATATCCCTCTTTTATGTACTCATCACGGTAGAGGAGTGTTCCCCGCCTCTGCCAGGCCGGCGTTGTTGCCAGGTTGACACCCCGCTCAAACATCATCTCGTGCATAGCACTGGATTGCACCCCTCTGAGCGCAGCAGCAGCCTCGCGCGGGCTCATTCCCTCCTCAGCGAGCGCGCTCTGGCAGTAGGCGTTAATATGGTTCCGCCAGGCCTCGTTCTGCCGTGCGGCGAGGTACTCAACCGCAAACTCTCCTGCTGCCGGGATGATCCGGGCATCAAACGCAAGCGGTTCTGTGCACCCGAGTTCGATCGTCAACGCGCTTGCCGCGACCGCGGCGGTTACGGAGTCGATCTTCTCCACCCGCCCGGAAAACGGCAGTACCTTGAAGTAGAGGCTGATCTCGTCAGAAAAGGTATAGGCAAACGTGGGGGTAAACCCGCTCTGCTCGAGAAGGTATCGGCAGACCGCCCGCATGCTCGCATGGAACGATGAGTCAAATGGTTTTTCCAGATCAAGCGCGCGAGCAAGATGATGAAACGCCCGGCCATCGAGCCTGACAAAAACGGGGGGGAAGATGGTGAGGTTCGAGAAGATCTCCCGGTTTTTCATATTCATATTGTATTGCTGGATGGAGCAAGGTCCCTTGAGCAGGTGGATCCCGCGTCACTCCTCATTTTGCGGCGTTCTAAACAACCCTGGAATGTGGCGGACGATGACGATATCCCCGATGCTCCTGATGATACGGAACGGTATCTGCAGACCTAAGTAGCCTTTGATATCCCCGATCTCAGGGTTGAGTTCGCCAACCGCGAGCGAGTCGACCTTTTTCTGGTCAACATCGATCACGACGTCGTCCACGTTTCCGATAAAGACGGCCTTGTCGGTATAGACGCTCAGTCCAAACAGCTCTGTGACCTGTGTTCTCATCGGTATCCTCTCAAGGGTATATTACTATAAACGATAAAAAGATACTCTTTCGCATGGACGCGTCGCTGCAGATCGGAAACCTGGCCGGGATCCCGGTCAAACTACACTGGAGTTTTCTTCTCGTGATCCCGCTCTTCGCCTGGATCATCGGGAGCCAGATCGTGCTCACGACAGAGTTACTCGCGATGCTCTTCAGCGTCCGGATCGATAGGACCCTGATCGTGGCTGGGTATAACCCCTATATTCTCGGGACGATCGTCGCGCTCGGTCTTTTTTTTGGGGTGTTTATTCATGAGCTGGCTCACTCGCTCATCGCCAAGGCAAAAGGGATCAAGATACACAGCATCACGCTTCTCATCCTCGGGGGCGTCTCCCAGATGGAGGAGATTATGCCAGACCCGAAGGTGGAGCTTCCCATGGCGCTTGCAGGCCCGCTCACGAGCCTTGCGGTCGGGCTGATCTGCGGTGCCCTGGTCTACGCCATTGAGGCCAGTGCCCTTGATCCGGCGATCGCCGGCGTTCTGATCTTCGTATTCGGCTACCTCGCTCTCTTGAACGTTCTGCTCTTCGGGTTCAACCTCCTTCCGGCGTTCCCCATGGATGGAGGACGCGTGCTCAGGGCCTGGCTCGCCCGGAGGATGCCACTCTCCCGGGCAACCAGGATCGCCGCCGATGTCGGGAAGATGTTTGCGGTCTTCTTCGGGATCGTCGGGTTCCTGCTCCTCAATCCGATCCTGATCCTGATCGCGTTCTTCATCTATATCGGCGCCAACCAGGAGGCCACGTACCTGCGCTACAACCTCCTGCTCCAGGATATTACCGTGGCAGATGCGATGAACTCCCCGGTCGTTACCGTGGAGCCGACGATGCCGCTCAGCCAGGTGGTGAGGATGATGTACGAGACAAAACATCTCGGGTTTCCGGTGGTGGATCGGGGGGCGCTCGTGGGAATCATCACTCTTGCCGATATTCACAGGGCACCGCCGTATGACCGCGAGGCGTTGCAGGTCCGTGACGTCATGACGCGGAACCCGGCCACCCTCCCGCCGTCGGCACCGCTTCTGGAGGCTCTGAGAGTCATGGCGAGCCTGAATATCGGGAGGATCCCGGTGGTTGCAGACGGTGTCCTGGTCGGGATCGTCACCAGGACCGACGTGCTCAAGGTGATGGAACTGCGGGAGGAACTGTAAGGAGGGGCAGGACCGTCCCTTAATCAGGCTCCTCCTTGTGGGGAGGGGTCTCCCCCTCCCCGGCACGATACCCACCACGGTTCACTGCCCGGGAACAGGACGGGGGAAAACCCAGATCGTGGCCCCTGCACCCCGGTTCTGGAGATTCGGCCACAGGCTGCACCTCAGGATAATTTCATGGTAACCCCACCCAAGGTCTACTCCAGCGTCATCCCGGGCAGGGATTTCGCCTGGGACTATCGTCATGACTGCCCCCAGAGCGGGTGGGGCTACAGAGAGGGGTTCTCGGGTATTGCCTCTGGGGGGAGGGGGCGAGCCTCTCCTCGGTTCCCTCCCCCGGATGCGATACCCACTGCATGGGGACCCGTCCTCGCGTCCAGGTCCGGGGATTCCGGGAGTTCGATCGCTCGAAAACCCGGTTGACCCGATCGCCGCCTCTCCCATCAACTGATTTCCACCGGGCTATCCTACTGACTGCCCCCGCCCCCCGGGGGCGGGGGAGGAGGCCGAAGGCCGGGAGGGGTGGGGGCCAACGGAGCGGGATCTAAGGATATTTCCTTGTGGGGAGGGGGCGGGGCCCTCCCGGCAGAAGAGTCTTGGGATAACCTCGTTAGATAGTGCTCAGCTAAAACACCATCATCTCATCGATCACCGTCTCTCCCGCGACCTTCCTGAACTCAGCGAGATTCCCAAACGGCCGGCGGGCGGCGATGGTTGCAGCCTTCTTCTTCCCGACGCCCGGGATCCACCTGAGCGCCGCTATCGGGAGGGTGTTGATCTCCACCGGGGAGGGGAGGGCCGTCACCGACCGCATCCCCCGGTCAACCACGACCGCATCGAGCACGGTTCCCACCCGGAGATCAAGGGGGATCCCGACCAGGATCGGGTATGACCCCATCTGCCGTCCGAACGACGGCCTCCCCGGGACCTCGATGATGAGATCACGGAGGAGGGTGCCGTTGGGGAAGACCCGGGCGAGCATCGGTTCGTCGAACTCCTTCCTGGTCCACTCCTTGAATGCGCGGAACCGGGCGTCATGCATCCCGATGGTGTTCTCCTCGTAGGCAGCTGTCCCCGCAAACGGCATCACCTGCCTGATGTTCACTCGCCGCACCAGAAGCCCGGCGTCCAACACCCGCTTGAGGAACGCTTCGTTTGCATCGAAGGTCTCCGGCGTCTCTCCGGCGAGGCCGACGACGAAGTTCAGGCCGGGGAGGAGTTCGGGGATGCCCCCCGTCCGCTTCCTCCCGACCTCGTTCACGATCTCGATCGCACGGAAGACGTCGTCGGGCATCGCTTTAAGATTGTTTGCCGCAACCACCACCGGATCGGCGGTTTCCATCCCGAAGGCTGCGACGTCGCCGGGCGTGTGGCCGGCCACGATCGCAAGAAGTGCCTCCCTGGCCGCATCCTCGTGCCTGGCGATGGTGCCCGGGTTGATGTTATCGATATGCAGGGTCAGAAGGTCGGGGGCGCTCTCGCGGATGGCCGCGAAGAGTTCCCGGAGGACCTCAGGGCGCGGGACCGGGAACTCCCCGCCCCGGCTCTGGTAGGCGAGGAGGTCTGGCTGCCGGCCGAGCCTGAAATGCCGGGCGCCGGCTGCCCTGAGCGCCGCCACCTCCGCCGCGACCCCCTCGATGCTCCGGTAGTGCGGCAGTCCGTAGAAGGGTTCAGTGCAGAACGAGCAGCCTCCCACCGTTGCCCGGGAACATCCGGTTGCGGTCTCGAGTTCGCACATCACGTAGGGGAATGACGGGTGCTGGGCGATGATCCCGGCACCTGCCACGCACCAGGGGTCGGTCAGGGAGTAATCAGTCGTACCTGTGGGCTCCCTGCCAGAGAACCAGGCGTCAAGCGCGATCGCAGGCGATCCTGAGAGCGTGACGTCAAACCCGGAAACAGCCTGCTGGATGGCTTTTTTCCCGCCTCCTGAAGCATAACCAAACGTGACCGGCCCTCCGATGAGCGAGGTCGGGTCGCGGAAGAGGGTCCCGAGCTGCTGGATCTCGGTCAGGGTCGCGGGCTTCCCCCCGATGTAGGTACCGGGGACGGTCAACCCCGCGATCATCACCACGAGATCCTTCTTCCCTGCTGCAGCGACCAGGCCCGGATCAGACCTGAGCTGGTCGATGGTGACATAGCGGGGGGTGTAGCCCTGCTCGATCAGGACCCCGGCGACCTCCCGGATCGAGGGGGAGATGTAGGGCGGGACGCCGAGGCATGCAGGCTCGTCGACGTAACCGTCGATGATGATCGCGTTAGAGGTCATACCCGATCAGGTGGAGAAGTTTTCTTGCCCAGATGAGTTTTCCTCGTTTGACCGGGTCGACATTCTGGTCGTCAAGGTCGAACCCGATGATCTTGATCCGGGCCGCGCCGAGTTCGTCGGCGGCAAAGACCGCCCGGTCACCGTCACTGAACCCACCAAAGTTGTGGACGTGGGCCAGGGGCGCTGCCTGGGTGGTGGCGACCAGCGGGCCCGGGAGGAGGGGGACCCAGTGGCGGAGGAGCGGGATGTTGTCGCCGTGGGCGTGCACGACCATCACGGTCCCCTGCCTGGAGAGGTCGATGAAGTGTTCGCTTGCCCCGTCGAGGTCGGTGAAGACCGCGTCAACCGGGATCCCCTGATCTGCAAGCACTCCGGCTGCGGCGTCGGCGGCAAGCACCGCCCCCTCGATCTGGCCGATCTCCTCACAGAGGCAGGGCGCGTTTCCGCAGACCGTCACCACCCTGTCTCTGATGAGCGCCTCGAGGAGCCCGAGGTCGTCGCGGCCCCCGGCAAGCCCTTCAAGCAACCGTGCGGCTGCCTCATCGGCCTCGCGCTCAAACCCGAAATATTCAAGAATCGCGGTGTAGTGGGGTTCCCAGTCTGCGAACCTCATTGGGTTGCCTCATCGTTATCCAGGCCGACGATGTTGGAGAACCGCTTGAGGATCGGGTCGATGACCAGGTCAAGCAAGTTCTGCTTATCCTTCACCATCGAGAAGAAATTCAGTGGAATCATGGCCGCGGCCATCGTGGCGTGTCCCCCCGCATCACCGATCTGACCGAACGCCTCGTTCATCACGTTCCCGAGGTGGAGCCTGATATCCTTGTTCCGGGCTGACATGACGATATTCTGGTCGGTGATACCATAGACCAGCGCCGTGTTCACGCCTTCCAGGTGGATCAGGATATCAGCCGCCTGCGGGAGCGCATCACGGTTTCTGATGTAACCGACGTTGGAGAAGAGGTAGCCGCTCTTGATCTTCCGGTTCTGGATTGCGTTGCCGATGATCTCTAGGGTTTCCAGCGAGATAGAGGGTGACGTGATCTTGTCGAGGAGATCTGAGTCGGTCAGGGGGAGGAGGAACGCTGCGTAGTTGAGGTCCTGAGGGGTGACGTTCCTCTTGAAGTCCTTGGTGTCAGCCCTGATCCCGTAGAGGAGCGCCGTGGCTACAGATTTGCTCACGGGGATATCGAGTTCCATCAGGTACTGGGTCATGATGCTCGCCGTGGCGCCAATCCCGGGCCTGATGTCGACGAAGTCTGCGTTTGTAGTGGGGAACTCGCCGTCCTTGTGATGGTCGATGATGATGTTTGCCCGCGCGGTCTTGGGGAGGTTGTTGTTCACGCCAGGTGCGGGTGAGTCGACCAGGGCGATGTAGTTACACTCCTCGAGGTCCTGGGGGGTGAACCGTTCCATCTTGATCTCGAGGAGGTTGATGAACGCCCTGTTCTCCTGGTGTCCGATATCTCCCTCGTAGAGGATACGACACTCGAGTTTGTTATGGCTTGCGTGTCGCGCGATCATCGAGAGCGCCATGGCGCTCGATATCGAGTCTGGGTCGGGGTTTAAGTGGGTGACGATACAGAGCGTCCCTTCCCAGGAAGCAAGCATGTCATAAAGCCGCAGGGCCAGCCGGGATGAATGGAGTCGTCTGATGTGGTGGATGGCGGTCCTTGCAACCACTTCTTGCGGGTAGAGGACGATGTCAGCCCCCTCCTCTCTCAGGAGGTCGACGCTGACCGGGTCGGTGGCGCGTGCGATAACATAGGTTGCCGGATAGCGGTTCTTGATGGTTCTGAGCGCGGTCAGATTGGTGTCTCGATCGTTGGAGAGGATAAACGCAACCTCCGGGACCGGCAGTCCTTCCATGAGATCGGGATCCTGGAGATCGCGGACGAGGGCCTCGTACTTCTGGTCCCTGAGGTCTTCTACCCGTTTTTCGTCTCTATCGACGATGATAAGATCCTCGTTCTCCTGCTCAAGCTCCTCAGCAACGTTGTAGCCGGTGCTTCCACATCCAAAGATGATATACTTGATTCGTTCCTTTGAACCGTTCTGGACCGCCTCAGGCATGCGTACTATGGTGTAACCTCTCATATTATTAAGGGATTCCATCCCGATGCTTCCTGCAAGGACCACAATAAGGTTTATACCCTCTCCCGACCTACACTTTTAGGTCAGATCCGTGGGCCTGTAGCTTAGTCGGCAGAGCGACGGACTCTTAATCCGTAGGCCAAGGGTTCGAACCCCTTCAGGCCCGTCGAATCCTCTTTTTGTCTGATTCTGGTATTGTTATTCAACTGGTGAGAACCTTCTGGTATCTGCGCATCCTCCCCCGCGAGGTCATCCTCCATCCTCCGCGCCCCAGGCCATCAGGTTGACCTGCATCGGTTCTGCCTTGTTGTAGATGGATCAGGACTGCAAGCGTGATGGAGCTGGGGAGAATATACCCGCAGCCATATAAATTCTGCTCTGACACCTGAACGGCACAGCCCCTGGTATCAGGGGTTGAAGAACCAGATGGATCTGATCTCTTCGCTCCTGGTGACGTAACAACGATCTGGCCTGGTAGATGCTGGATTGTGGAGAGGAGAGAAGGGTTCCGGGTGTTCTTTGGGGCACACAGTCAGCGGTCAGGCCCTGTCTTCCAGGCGGGACTGATCCGGGTGGCGACAGATCGCTTCTGGTGAGCCGGTCAGGGTGGCCTCCTCTGGCGAACTCCTATTCTGGTCAATGGGTATGAACGCAGACCTGGTGATGCCTGCGCGGGGTGCGGCTGCGTTTTTCTCCGGGTGCTGCTCGCCACTCAGGTTCAGGGTCCGACTCGGCCCATTGTCTCCCGTCGGTCCAGAACCGCAAATCCAGTGCCGGTGGCAGAAAGGAGAGCCAGCCTATCTCTGCTATCCCTGGTTCACCGCCCGATCTGCAGGAGCATCTCCTCAAGCGTCGGGTAATGCGACTCTATCTGCTCGATCACAGCACCATCTGCAGCGAGCGTTGCTGTCGCCGCATTTAACTCCTCGATGGAGCGTGCCACGGCAGAGTATCGGCCGTCGTGGATTGAGTAGTTGATCGGTGTCCTGAAGCCCCCCGGATCAGGGACCCGGAAGATGATCTGGTAGGTGAGGGAGCCAAAACTCTCCCGAAGTTCAGGCATGGTTCCTTTTGCCACCACCCTGCCCCGGCGCAGGATCAGGACAAGGTCGCAGACCTCCTCGACCTGGGAGAGGTTATGAGCCGAGAAGATCACTGTCTTGCCCTCCTCCTGGAGGGCTTTGATGTAATTGAGCACTGACCTGGAGGTCATGGGGTCGAGGCCTGATGTGGGTTCGTCGTAGATGAGCAGACCTGGATCATGCATCAACGATCGCGCTATGGCAACCTTTCGTTTCATTCCTTTCGAGAGTTCTGCGATCTTCCTGCCTTCGGGTTCGAGCGCGAGATCGGCGAGGAGGTCGTCGCGCCGGGTCCTGATGGTGGCCTTTGGCATGCCGTAGATCTCGCCGAAGAACGAGAGGTAAGCATCCACGGTCATCGTCTCATAGAGCCTTGACTCCTCAGGGAGGTAGCCCAGGTTCTGCTTCAGGTCGAGCGGTTGCCTGACGACGTCGATCCCGTCGATGACGAGGTCTCCTGAGGTCGGCGTGATTAGCCCGGCCATGATCTTTAAGAGCGTTGTCTTCCCTGCCCCGTTATGTCCGATAACCCCGAGTATCTCTGCGTCGTCGAGATCGAAAGAGACACCATCGAGGGCCGGGAAGTCGCCGTAGTGTTTGACAAGAGAGCGGGCGGTGATCATATCAGTATCTCCCTATCTTTCCGATGACTACAAATAGATTAGCACGGAGATACCTCCTCTCTGACGCTTCCCCGGATTACCATGCGCGTATTCTCCTCTATCTGGACGATCGCTGTCTGGGAGATGAAACGGTCGATGACCACGATGGGAAGACATGTTCTGCCGCTTGCGGCAGGACTGCTTCTCCTCCTGGTGCTGGTGACTGCGTTTGCCGCCCAGAGCGGTGTCCATATGCAGGATGGTATCTACCGTATCGGCATCGATGACCCTGATGTCGCCAGGATCGTCGCCCCCGACAACCGGTTTACCATCGATATCGCCGATGCCCCCGTCCTCCTGGCAGGGTGGTCTGCCTACGATATTGTTATCCTGCACGGGCAGGTCTACGCCGCCGATACCGAGAAAGGACGGGCGGCGTTAAGAGCGCTCGTGCGCGACTACGAAGCCTATGAATCCTGTGTTGCCGCCGCAGAGCCTGACCTCTTTGCCGCATACCCGCTCTGGATCGACCTCCAGTATGTGAAGAGCGAGATCGAGTTCGCGACCACGGAGAGTGGGCAGCAGACCGTCACCCCGGTCGAGATTCCCCGCACCCCCGTCCCGGTCGAGACGGTGTCCCATCCACCCGCCGCGGCCTCGACCATACCGGTCTCCGAGGACGACCTCAGGGAGCACCTCGCTGAGACCGGGACCGATCATCCTCTCTCCCGCTACACCGGCATCATCTCGAGCGATCAGGCTATGGACCGATTCAAGACGCCATCCCGGCTCACCCCGCAGCTCCCCTTTGACTCCATCATCCTGATCTTCGTCTTCATCTTCCCCCTCTACTTCACCTCCCAGTTCTTCATGATGAGCGTGATGAACGAGCGGGTGGGAAGAGCCGGGGAGCCGCTCCTCTCCGCCCCGGTCAGACCCACCGCGATCGTCATCGGAAAGGCGCTCCCCTACTTCGGGATCATGCTTCTCATCGCTGCCGCCATCATCCTCCTCGTTGGGGCCCCGCTGGGGGTCCTCATCCCGCTCATACCGGTCATCCTCTTCTTCCTGGCAACCGCCCTGATCATCGGGATGGCCGCCCGGAGTTTCAAGGAGCTCTCGTTCATCTCGATCTTCTTCTCGACCCTCACCACAGCCTACCTCTTCTTCCCGACGGTCTTTGCCAGCACCCATGTCATAAGCATCATCTCCCCCCTCACCCTGGTCATCTATGAGATCCAGGGCGATGGGTTCACCTTCCTCGAGTATATCTACTCGACCGCGCTCTTCTTCACGACAGCCATAGTTCTCTTTTCTGTCGGCATCGTGAACTTCCGGGAGGAGAGGCTCTTCTCAGCAAAGCCTCTTGCATCAAAACTTGCAGACTTTGTCTCTGGCGGGATCATCCGTGACCACCCCTACCTCTCGCTTTTTCTCCTTGCTGGCCTCTCGATACCCTTCGTCTTGATGGTCCAGATGATGATGCTCGTCATGCTCTTCAACATCCCGATGCCGATCTCGCTGGTCCTCCTGATCGTCGTTGCGGCGTTCATCGAGGAGTTTGCAAAGTCTGTCGGGCTCTACGCCATCGCACGGGAACACCCCGGGTTCCTGACGCTGAAGAATCTGTTTATCGGAGCGTGCGTCATCGGTCTCGGGTTCCTTGCAGGGGAGAAACTCCTCCTCCTTGCCACGCTTGCCCAGATAGCCAGGTCGATCTTCGGGAGCGCCCTCTTCCTCTCCCTCCAGGTTCTCTGGATGCCGCTTCTCCTTCACATCACCGGGGTGCTGATCACCGGCGGTTTTCTTACGCTTGGTGGAAAGCGTGCCTACGTTCCCGGCCTCATCGTGGCGAGCCTGGTGCACAGCCTCTATAACCTCCACTTCATCCTGGGAGGTGGACTCCTATGAACCCGCGGCACGTCGCCCTCATCGCGAAGAAAGAACTTCTGGGGCTCTCGTCAGAGAAGACGATCGTTTTTGCCATCCTCCTCCAGGTCTTCATTGCGATGTTCTCCGCGTTCCTGGTGGTGGGACTTGCCAGCATCTACGACCCGGAAGCGATCGAGGGTTACTCGACAGGAACCTATGGCGTCGGGTACGTCGGAGCAGCCTCGCCGCTCATCGATGAGTTTGAAAAACATGACGATCTTCTGCTCTACCCCATGGACCTCGACCAGGCGCTCACCGCGCTTTGTGAACGGCGGGTTGCGGCGGTGATCTCTGTCCCTGATACCCCGCCTGACGCGGAGGAGCCGGTCATGGTCACGCTCTATCTCATCAAGAACGACCTCCAGTCGAGCGTCATCAACGTCAAGATCAAGGAGGTCCTCCAGGGCTATGAGCGGGAGCTCCGGGAGATCAGGGCCGACCGGATGGACTCTTTTCCGATCGGGCTGGACTTCCCCGACGCCAGAGGTGGGGGGAACTCCTTTGAGTTTGTCTACGGCCTCCTCATCCCGCTGCTTGTCTTCCTCCCGGGGGTCATCTCGGCGGCGCTGATCATCGACCTTATCACCGAGGAGTACCAGCGCCGGACCCTCGAGACGCTTATCTCGACGCCGGTCACGTTTTCTGCGATGGTCTGGGGGAAGATCGTCGCCTGTGCGGTCCTGGTCCCGGTCCAGGCCGGGGCCTGGCTTATCCTCCTCAGGATGAATGGTATCGTGGTTGGGAACGCAACCGCGATCCTCCTCCATGCCACGGTGGGTGGGCTCTTTCTTATCCTGCTTGGTGCCCTCGTTGCCCTCCACTATCGCGAGCGGACGAGCGCTCAGTTTATCTTTTCGACAGCGCTTGTCGTGGTCTTCCTCTTCGTCATGGCGGTACCCTGCAACCCCTTAACCATCACGGCCAGGCTGGCGGTGGATACCGCCGGGCCTGTCCACCTGGGGGTCCTCGTGCTGGTCACCGGGGCGACGGCGTTCCTCGGGTGGGCTACGACGGTCTATGCCCGGCAGGTCGGGGATGGGGACCTGGAGGTCAGGTGAACGAAGGGGCTGCCGGTGCCCTGACCTGTGTCCGACACAGAGAAGAGAACCACCGTCTGGCTGCCATGGGGGTGGACCCTTCCTGGTCCTCCCCTGCGTGACGATAGACCCGGGAAAGGCTCTGTTTCTGGTGGCTGGACCTCTCGGCCCCCGATCGTGGTGCACCCAGAGAGGCGCACCACCGGTCTATGATAAGACCCCCTGAGTCTCCTCCGGGATCGACGTCTGGAGAGGGGTCATGACATAGGTATCATCGGCGTATTTCATCGAAGGCAAAGTATATATTGAATATTAGGCCACTCTGGCCATCGATGACCCATCTTCGTTACCTCAGCACCATCTGCGCCGTCTGCGGTGAGTCCTGCCGGTTCAGCATCCCTGAGACCGTGGGTTCTGTCGGGTCACGAGACCTCGACACCCGTCCTGCCGAACCCCTGCGGTCCACCATCTATGCATGGGTGAAACGGTGTCCCTCCTGCGGCTACTGCGCTCCCGATCTGGGCGAAGCCCCGGAGGGGGCGGCTGACGTGGTGAAACTCCCCCGCTACCGGGAACAGCTCGACGCACGGAGGTTTCCTGGAATAGCGAACACCTTCCTCTGCTGCGCGATCATCCAGGAAGACCTTGGTGCGCCGGCTCTGGCAGCATGGGCATCCCTCCACGCCGCCTGGGTCTGCGACGATGAGAGTGCAGACGTCCCGGCCCGGATCTGCCGGAAACGTGCTGCTGATCTCCTCCGCCGGGCGTGGGACGAGGGTGATCGTCTCGCCCCTCAGGAAGGGACGGACGAAGCGCTTCTGGTGGACCTGCTCCGTCGGGCCGGGCGGTTCAGGGAGGCTCGCGACGTGGCAGAGGAGGTGCTGGCGCGGCATCCTCCGCAGATCATTGCCGATATCATGCGGTTTCAGGTCCGGTTGATCGCCGCGGCCGATCGGGACGCCCACACTGTCGCTGAAGCCCGGCGGTTCAGGCAGCCCCTGCAGCCCTGATCGGACAGGCAGATCCTCATCATTTGTATACTGTTTCCACCGATATTTGTATCATGGATATCACGATCCTCTCTCCTGGCATCTACACCTACGGCGCCATGCTGATCGGCGGCGTCCTCCGTGACGCAGGTCACCGGGTGACCCTCACCCGGACACCCGCTGCCATTCCCTCCGGGTCGCTCCTGCTCATGAGCCTCTTCTCGACCCAGCACCTCCTCAACCCCGCGATCAGGGATCTGATCAGGATCCACCGCGAGCAGGGGGGGAGGGTCTATGTGGGGGGACCGGTCTCGGCAGCGCCGGAGATGGTGCTCGGGGAGCTTGACCCCGACGCGGTGGTGGTTGGTGAGGGTGAGGAGACGGTGGTCCGCCTTGTCGAGGAGGGGGTCTCGGAGGCTCTCCCCGGGATCGCGTTCCGCGACGGCGACCGGATGGTCGTGACACCCCCGGCCCCGCCTGCGCCGATCGATCGGTCACTCCCCCTGATCCCGGAGGATATCGGGAACCAGAGCATCAGGGGCGCGAGCGCCTACATCGAGACCCATCGGGGATGCGTCGGGGGGTGCACCTTCTGCCAGGTTCCCCGGTTCTTTGGGAGGACGGTCCGGAGCCGTCCGCTCGCAAGCGTGATCGAGGAGGTGAAGGCGTTTGCGGCGTGCGGGGCGACACGGCTCTCGGTCTCAGGGGGAACCGGATCGCTTTACGGTTCTCATAACGGTGAGATGAATCCTGACGCTTTCGTGGCGCTCCTCCGCGGAATGGCTGAGGTGATGGGGCCACGGAACGTCTCCTCCCCTGACATCCGTGTGGACTGTATCACTGACGAGGTCCTGGACGCCATCAGGCGGTATACCATCGGGTGGGTCTTCTTCGGGATCGAGTCGGGGAGCGACCGGGTGCTCAGGTTGATGGGCAAAGGTGCCACCGTCCGGGAAGTCGAGGAGGCGGTGGAACGGTGCCGGGAGCACGGGCTCAGGGTTGCGGGAAGTTTCATCGTCGGCTACCCCGGGGAGACGGAGCGGGACTACGCGGCGACAAAAGACCTGATCGCCAGACTCTGTCTTGATGACGTCTTCGTGAGCAGCGCTGAGCCCATTCCCGGGACGCCGCTTGCTGACCTTGTGGTCAGGACACCCCGCGACGAGAACCCGGCGTTCATTCCCCACACTGGTGAGTACAGGCCGCTTGATCTGACGGAGAGCGAGGCGCGGTGTTTTGACCTGATGATGCATGCCGATATGTACCGCCCGCAGTTCCGGCTCGTGACCGACGAGGTTTACTCGGCCTATCTTGCCGAGGCAAAGAAACAGGGCCAGGATATCAGGGCGGCGACCGATCTCATCCTCCGTTACGCCGGGGGCCGGGTACGGGGTTCATCATGACCGGTAGCCATTATCTTCGGTCTGACGACCTGATACGGTGAGTATCCCTGATCGATCCTCTCTCCGTGTCTTTGCTGAGGAGATAAAAACCTTCCTGCGGCCCTCCTTGCAGGCTGGAGAGTTCTTGCGGGGTGCGCGGGTATGGCGCTCGAGACCTGGCCAGGACCAGAAGAAGATCTGGTGCCCCCGGATCGGGGATGGGCAGAAGGGGACCGCCGATATTGCGATCGATCGGGAGAGTTGCAGAATTATCCATGTTGCGGTCTCCTGCTGCGGGATACCCGGGTCTGGCGAGAAGCACCTGGCTGTTTCCCGGGAGGTGGTCCGCATCCGACCCCGAACCTCGTACATCGATTCTCAACTACCGGCACGCTCAATAGAGGGTGTATGGATCTCGTTTCACGCCTTCCGGGGGGGTTTTGCATTCCCAGGAACGGCGTTCCACCGGCTATCACCACGCACTGCCCACTGCCCCCGCCCCTGCC
>CAZYWX010000022.1:0-15042 GCA_964651285.1 uncultured Methanoculleus sp.
GATGGGGTTGCCCCCTTCCCAACCCTGAACCGACAGGGTGCCGGTCAAACACAACCATCGAAGAAGATCTCCAGGGAGAGATCCGCGTGGGAGAACAAGGCCGTGCATACCAGAAGAAGGAAACAGGGGAAGAGAACAGGCTCCCCCTTCCCGGGAGGGGACGATTTTCGGAGGCGTGAACGACAGATCTGGTAGCAACCATCAGAGCATCCCTTCATCCCGGAATGAGCGCTTGCAGGAAAGAGTGGAGGAGAAAACCGGGGCCCGCCCCCCCGGATGAGCGGGGCCCGCGCCTCAGGAACGAGGTATACCCCCATCAGATGATGATGGTTGCGCTCTTTGGATCCTTCTCATCATCGAAATCGGTGATGGCAACCTCAGTAGAGAGGATCATGCCGGCGATCGACGCCGCGTTCTGGAGCCCGGCCCGCACCACCTTTGCAGGGTCGATGACACCGCTCTCCATCAGATTCTCGTAGTTGCCGGTCTTTGCATTGTAGCCAAACTCATCATCATCGCTCCCTTTGATGGTCGCGATGACCTCTGCACCCTCAAGACCCGCGTTATCAGCGATCTGGCGGACCGGTTCCTCCAGTGCCCGCCGCACGATCGATACCCCGATCATCCGGTCATCATCGAACTCCAGATCATCCAGAGCACCAATCGCCCGGAAGAGGGTGACCCCACCACCGGCGACCACGCCCTCTTCAACCGCTGCTTTGGTGGCGTTCAGGGCGTCCTCAACCCGCATCTTCTTCTCTTTCAACTCGGTCTCGGTCGCGGCACCAACCTTGATGACCGCCACACCGCCCCCGAGGCTCCCGAGCCTCTTCCGCAGTTCATCCTTCTTGAACTCAGAGTCTGCTATCTTGATCTGAGACTCGATCAGGCGCATCCGTTCTTCCAGCGCCTCGCGTTTGCCCTTACCACCCACGATCAACGTCTTCTCTCCGTCGACCTTGACACTGCGGGCTGCACCAAGGACCTCCTTGGAGACGTTCTCCAGTTTCATGCCCCGATCCTCAGAGACGACCGTCGCACCCGTGAGGACCGCGATATCCTCAAGGATAGCCTTGCGTTCGTCACCGAATCCCGGTGCCTTGACCGCACAGACCTTCAGCGAACCACGGATGATATTCAGGATAAGCGCCGCGTGAGCCTCACCTTCGACATCCTCAGCGATGATGAGAAGCGGTTTTCCTTCCTGCGCGGCAATCTCGAGGATGGGGATCATCTGCTTGAGCGAGGTGATCGACCGGTCGGTGATCAGGATGTAGGGGTCGTCATACTCGCAGGTCATCTTCTCATGGTTGGTCACCATGTAGGGCGAGACATAGCCGCGATCAAACTGCATCCCCTTGACCACATCAAGGCTCGTCTCCAGACTCTTAGCATCCTCAACGGTGATGAGCCCGCCATAGCCGACCTTCTCCATCGCATCGGCGATGAGGTTCCCGATCTCCTCATCGTTACTGGCCGATATCGTGGCAACCTGGAGGATCCCATCCCGGTCCTTGACCGGGACGCTCGTCGACTTGATGTACTCCACAACCTTTGCAACCGCGGCATCGATGCCACGTTTGATCTCAATCGGGTTAGCCCCTGAGGTGATATTCTTCAGCCCTTCAGTAAGGATCGCCTGGGCAAGGAGCGTTGCGGTCGTCGTCCCATCCCCGGTCGTGTCCTGAGTCTTCTGGGCGACCTCTTTTACCAGTTTTGCCCCAATATTCTCAAACTTATCATGGAGGGCAATCTCTTTTGCAATCGTCACACCGTCATTTGTCACAACGGGGTTTACCGGCCGGTCAAGCACGACATACCTGCCCCGTGGGCCGAGCGTGACCTTGACAGTGTCAGCGACCTTGTTGATACCGGCAAGGAGTGATCTCCGTGCCTCTTCAGCAAACATCAGCTGCTTGGAAGATGCCATTTCTTGCTTCACCTCACTTTATCGTTGCCAGGATGTCCTTGAACGGAACAAAGACGTATGTCTCTGAATCGATCTCGACTTTATCCGAGGAGTAACCCCCGTACAACACCCGATCTCCCGGCTTCAGAGGGAGGTCGGAGCCATCGTCACGTTTCCCCACCGCGACGACGGTTCCTTCCTTCTTCTCTTTCTGCGCGGACTCGGGGATGTAAATCCCGCTCTTCGTTACTTCTTCCTTCTCTATGGGTTTTATCAGAACCCTTTCTCCGATTGGAATGATCTCCACACTTATCCCTCCAGAGATGATACAGCAATATAATTTGGAGGTCAAATATTTAAACGTTTTCAATGTTATCGAAATGATATCGACATTATCGATATGGTATCAATATTATCGACACCTATATAATTCAATCCCGACATACCCGATCATTCAATGGCACCAATGGCACGGCAGATCATATTCAAACGCATCGAGAGACCGAGGGGTGGAGGGGAGGATGAAGACCTCCAGTGGTTCTTTGACAGCCTCGGTATCGGGGAGGGAAGAGATGTCGACCAGATCGCTAAACGGGTACTCATCACGCTCCTCGAGCACCAGCCCTCTGAGAAGGGCTTACCGGTGGAGAAGATCGCCCGTGACCTGAATATCTCCAACGCCAGGGTCAACCACCATATCAGGAACCTCATCGACGCCGGAGTCGTGTACCGCCACAAGCGACTGATCTATATCAGGGGAAACAGCCTCCAGTCGATGGTGCAGGAGCTACGAAAAGACGCCCTCCGGGTGCTGGACGACCTCGAGGCAGCGGCCGCAGAGATCGACCACCAGCTGGAGATAACAGAATAAGTACACCTGAACCCTGAATCAGCCAGCGGTGCAGTGGGCAGCATGACCCGGCGCCCTCCTCCTTGTATGCAGGTGACACCTTCCGGCTCCTCCATCCCGCAACCGATTCGTGCCCGATATCGGGTTGAACGAAGAGTCTCTGTCATGAACCGGACACCGACCTGATCGGGATCGAGGCAGCGGTTAGCAGAAGCAGTGCAGGAATCCCCGAACATCTCCGGGCGGGGACCCGAATCCACGGGACCCCGGGTGACTCTATCGTGGAAGAGGGGGGGCATCCCTTCTCCCCACAAAGAGGTTATCCTGAACCCCCCCACTCCACCCACCTCATAGCGCACCTCCTCCACCACCCCGGAGAGGCGAGGAGAGCGCGTGACGAAGAGATCGGGAAATCTGTCGATGGAGGAGGCATCCTGAAATAAAACACCCGGCCATCCCGGGCCAGAAAGAGAACACGGTGGAGAGCGCCCTCACGCAGATTCCCTGACTCGACACCACACCCACGACCGCAAAAAGCAACAGGGGGACGCGGTCAGTCGGGATCAGTGCCCGGCAGGACAGACAGCATCGTCCTGAAAGCCGGGGTGACAACCCGGGGTCCTCATCAACTCGCCTCATCTCAGGAGATCACTGTCGCGATCATCAGATGCTCGACGCCTTCCGGGGTCTGGGCGCTTGCTTGCTGTCGGGGAGACCGGAGAAAAGCCGCTCGCCATCGAGGGTCAGGAAGCACGCATCGATGCATTCCGCCCCTACACCCACAAACAGACCTGCTACCGACCGGAGGGCAGACACGCTCGCAGGGATCTTCAGGAATGCCGCCTCTGCCGGGAGGGGCGGACCATCTCCCTCATCCCCGCGCGTGCTATCAGAGAAAAAACCACCTCCGCGAGTCCATCCGTCCGGGTCCGGGGATAGCCCTAAAAAACCCGGAGACCGGTCAATCGCCCGAGACCTCCAGGATGACATCGGATTCAGGATCATGGGCCGAGAAGCCCGCCGACCTCAGTCGGGAGTCGTTGAGGTCGCCCGGGATCCATCAAACTGTCGTAACCAGACCTCAGCGCAGGCGATCCTCCAGAACTCGGTAGAATACGGATTCTTCCCGGCAAGGAACTCCTGATAGTTCTGGAGCACCGCCTCCCCATCCCAGTAGGGCCGCCGCGCAAACGCAGGCGCGGAGAAGAGATCGAGGATATGCGGTGCAAGATCTTCCTTCATCCAGACCTCCTCAGGGGTGACAAACCCCATCTTCTCCATCCTGCACCGCACACTCTCCGGGACCAGCCCCCTGATCGCTCGCCGCAACACGTGCTTCGTGACCCCGCCCCTGATCTTCTGGTCGAGCGGGAGCGCCGCGAGAAACTCCACCACCCGGTGATCGAGGAACGGGACCCGGGCCTCGATCGAGAAGGCCATCGAGTTCCGATCTTCCCAGTGCAGCAAGAGCGGGAGGTTCGAAGCCGTGATCTCACGCGTGAGCACCTCGTCAAGCGAGCCTGCATACCTGAGGACTGCCGGCGCATCCCCCCGGAGAGCCCCCCGCCGACGGGACCGGACAAGGGCCTGGCGCGCCGCCCACCAGAAGAACGACCGGTGGTGTTTTGCGCTCCCGACGACCTCTCGGAGGGCCGCAAGGACCCGGCCTTGTTGCAGCAGCCCCCTGACATACGGCACCTGGTAGGCGATATACCCCCCAAGCTGCTCATCAGCCCCCTGCCCATCCAGGACCACCTTCACCTCGTTGCTCGCAAGCCGCATCACGCAGTACTGGGCGTATATCGAGAGCGACGCAAACGGCTCATCCTGCATGGAGAGCAACCGCCCGATATCCTCCCAGAGCCCCTCCGTGTCAGGAGTGATCCGGTGGTTCGCAACCCCCATCGCCGCAACCACCTCATCGATATAGCCACGCTCATCAAACCTGGGATCATCAAAACAGACCGAGAAGGTCTTCTGCCGGTCGCCGACACTCTCCGGGCGCTCCTCCTGCAGGAGATCGTTGATCAGGGCGGTGATCGTCGAAGAGTCGATCCCCCCCGAAAGACAGGTCCCGACCGGGACGTCGCTCCTGAGTCTGAGCCTGACCGCATCGGTCAGGAGATCCCTGAGCCCCCGGGCGGCGGCCCCGTCGTCAGCTCCCCCGGGAGCGGCGTTCACCACCAGATCCCAGTAGCGCTCAGGCTCCCCGACACCCTCCCCCGAGACGACAAACCAGTGAGCCGGTCTGAGCTGGAAGACCCCCTCGTACATCGTCTCCTCGGTATGATCAGCAACCCCCCATGCCAGAAACGTCGCAAGCATCCGATCGTTCGGCCGCGTGCCGACCGCAGGATGCGCGAGCAGCGCCTTGATCTCTGAAGCAAAGAGGAACGAACCACCGGCAACCGTGTAGTAGAAGGGTTTGACGCCCAGACGGTCCCGGGCACAGAAGAGTTCGCGACGGCGCTCGTCCCAGATAGCGAACGCCCACATCCCGTTGAACCGGGCGAGACAGTCCCGCCCCCACTCCTCGTAGGCCCGCAAGACCACCTCAGTATCGGTCGCGGTGACAAACCGGTGGCCGAGAGCCCTGAGTTCTTCCCGGAGTTCGGGATGGTTGTAGACCTCACCGTTGAAGACGATCCAGAGTGACCCGTCCGCGTTTGCCATCGGCTGCCGGGCTTCAGGAGAGAGGTCGATGATCGCAAGACGGCAATGGGCGAGGCCAACCGCCCCGGAGAAGTAGGTTCCCTCGCCATCAGGCCCGCGATGGCGGAGCCGCTCCACCATGGCCCTGACGAGAGCCGCATCAGCCTCGCCCCCGTCCAGGACAACCTGCCCGGCGATGCCGCACATACCAGGGACCCGGTTACCCGTCAGAACAGGTCTTATCCAGACCCGTGCCATTGAGGTCGCAGGAAGGACAGGAGCCTGAACTGTCTACCACGCGGTAGGCGTCAGCGAGGACCGCAGCGTTTGCGAGGAGACCTGCGACCAGGATCACCTCAAGGATCTCAGCCCGGGTCGCACCCTTGGCGATCGCCGCCTGCATATGATACTCAACACAGTGGTTGCACTTGAGCGCGGCACCCACCGCAACGCTGATCAACTCGATCATCTTCGGTTCGAGCTGGCTGGTCTCGACCACAGCACCCTTGTAGAGCAGGTGTGAGATGAGGATCTCAGGCCGTTCCGACATCCGCTCAAAGATCAGGGGAACCCTGCCGTACTCGATCTCGATCTCCTTGAGGAGTTCCTTCGCAATCGTCTCAGATCCTCGTTCTGCAATCCTCGCAGATATCTTCTCGAAATCCATCGCTATACCAGCACCTCGGTTTCAGAAAAGGGTTTAATCCGTATCAATATGTAATTACGCATCCGCGACGGAAGAATGTCAGCGATCTCCCCGAGCGTGACACCTTCGGTAACCTCAAGCATCCGTAGATCGTCGGCGTAGAGGTCATAGGGTAGTTTCACCCGCAACCCTGCCATCTGGACGGTCACCGGTGTTGGATGCGTCAGCATGGTGACCTCGTAGATCTGCTCCTCGATGATCGCCATAAGCCGGGGCGGGAAGATCGAGAGCGGATCCCGTGCAAGGCTGTCCCGCCGGCCATCCAGGGTGCGGGAGACCTCCTCTACCAGTTCGTCAAGTTTCGCGAGCTCCTCGGGGCGCTTGAACCGGTGCATGATCCGGCCAACACCGCCGACATATCCCTCAACCGGCGGATCGATGATCGAGACCAGAGTCTCGCGGTCAGGGGCCCCGGTCACCACAATCGGCACCTGGATCCCTCGCCTGAGCGCCAGGAACTTCTTCCTGATACATTCCTCAAAGTTCCCGAGGGCGTAGACCACCAGGTCATGTTCGTTGATGATATCCCGCTCCTCGTCGTTGAGGTTCGCTATCCGCTTCCCGAAACCCCGCGCAAGCCCGACCATGTTGGTCTTCGCCCCCGCCCGCCTGAGGTACTCCGCGATATCACAGGCAGTGTGAGGCAGGTGATGGATCTCCAGGCTCGGGCTGACCACAGCGATCTCGGTCCCGACAAGGGGCGCCTCGATCACCTCACCAGCAAGCGGTCGTGCGATCTCACGTATCAGATCGATATCATCCCGCGGCACGAACGACTGGAGCACAACGTCCTGGGCCATGACATGCTTCTGGACGATATACCCCCCGAGGTCGTCGATCAGGTCCATGATCTCATCATGCCGGTAGACCCCGCCCTTGTACGTCACCGGAACCAGTGTCGTCATAGCGAAACCCCCATCTTCTCAAAGAGCGGCACAACAGCCGTCTCCACGATATCACGTGGCAGGGTATCCTCGCTTGCCACGTAGTAAAACGTCCCGGCCTTGATATACTGCCGGCGAACTTTAAACCCCTCGGGAGCGATGTACTGGAGCGCGTAGATAACATCCTTGTAGAGGGTCTCGCTCGGGTCGGCCACCACCATCTGCTCAAGGTCTTCCTCCCCCGCCACCCCCAACGGCAGGACGACCGTGAACCGGTCAGGTTGGTCAACGTTCTCCTTCCCGTAACGGGCCCAGAGTTTCCGGAGCAACGGGGCAAGGTAGGTCTCATCGGCAATATCAAGAACGATCATCTTCTCGCCGATGTTGACGTTGGCAAAGTCGTTGACACGGATCGCGCGCGGCATATGCCTGAGCAGTCCGGCGGCGACAAAGATCGGCACCTGAGGGTCGACGTAGATATGCAGGTACTCGATCACCTTGATCAGGTCGAGATCCTGGAGGACGTCGGCCGCGATCCGCTCATAGGCCACCCTCCCGACCTCATCGGGGGAATCAACCACAAGGTGCTTCAACGGGGGCATCTACTCTCCCCTGACAAACCCCGATGACAGCAGGGCCGACCCGACCGCGCCGATGTACTGTGAATACGGCGGGACGACAACCTCAGCCTGCAGAAGCTGGCCCATCGCGCGGACCAGCCCTTCGATCAACGAGGTGCCGCCGACCATGATCACCGGTTCCTTGATATCGATCTCCTGCAGCTGCTGTTCAAAGACCTGTTCGGCGACGCTGAGACAGGCCGCGGCCGCCACATCCTCCCGCGAACTCCCCGCGGCGAGGGCATTCACCAGGCTCTGCGTCCCGAACACGATACAGTAGCTGTTCATCGGGACGTTCTTTGCCATCCCCTTCATGGCGAGCGGGCCAAACTCGGTGATATCCACACCGAGCCGCTTTGCGGTCATCTCCAGGAACCGGCCGCTCGCACCGGCGCAGATCCCACCCATCGTGAAGGTCCCCGGGATCCCGTCGATCACGCTGATCGCCTTGTTGTCCATCCCACCGATATCGATGACGGTCGAGGCGCCCCGCTGATGGTCGGCAAGGTAGACAGCACCCTTCGAGTTCACGGTCAGCTCCTCCTGGATCAGGTCGGCCTTCAGATGTCTCCCGATCAGGAACCGCCCGTAGCCGGTGGTCCCGATGGCCTCGATCTCATCCCGGGAGATCCCGGCCATCTCGAGCGCCTGAGCAACCGCTCCGTCGGCGCTCTTGATCACCTCGGTCGTCGGGACCCAGCCGGTGCCGACGATCTCGTTATCCTTCATCACGACCGCCTTCGTCGTGCTCGAGCCAGAGTCAACACCCATCGTGATCCCGGTCTGTTCCTCGCGGGCAAGGAGCGCTCTCCGCCTGGCGATGGTGGTCAGGGCCTCCATCCTTGTGAGAAGGGTTCCTGAGGTCGTCCGCTCGGTGAATGAATAACTCACCACCGGGAGCTTCGAATGTTCAGGGATGTAGCGACGGAGCTCGTTTCGGACGATCGCCGCCTCGGCGCACCTGAAACAGGTGCTGATGAAGACGCCGTCCGCATCCACTTTACCATCCACGAGGGCCATGCCCCGGGCGATCATCAGTTTCAGATCGGCACTCCTGACATCAAGCCCGAACTCTTCGACCGCCCGCTCAACATCGGCGAGCGCTATGTCGGGGAAGAAGATCTCTGCGCCCACAGCCTCGGCGGCATCATATATCTCCTTCTGGACGCCGCTGTACTCAGAACCACAGGAGAGCTGGGCAATCCGCACTTTCGGGCTCACGCTTCACCTCCGTTTGCAAGACCATCAAGAAATTTCTTGATGCTGGCAACAAATTGCACACCTTCTTCCTCGTCTGCAGGGTACTCCAGCTCCAGGATCGGGATGCCGCTCTGGCGCAGGGAGAAGAGGATCAACTCGTCGGTGCGAGCACAACCCATACACCCAAACGCCAGGTCTGCGTCGTTGACGATGACCGCGGCCTCGGCCTCCTCGATGAGAGGCCCGTAGATCGCCATCCGCCCCCGGACACCAGACGGCACCTCGACGGCCGCATACTTCAGGCCGTGTTTCGGCTCTTCGGGCGTGATCTGCAGGGGTGGGGAATCGATCCCTGCAGTCTGTATCCGTTCCCTGATACCGAGGGCTGCACCGAGCGGCTCATGACCGAACCGGGCCACGAGGTCAGAGAGGATAAGACTCGTTGCAGGATAGATAAACACCTTTGCCATTCTCTTCAGGACTCCTCATCAATAATGGTTTGTAATTCTTGAATATTCAGTCTGGGTTTCTTCTCGCGTGCAGGCACCGCCGGTTCCGGCACCACTTCCCCGCGTTCCAGGGCCTCAAGACCCCGGGTGATATAGCGGAGAATCCGGAACTCCCGCTCGTGGCCGAGATAGCCCGGCCGCGCCCCACCAAGGTTTGCCCGGCACCGCCGGGGATCACCGGGCGGGAATCCGCGGTCCTTGACAAACACATGGTTCGGGTCGAAGCCACGGATCACGGTGATAAGCCGGTCGACCGGCTCTGGCTCACCGGTTACCTGGAGCCCAAAACAGGTCTCCTTGATCAGGACACCTTCAGAGACCTCATAGGCCTTGAGCGCGAGTTCTCCAGGGGTCATGGACGGTGACTCGACAAAGACGTATTTCGTCACCGTTCCCGCGTATTCTGGACTGTACTCGGTCATTGTTTCACCTCTCGCACATATACCGTCGTCCCTTCACGCATCCGGTCAAGTTTCTCTGCATCAATCACCTTTCCGATGATGTTTGTGCCGGTGAGCGGCTCAGACGTCGGCCCGAACTCAGCGCTTGCTGTTGTGCGGACACCAACCATCCCGGCGCCCCGGCGCGAGTCATTGGTCATCGCAAGGGTGAACGCCGGCACCTCGCCGACAGGAACGTTCTCAGGGATGATCCCGACGTCTCGCGCGATCACCGGTCTGAAGAGCGAGACATCCTCAAACCTGAAGACAAGCGGCATCTTCCCGACGGCGTGGTGCTTGAGCCCGGTCGCCTGACGGAAGATCGTGACCGTCCTGGGTGCCGCTGCCTCGTCGAGGGTGATGCTGATGACCTGGTCAGAGGAGACTGTTGTAACCTTGACCGCGCCGGCAGCGAGCGACTCAAGCGTCGTCTCCGGGGTCTGCCCAACCACCACCCGGTCACCGTCAGTGGCATCGGTCTCAAGCCTCACCCCCTGCCTGGCGGCGAGTGACTCAGCCTCAGCAAGGCTGAGACCGATCAGATCGAACTGTTCAGGCTTGACCTTGATAGCAAGGAGGTCGCCGTCGGTGGCAAACCTGGCCAGGTCGATACCCTGGACAACCTCCCCGACGACGGTATGCGCCGGGCTTGCCGACACACCCTGCGTGTAGATGTAGACAGCCCCCGATAATTTTCCGGTGGTCCTGACGGTGATCGTCCCCTCAACCCTTGGACCCGAGAACTCCATCGGGACCTTCGCCGGGACGAGGTGGGTATCGACAAGGTGGGTGCTGCTCGATCGGCCCACCTGGAACCGACCATCCTTCGCCGAGAGGAGGAAGTGTTCGACGCTCCGGGCAGCCCTGGTATCGATCTCCTCCTCCCCCCAGCCCTGTACCGTAGCCTCAACGTAAGAGATGACCTGCATGCCATCCTCGAGCACGTAATCAGGGTCCCGGGTGACGACCGCGTGCGACCGGTCAGCACGCCGGATGATCCGCTCGACTGCGAGGACACGATCACCGTTCTTGATCCGGTCAAGCAACCCCCGGCCGGTGACGACCCTGCCGATGACGCCCCCATCCTCGGGAGCCCCATGATCAGCGGTATGGCGCATCCGTGAAAAGATGAGGTACGACCTCGTGGGGTCGTATCCCCCGCACCCCAGGATCACATCGCCCCGCTCATAGTGGCCAGGTCTCCGCGCAGGCTGCACCCCAGACGCGAACGGTCCAAAAGCAGCGGCGTAGCGGTCCTGCCAGTGGAGCCTGAGCTGCTCAGCAAGCCCCGGTCGAAAGAGCCGGGAAGCCAGTTCAGGGTCTGCGAGTTCCACGACCATATTCCCGGCCGAGGTGACAAACCTGACCTCCTGTGACTCGGCTGCTTCCTCAAGCACCGGGCGGATGATGGCAACACTGCACGCAGGGTCGCGGTCGGGGAGGAGGTCTCCAAGCCTGGACCCTGCCGGGACCTCGACACACCTTCCGTCCAGGAAAACCTCCATCATCCACACCTCAGGGGACTCCGGCCCCCGTCGCCTGCTGTTCGTCCTCGGTGAGAAGATCGAGCACTTCCTCAGTCGGGCCAATCTCGACGATCTTCCCTCTCCGCATGATCGCCACCCGATCGCAGATATCCCGAACAAAGTCCATGTCGTGGGAGACCACGATGAACGTCTCATCCATCTCCTCGCGGGCGGTGAGGATCGAGTGTTTCACGTCAATCTTCGTGATCGCGTCCATCGTGCCGGTCGGCTCATCCAGGACCACCAGCAGGGGTTCGCGGATGAGCACCTGCGCAAGCGCCACCCGGTGTTTCTCACCTTCAGAGAGCTGGTCAGGGTAGCGGTCCAGGATCTCGCGACTCTTCTCTGGCGTAAACCCGGCCATCCCGAGGGTGATGATCGCTTTTCTCATCGCCAGTTCCTTCGGAAACTCGAGTCCTATAGCGTCGGTGAGGTTGTCAAGCACCGTCCGGTGGGGGTAGAGGTCATACTCCTGGTGGAGGAGACCGATGTAACTCTTCGCCCGGCCCCGGTTCTCGATGCCAGGTTTCGTCATATCGACCCAGTCGTCCCCGATCCGAACAAGCACCTCACCGCTGGTGGGTTCAAGGATTCCGGCTATGATCCTGGAGAGCGTTGTCTTGCCTGCACCGCTCTTGCCGATGATCCCGAAGATCTCCTTCTCAGCGACGTCAAACGAGACACCGTTGACCGCCCTGACAACGCCACGGTCGACCGAGAGGAAGCGCTTGACCACGTCCCGGGCGACCACGATCTTCTCGCCGACCACCCCGGGCGCGTAGCGCTCGGTATCGCTGTAGTCCTCCATGAACCGGTTGATGACATCTTCGGGGGACCCGATCTCCACGATCTCGCCGTCCTCAAGGAGAATTGCCCTGTTCGCAACGTCCTTAATGACGTTTGAGAAGTGGGACGTGACCACCATCGCCATATCGTCCTCCCGGGCGCTCTCGGTGAGCATCCGGTGGACGAGCGTCGCGGTCTCCGGGTCGAGGGTGCCGGTCGGTTCATCCGCAAAGAGCATGAACGGGTTCTTGGCGAGTTGCCGGGCGAGCACCACCCGCTGTTTCTCGCCGCCGGAGAGGTCCCGGGCGATATGCATCATCCGGTGGGAGAGCCTGACCCGGTCGATGAGGTCGGCTGCTCTGTTGATCGACTTCTCCGCAGGATAGCCGATATCATCGAGCGCTCGCAGAACGTTCTCGATCACCCGGTCGTCACCGTAGAGGGCAAACGTCCGCTGGAACATGATCGCGGTCCGCCGCATGATCCGGCGCTTCATCTGGGCGTTCTCGTCAGCCCAGAAGTCAACGTCGAGTGGACTGAGTTCCTTCCCGCAGACAGGACAGGGTTTTCCGGACTGGCTCGGAACACCGACGTAGTCGCACTCTGTACAGGCTGCTATATGGTAGACGATCGATCCTCCTGTCGGGGGTTGATCCACACCCCGCATGAGGTGCATAAGAACGGTCTTGCCAGCCCCGCTCCTTCCAATAATCCCGACAGTCTCTCCCTCCGCAACCTCAAAGTTTATATCTTTGAGTACAAGGTTCCCATCGAACTCCATGCAGAGGTCCTTTACCGTAATGAGTGGGGTCATCTTGAGCTCCTTGTTAAACTAGTGTTGCGTAGTATCATATTATGGTTTATATTGTTGCACTTTTCCGGGGCTTCGTGGTCCCCTCGAGAAGTTCTGCCACAATACCGGGCACCTCGCTGACATCCTGGATCACCTGATCAGCGGTTGCATAGAGGATCGGGGGTTTCTGATCTGACTGTTGTTCGGTGAGTACAGCATAATCTGCCTGTCGAAACGCGTTCAGATCGTTGATGGCGTCCCCGACCATGACAACCACATCATACTCATTCTGGAGGTTCTCCACGATCCTGGCCTTCATCGAGGGGGTGGCGACGCCGTAGATCCTCTCCCGCGGGATACCGAGGTAATCACCCATCCGCTCGAGTTTGGTGAGGCGGTCCCCTGATGCGATGTAGGTCGGGACGCCCATCTGGTGCAGGGTGGTGACGGTCTCTTTTGCACTGTCAAACGGCCTTCCCCCGGTCGTCACGGCGAACTCGATCCCGGGGAGGTCCATGTTCAGGATGACCCCGCTGTTCATGGCGGCAAACGATTCTTTCTTGCAGCAGTCCCAGACCTCCCTGATACAGGCCTGCATATCAGAGGTCAGGGCACGCTGATCGGTATAGAGGATATCAGCAACATCCTCGGCGAGGACAACCCGCAGAGAACAGGCGACCCCAAACTCGACGGACTGCTCTTTAAGATATTCTGAGAGCAACTGCTCTTCAGGCGCCCTGATGATGTCCCGGGAGCTGAGATGGAGGACAACAAGTGCCCTGCTCTCATCCCCGTAAGCGATGGTCGTGGTCTCCACATCTGAGATCATCTCATCGCGAAGGATGTCGCGGGCCACTCGGTAGGTACGGAGCAGTGTGCCCGCACTATCAAATACAACGGCAACAGACATTTGTTCTCACGTCAATAAGTCTATGTAGTCTCTGGTCGTCTCTTCACTGAAGATCTATGGTACTGAGTGAGACGGCAGAAAAGATAAAGAAGATGGAGATCCGAGGGGCCGGAAGAATCGCCAGGGCCGCGGTGGGGGCACTGGCAGATTATGCCCGCGATCTTGATACGGCCGACCCAGAAACCTTCAAGCGGGAGATGGAGAGGGCGGCCACGACACTTACCGCCACCCGCCCGACCGCGGTCTCGCTCCCGAATGCAATCAGGTATGTCATGCGCGCTCTCGATTCTTGTGAATCGGTCCCGGAAGCACGGGGCGCTCTTCTTTCGCGGGCTGCGGAGTTCATCGATCACTCGGAACATGCGATAGAGCGGATAGCAGAGATCGGGGCACGCCATATCTCCGATGGTGACGTCCTTCTGACCCACTGTAACTCGGAAGCAGCGCTCGGGTGTATCCTTGAGGCCCACCGGCAGGGCAAGGAGATCGAGGTCTACGCGACCGAGGTCCGACCCCGGAACCAGGGACTCATCACGATCCGGACCCTGAACGACGCCGGGATTCGCACAAATTATATCATCGACTCGGCGGTTCGCTATTTCATCAACGATGTTGATCTGGTCATCGTCGGTGCCGACGCCATCGCGGTGAACGGGGCGGTGGTCAACAAGATCGGGACGGCCCAGATCGCCCACGCTGCAAACGAGGCACGGACAAACGTTGTTGTTGCGGCCGAGACCTACAAGTTTGCGCCCCGGACGATCCTCGGGGAGCTGATCGAGATCGAGGAGCGGGATCCTGCCGAGGTGCTTCCCCCGGAGGAGGCCGAGCGGTTGCCGTTTGTGCGGGTCAGGAACCCGGCGTTCGACGTGACGCCTGCCGAGTACATCGACCTGATCATCACCGAGCAGGGGGCGATCCCGCCAGAACTTGCGTATACGGTCATCAAAGATTACCTGGGATGGAGGATCGAGGAGTTTCGATGAGTTCGCCGCGGGGAGAGTTAGCTTCCAGACAGACCATCGTCCAGATGAGAGGGGAGAGGACCCCTTCCTCGGGATGATACCTCCACGGACCACACCAGGAAGGATTTTGGATCATCTCCGGTTCAGCCTGGAGGAAGCCTTTTCCTCGGGCACTTTCAGCACGCCCGGCCGTGATCTTCCCGTTTCAGGACCTCGAAGACCTCAAGCACATCGTCGGTGAGCGCGTAGCGCACCGCCCGGCCGTCGCGGTCAGACTCGATGAGCCCGTCGG
>CAZYWX010000023.1:0-11326 GCA_964651285.1 uncultured Methanoculleus sp.
TCGTCGGCAAGGCGCCGGTCGCCGAGCTCTTCGGGTTTGCCGGGGATCTCCGGTCTGCCACCGAAGGGCGTGCGATGTGGAACACCGAGTTTGCCGGGTTTGAGCTGGTCCCATCCAGCATCGTGGACGAAGTGGTTGCGAGTATCCGCCGGCGGAAGGGCCTGAAAGAACAGATCCCGCGGCCAGAAGATTATCTCTCGTAGAAGAGCTATCAATACCCTCTCCGTTTTTTATTATTTCTGTAGGCGGCCTCGCATGGGAAGGCCTTGTGCCGGGTGTTGAGGTCGTCCCGGGGCTCTTCTGCCAGGAGGAGGTGGGCGTCCACCGAACCGGCTCAGCCCTCCATGTGACGGCAGTGGCGGCACCCGGGCATGGAGGGTTGTGCTGAACGATTTTCTGCAATTCGGCATTGTGGTTGTTTCTGCCGGGGTTTGAGTGACAACGACCCAAAAATCCGCCCTCGTTACTTGAGCTGGTTCTTTCTGAAATGTCCGGGTATGGGCGGATACAGGTTCCCGGCACTCGAGTTCAGTCGCGCCTCCTGACCTGGTTTTTCTCTTCGAGAAGGAGTATTCCTTCTCTTCGTGGTCTCGCGTCTGGAAAAATACGGATCCAGCACCCCCTATTGGTGGATGAGGGTACGAGCGGGGCGGGGGGTCTGCTGGCGCCTGTGCACTCAAGGTTCTGGATTCTCGGCCGGAACAGATCTCTGGGCTGGATTATCGTTCGCCTCTTCCTGCTACCATGAACAGCCCGGTGATACCGACCGCGGCAATAGCGATCAACCAGGGGAGTGATGCCTGCGTCGTCGTCGCGGCAGCTGTTGTCGTGGCTGGCGCTGTGGTCTCGACCCCGGCAGGGGTTTCTGTCTCTGTGGCTGTGGTCGGGGTCGCAGCCGATTCTGTGGGTTTCGGTGTCTGAACAGGGATGAATATGACGCTGCTGCGCTCGATAAGGCCGTCCTTCTCACTGAACGCGAAGTACCTGCCGTATTTGCCGTTGAGCGCCTGGTCGCTGATCTTGAAGTAACCATCGTTCGGTACGCCGATGACCCTCTCTACCTTCTTCCCGGGGTTATCGTCCTTGTAGCGCCTGAGTTCGGTTATCGGGTTGAACGTATCCGGGTTCCTGAGGTTGATGAGATCGAGGACGAGCGGGTCGCTCCCGACCTCGATCACCTCACCGGGTTGTATCGCCGTTGGGACGGTCTCCTGTGCTGCCGCCGGGATGATCAGTGTCAGAGAAAGAGCTGCAGCGAGAATGAGAATCTGCCAGGGTCCAATTCTCTTGTTAACCATGGCTGAATCCTTGTTTCCAGAATATATATGGGTATTGAAATACTGGCGCCGCCGCTCCCCCACGCGCCTATCCTGCGCGGGACGGTCGGAAGATCCTTTGAATTGGCTACGGACTCAGGGTTGGGCGGACTTCGGAGAGGGAGTCGGCCAGATCAACCCGGAAGACCGCGGGATTGCAGACCAGACCCAGTATCTTCGATCTGCTTGCTGCTTGTTTCTGTTCTGTGCAGTCCCTCTCCTCCAGGTCGGGCCGGGCCTGCGCGGCTTGCGCTCATCCGAACCTGATGCGGAACATCCCGAGGAGCATCTCTTTCGCGTCTGAGATCGTCACCTTCGACTCTTCCTGATTCTTCCAGGTGATCGGGACCTCCTCTATCCTATAGCCGCTCTGGTGCAGCCGCCAGAGGAGCTCGACATCAAACTCAAACCCTGTTGATCGGATGGAAGAGAGAACCGCATCGAGCGCCTCTCGCCTGAAGGCTTTGGCGCCGCACTGGGTGTCCCGGTAATCGAGCCCGAAGAACAACCTGACCAGCAGGTTGAAGAGACGGCTCTCCACCCGGCGCCGGAGACCCTGTTTTACCGTCAGTACAGAACCGGGGATCCAGCGTGAACCGATGGCACCATCTGCGGTTGTCAGGCGGTCGAAGAGCCGACCCATCTCCCTGAGGGATGTCGAACCGTCCGCGTCCATATAGCCAACGTAGGGGGTCGACGTCGCCTGGACCCCGGCCACGACTCCTCCCCCCTTACCGAGACGGTCCGGGAACCTCAGGCACCTGATGGAGAGCGAGGGGTGCTCGTCAGCAAACGCGCTGATGATGGCAGGGGTGGCGTCGGTCCCGTCACAGACGAATATCAGATCTCCAGTAAAGGTTGCGACATCCTCAAGAACTGACCCTATCCGCGCCTCTTCGTTGTATGCGGGGATAACCAGACTACAATCCTCCTGATCCACCCCGTTGCTCTCTCCCGCGTTCAGCATTCGAGGATCGTGATGATGGTCCCGGCGAATTGAGCGGCTGCCCCCGGGCCGTTTGCGGTCACGACCTGCTGGTCGGCGATGACGGGGAGATCCTGGAGGTCCGCTCCGGCTGACCTCATCTCCTTGATCGCTGCAGGGCTCGGGTATACCGTTGCCTGTCGCCCCTGGAGGATGCCAGCCCGTGCCAGCACGACGGGGGCAAGACAGATGGCGGCGACAACCTTACGCTGCTCGAAGAACGTCCTGACAAGGGCTATCAGCCTCTTGCTCTCCCAGAGGTGTTTCTGCGAGCCGCCACCGCCCACCACCACGATCCCGGCGTAGTCATCCGGGTCAACGTCATCGAACGTCAGGTCCGTCTCCACGACAGCACCTAGCATCCCTGTACATCTGCCAGGTTTTGTCGAAGCGATATCGACGTCGATGCCTGATTCCTCAAAGACCCGTTTAGGGGTATCCAGTTCTTCGTCTCTGAACCCCTCCGGTGCAATCGCAAGCAAGAGTTTCATAACCGGTCTCCTATCAAAGGTCTGTCTATAAACGTATTGAGGTTGTGGAGGCAGGGGTCTGCCATTGGGGTCGTGGTCCCAGCCACACCCGGGCCGCCCCATCTCGCCTGAAAACACCGATGAGACTTTTTGGCTGGATGTTCGGGCTCTTTCAGTATCTTGTTTAAGCGGGTCGCCGCCATGCAAACTTTGTCGGTCTGGAAGGTCGGGATGGTCCGACGCCGCCTGCCGCCTGCTTCCCTCGTCGGAGGCACTCTCCTGTGGATGGTGGGGTGGCATGCTCGCTCCTGCGTCCAATCCCAGCCCCTCCCGATGATGAGCGAAACAGACCGCAACACCTTTCTTGACCCGGAACCGCTGGCAGGAGTCTTCGTCGCTGCCTATCTATGTGCTGTCGTTCGCGCTGGTTCTGGGTATCTGTATTCCGCTGACAATCCCCCCAAAATCGGTCTTCCTGGTCGATCGATCCTCTGCTTTATGTCTCTCAGACGGCACGGATCCATCTGCGGCCATTGAAGCGCTTGCCTTCTACTGAACGTTCACTCTGCACCATGCATGGATGAAGAGGGGTGTATCCCGGAACCCCTCTGGCGGGGGGGCTGGAGTCGGCCCCCTTCTCCCCACAAGGCAGCCCTTCACAATCCTCACTCCTGCATCACCCCCATCCAGAGATTCTCGGCGTCCCTCCCCTCGATCCTTTCGCGGGCACAGGCAGGGTGAGGCAGGCTCAGGAGAGGTGCTGGTCCGGCATACCAGCCTCCTCAAGAACGATCTTCATCCATGACCCCGAAAGTCGGCCGCAGCGCCTCGTTGGGGCCAGAGACCACCCCGGAGTCACGTCACTGGTGTTCTTCGACGTGCTGCCTGAGCATCGTACCAGGTTTGTAACGATCGGCGATATCGAGCGCCGTCGCGCGCAAGGCGGCATGTTCAGCTATGCAGGCCTCGGGCGGTGCGGTCGTCCGGAGGATCATGGAGGTGTTCTCGGTGATCTGGATCAGTTCGGTGGCTATCACAGCATTGAGCCAGACAAGGTCGCGGAGCATCTCTTTGATCTCTTTGAGTTCATTATCCTCTTGCATGGATGAGAATGGGATCTCCACCCACATCAACCGTATCAAAATGGCATTGTCGGCCCCCGCGCCACACACTTCTCCTGTCCCCGCGCCACACCGGCGGGGTGGAGCCTCGAATGCACGCTGCTGGCACCTCTCACCTCCCGGCATTGCTGGAGGGGGTTCACGGGATCAGGAGGGGGCATGTGCGGCACCACTCATTCGTAACGCTTATCCCGCCGGATCCCGAAATTTCTCATGATCAGGAGTAATGAGATGGGGTACATCGATGAGATAACCAGGGTTGGCAGGGATGCCAACCCCTTCTTTACGTTGATGGGCATCGAGATAGGCGATTTTGGGGATGGGGAAGCGCGCCTCACCATGGATGTCCGGCCTGATATGCTCAATGGCGCGGGGTGGCTCCAGGGAGGGGTCTATGTGGCGCTTGCAGATGAGGCGATCGCGCTTGCGCTCCACACGCTTCTTGCTGATGATGAAGCGATCGCCACGATCGACGAGCACACCAGTTTCATAAAGGGTGTCAATGCCGGGACGATCACCGCCACCGGCAGGGTCATCAGGAAAGGCCGCCAGGTGGCGTTCACAGAAGGTGAGGTCAGGAGCGCGTCGGATGGGATACTTCTTTCCCGGACATCAGCATCTTTTTTGGTCATCAGGGGGTAGGCACCCCGGTGACACCCTCCGGCGGTGCAGACCCTGGACTCTCCCGGGGTGCTATGCCAGAGCAATACATTCTCAATGCCGGAGATCATACATGTGAGGTAGATACTCTGGAACAACCGGAGGGGAACGAGAGCTTGAAGTATATTGTTGTAACCGGCGGCGTCATGAGCGGACTCGGGAAAGGCATCACCACCGCATCCATCGGCCGTCTCTTAAAAAACCGTGGCTATGAGGTGACGGCGGTGAAGATCGATCCCTATCTGAACATCGATGCCGGTACCATGAACCCCGCTCAGCACGGTGAGGTCTTCGTCCTCTCTGACGGCGCGGAAGTCGACCTTGATCTCGGCAACTATGAGCGGTTCCTGGACATCAACCTCAAGTCGATCCATAACATCACGACAGGGAAAGTTTATCGGAGCGTCATCGAGAAAGAACGGCGTGGAGATTTTCTTGGTGCGACCGTCCAGATCATCCCCCATATCACCGACGAGATCCGGCGCCGCATCAGATCTGCGGCACAGGAAGAGATCGACGGCGGGAAAGTGGCGGAGATCTGCCTGGTAGAGGTCGGTGGAACCGTCGGCGACATCGAGAGCATGCCCTTTTTGGAGGCGATCCGCCAGATGCACGGTGAACTGCCGTCGCAGGATATGGTTCTGGTCCACGTCACCCTGGTCCCGGTGGATGCCATGGGCGACCTCAAGACCAAACCAACGCAGCACTCGGTCAAGGCGCTCCGGGAACTCGGACTGCAGCCAGACATCATCGTCTGCAGGAGCACCGAGGAGATCGATCCCCAGACGAAGAAGAAGATATCTGTCTTCACCGACGTCCCGGTAAAGGCTGTGGTCTCCGCGAAGGACGTTCCCGACATCTACCAGATCCCGGTGGAGCTGGAGAAGGAGGGGCTTGCAGAGGTCATCTCCAGCTACCTGGCCATCGAGAACGGGGAGCCGGACCCAACCTGGTACCGGATCGTCTCGCAGGAGTACAAGAACCACGTGACGGTCGCTATCGTCAGTAAATACGGGATCGAGGACGTCTATATGTCCATCAAAGAGTCGCTCAAGCATGCCGGAAGAGCGCTCTCCACCGAGGTGGACATACGGTGGCTGGATGCAGAGACGTTCAGCCCTAAGGACCTCGCCGACGTCGACGGCATCCTGGTCCCGGGAGGATTCGGCAAGCGCGGCGTTGAGGGCAAGATCCAGGCGATCCGGTATGCGCGTGAGAACAAGAGACCCTACCTCGGCCTCTGCCTCGGCTTCCAGCTCTCGGTGGTCGAGTATGCGCGGCATGTCCTCGGTATCAGTGACGCCACCAGTGAGGAGATGGGGGCCGGGACACACGTCATCGCCCTCCTCCCCGAACAGGAGGGGGTCTCAGACCTCGGCGGGACGATGCGCCTCGGGGACCGTACTGTCCTCCTCAAAGAAGGGACGATGGTGGCTGATCTCTACGGCAGGACCTCGATCGTGGAGCGGCACCGCCACCGCTACGAGGTGAATCCTGAGTTTATCAGTGACCTCGAAAAGGCCGGTCTCGTCTTTACCGGAACCTGTGGCGACCGGGTGGAGGTCTGCGAACTCCCCGACCATCCATTCTTCCTTGCCACACAGTTCCATCCGGAGTTTAAATCGAGCCCGACGAACCCCTCTCCACCCTACATGGGGTTTGTCGCTGCATGCAAGAAGAATAGGCTCTTTACCCAGGGTCAGGTGGAATAACAGCATGGTAAACGTCGAGAAGTTTATCGAAGAGGCGATCCGGCAGATACAGGAGGCTGCCGGCGAAGATAAGGTTGTGATGGCACTCTCGGGCGGCGTCGACTCATCGGTCTGCGCGGCGCTGGCCGCCCGCGCCATCGGTGATGCGCTCGTCCCGATCTATGTCGATACCGGGCTCATGCGGAAAGGGGAGACCGAGCGGATACGGTCGCTCTTCTCTGGTGTGAACCTCCGTGTCGTTGATGCGGGGGATGAGTTCTTTGCAGCGCTCAAAGGCGTCACCGATCCCGAAGAGAAGCGGAAGGTCATCGGTGAGAAGTTCATCAGGATCTTTGAGCGGGAGGCAAAGCGGACTGGAGCGACCATGCTCCTGCAGGGGACCATCTACTCCGACCGCATCGAGAGCGAGGGGGGTATCAAGAGCCACCACAACGTGGGGGGTATGCCGCTTGATATCGAGTTTAAGGGCGTCATCGAACCGCTTGCCGATCTCTACAAGGACGAGGTCCGTGAGGTGGCAGGCGGGCTCGGTCTCCCGGCGGAGATCCAGCACCGGATGCCCTTCCCGGGGCCCGGGCTTGCCGTCAGGGTGCTCGGGGAGGTGACCAGGGAGAAGGTCGCGGTTGTCAGGGAGGCAAACGCCATCGTCGAGGAGTGTCTGGTGGAGAAGTTCCGCCCCTGGCAGTGTTTTGCCGCGCTCCTTGGCCGCGGGACGGGGGTGAAGGATGATCTCCGGCTCCATGGCTGGATCGTTGCGGTCAGGGCCATCCGGTCAGAGGACGGTATGACCGCCGAGCCTCTCCTCCTGCCCTATGAGACCCTCACTGCGATGACATCGCGGATCACCGCCGAGATCCCCGGGGTTGCCCGGGTGGTCTATGACATCACCCCCAAACCCCCTGCAACGATCGAGTACGAGTGAGAAAGTTATGAAAAAAGATTCACGTGTGCTTGATGCACGCTATTACATGCCCGCGTTCAACCGGACAATGAAGGTTGTCCGCGGTGCGGGATCGCGCGTCTGGGACGACCAGGGACGGGAGTACATCGACTGTGTGGCAGGCATTGCGGTCTGCAGCACCGGACACTGCCACCCGGCAGTGGTACAGGCGATCTGCGACCAGGCTCACCGGTTGATCCACTGTTCGAACCTCTACTATGTCCCGAATCAGGCAGAGCTTGCAGAGAAACTTGTTGAGATCACCGGGCTTGCGAAGGCGTTCTTCTCGAACTCTGGTGCTGAAGCGAACGAAGGTGCGATAAAACTCGCCCGCATCAGGACCGGCAGGGAGAAGTTCGTCGCGTTTGTCCACGGGTTCCACGGCAGAACCTGCGGATCGCTCGCGGTCACCCACAAGCCTGCCATCAGGGAGCCGTTCGAACCGCTCTCGCCTCCCTGTACCTTCGTGGATTACGGTGACCTGGACACCCTTGCAGAGGTCGTTGATAAGGATACCGCCGGGGTCTTTGTCGAGCCGATCCAGGGCGAAGCAGGAGTCCTGGTCCCTCCAGACGGGTTCCTCCAGGGCATCAGGGAGATCTGTGATGATGCTGGCGCGCTGATGATCGTCGATGAGGTGCAGACCGGGATGGGGCGGACCGGGAAGTGGCTTGCGATCCAGCACGCCGGCGTCACCCCTGATATCGTCACCCTCGCAAAAGGGCTTGCGAGCGGGTTCCCCATCGGGGCGCTCGTCGCCCGTGAAGGACTCGAGTTCGGGGGGAGCGAGCACGGGAGCACGTTTGCCGGGGGGCCGCTCGCCTGCGCAGCAGGACTTGCCACCATCGGTGTTATCGAAGAGGTTCTCCCTGATGTCCCGAGGAAGGGTGAGCGGTTCATGAAAGGGCTTTCTGCCCACAACCCCCGGGGCCGTGGCCTGATGATCGGCATATCGGTGGGTGACCGGTGCCCTGAGGTGCAGCGTACCTGTGCTGAGAATGGGGTGCTGGTCAACTGCGCCGCTGACGGGAACCTCAGGCTGATCCCGCCGCTGGTGATAACGGACGAAGAGATCGATACAGCCGTCGGTGTCATCAATGCGGCGCTTGGTTAGATCATGTTTCTCGGCATCGAGCGGCTACTCCTACGCTAAATCGGCTGAAGATGTCGCGCGAGAGCACGGCATCGACCGGGTTGCCCGCCTCGCCAGCAACGAGAACCCCTTCCCGCCCTCGCCCGCCGCGGTTGAAGCTGCGAGCGAAGCGCTCAGATCCGCGAACCGCTACCCTGACACGCGGGTGACGGCGCTCGTCGAAGCGCTCCGACGCTACCATGGGAACTACCGGTTCGTCACCGGTGCAGGGATGGACGGTGTCATCGAGACGCTGATCAGGACGGTTGTCGATCCCGGGGAGGTGGTGGTCGTCTCGACCCCTACCTTCTCCTTCTATGCGATCGCAGCCGCGACGCATGGTGCCCGGGTCGTGAACGTTCCCCGGAACGAGGACTTCTCGGTTGATACCGCGGCCTTCATCGAGGCCTGTCGTGGAGCGAAACTTGCTTTCCTCTGCTCCCCGAACAACCCCACGGGGAACTCAGTCCCGCTGGCGGCGGTTGAGGAGATCCTTCGGGGGATGGAGGGGCTGCTCTTCCTTGACAACGCCTATATTGAGTTTGCAGACATTGACTACCGTCCCCTCATGCGACGGCACGAGAACCTGGTTATCGGGCGGACAATGTCGAAGATCTTCGCTCTTGCCGGGTTGCGGGTCGGTTACGCCTTTGTCCCTGCGTGGCTGGAACCCTTCTACCACCGGGCAGCGACACCGTTTGCCCTGAGTTCGGTCTCTGCAGCGGCGGCTGTCGGGGCCCTTGCCGACCAGGACCGGGTTTGCGCGACCCGTGATCATGTTCGGCAGTGGCGGGAGCGGTTCCTCGAAGAGGTGCCGTTCAGGACATTCCCCTCAGATGCAAACTTCGTCATGATCGATGTCGCGCCCCTCACAGGTGATGAGGTGGTGGAACGCCTGGCGGCAAAGGGTGTCCTTGTCCGGTCCTGCACCTCCTTCCCCGGGCTTGGTGACCATTATGTCAGGGTCTGCATCGGCGAGGAATGGGAAAACGTTCGGTTTCTCGAGGCGATAAACACCCTATGATGGTGGGCATCACCGGCACCCCCGGAACCGGCAAGACATCCATCGCGGCCGAACTCGCGCGGCGGGGCCACCATGTTATCCACCTGGCTGATACGGTGAAGCCCTATATCATCGAGGAGGACCGGTCTCGCCAGACGCTGGTGGTGGATGTCGACCGGTGGGTGGCTGAGTTTGAACCCCTCGACGGGATCGTCGAGGGCCACCTCGCGCACTACCTCCCCTGCGACCGGGTGGTGGTGCTCAGGTGCCGCCCGGACGTCCTGCGTCAGCGTCTGGCGCCCAGAAACTACTCCCGCGAGAAGATCCGCGAGAACGTCGAGGCAGAGGCCCTCGATGTCATCCTGATCGAGACGCTTGAAGCCCATCCCGGTGAGGCTGTCCTTGAGGTGGATACGACCACGCTTACCATCAGCGAGTGCACAGACCGGATCGAGCAGTTTATCCGGGGAGAACTGCCATCATCCTACGGATCCATCGACTGGACCGATTACCTGGATCTCAACCTATGACACTAGACCAGTTCAGACCGCACGTGCAAGGCATCGTCCAGCCCGTGGTGAACCTGACCCGGAAACTCGGGCTCACCCCGAACGGGCTCTCTGTTGCATCCTTTTTTGTATCGATACTCGCAGGTGTCGCGTTCTATGCCGGTGACGTCGTTCTTGGCGTCGTCATGGTTGCGTTCAACGCCGTCTTTGACGCGCTTGACGGGGCGCTCGCCAGGGACATGGGGATCGCGAGTCTCCGCGGCGATTTCCTGGACCATGTCATCGACCGCTATGCTGATATCTTCATTATCACCGGTATCTTTGCAGGCGGGGCTGCACCCTGGTCGATCGGCGTCTTTGCCCTGACCGGGGTCCTGATGTCTTCATACCTTGGCACTCAGGCGCAGGCTGTCGGGGTCGGCAGGTACTATGGGGGTATCCTCGGCCGGGCAGACAGACTGGTCCTGATCATCATCGCCGGCACCCTCACAGCCCTGCTCCCGGGGGAGATCTACGGCCTGAATTATCTCGGGTGGCTCCTCGTCATATTCGGGGTCTTTGGGCACTACACCGCCATCCAGCGGTTTGCCCACGTCTGGCGAAACCTCGAGGACGAGTGAGAGACACCGCCCCTCGAGGGCTCTACTGCATCGATTCTGCATTATCGGACTCGAGGAGACCCCCTGGTTGGGTGCTCGTCCCCACCCAGGTGAGATGGATCTTCCCGGTCCCTCCCCCTCCCCGCAGACGGCACAACCCACGAAACCCCCGTCCCTCGGGCAGAGCGGTGCCGTGGCGATGCCCTGGCATGGCCCCGGGCAGTTGCGGGTGTCAGGACCGGGAGAAAAACCGATCGGGAATCGCTGTACTAGGGATTGAGGACGTAGATGCCGTGGGTGAGGTAGGCCACAAAGGTCACCCAGAGGAGATAGGGCACGAGGAGCAGCGTTGCTGGTATCGAGACCCGCTGGAAGGTAACGATCGTCATGAGGGTTGCAACCCAGAGGAGCATGATCTCAATAAAGGCAAGGTATGGGGCCTGCAGCCCAAAAAAGAGCTGTGACCAGAGGACAAGGAGGACCAGCTGGACGGCAAAGGTCGCCATCGCAACCTTCACCTTCTTCCGTCTCCACCCTTTGCTCCAGACAAGATAGAGCGCGACGCCCATCATGATGAAGACCGCCGTCCAGACGGGGGCAAAGACCCATGCCGGCGGGGTCAGGACAGGCTTTGCAAGCGTAATGTACCAGGGAGAATTGGCTGGTGTCGTGAAATGTGATCCGATCAGTCCTGTCAGCAGACAGACCCCGATCGCCACACAGAATTGAGTTACCCGGGTATACAGAGACGCCACGATGAAAAGTATCCCATTACGCCCCTTAAACCTTTTGATAAAGGACGGGACGTCAGTCGTTGCCTGCCGCCGCGGAAGGAGGAGGGACCCCGGAGCCCCGGAAAAACCGGGTCTGGTCTCCCTC
>CAZYWX010000023.1:11426-14959 GCA_964651285.1 uncultured Methanoculleus sp.
CCGCGGAAGGAGGAGGGACCCCGGAGCCCCGGAAAAACCGGGTCTGGTCTCCCTCTTCTCCGCAGACAGGCGCTTCCCCGCACGTCCCATCCCGCCCGGTCCGGGCTCGTGGTGTTCCTTCCTCATCTCCCTCAAGAGGCCCGATAGATGGAACTGCCTGCCTGTCCTCGTATCGTCTACTCTCCCCTCCTGACCGGGAGTTCATGAGAACCCTTCTGGCCTGGAGCAGATCCCGAAAGCACCTGGCGGTTGAAGTCCCCGGGATCGAACAATCGTTTGCACCACGCCTGGACCTGGATGCGGTATCATGAATACGGCTCCATATGGCTCTCCTCTTGTTGGGCTCTTTGCCACGTGGGAAGAAGGGGTCGAGGTGGGGTTCCTGATCCCTATGCACGACCTCTGGTATGGCGGTTTTCGAGGATACTGCTCACTTCAGCACGAGAGGCGGTCCCAAAGACTCTTCTCCCCGGTCTCTTCCCACGGTGCGAGACCCCGGGTAACAGCCCCGGGTTCCGATTACTGCATCCGGTATCCGTCGTCAGGATCGGCGTTCCCGTGCGTTGTGTGTGCGCTTGACCCATCAGGTGCTGCAGTCACCGGGCCGTCCTGTCCTGGGATGACCCCCCTCTGTTCATCAGGTATGCTTTGAGTCCTGCTTCCCTGGTTCGTAGACGGTTCAACAGTCCCTATTCCCCGTCTCCATCCTCATCCTCCGGAGGGAGGACCGCGCGAAGGGTGAACCTGAATGCCACCCCGAGGTCAGGTCGCCCCTCGATACGGTCTTCCACCCTGAGGCTTCCGCCGTAACGCTCGATGAGGGTGCGGACGATGAAGAGCCCGAGCTCGTTACCATGCCCGCCGCTCCAGCCTCGCTCAAACCTCTGGAAGATCGCCTCTTTCATGAGGTCAGGTATGCCCGGACCGGTATCCTCGACAGAGACCAGCACGCTTTCGTCATCATCATAGTCTTCAACCCTGATGATCATCCTGACCTCCGGCCCACCACGTTTAACGGCGTTGCGGATCAGGTTGGCAAAGATCTCGGGAAGGAGGGCATCTGCCTGAACCTGGCAGGAGGTATCCTCAAACTCGATCGCAACATCGGAGAAGATACTGATCACCTTCCTGATCACGGCATTAAGATCGACTGGCCTGATGTCGGGGGGTTCGTGGTGGATGCGGCGGATTGTAGTGACATTGCCGAGTATCTCGGCGCTCTTCCGGACACTGTTCTGGATCTTTCTGGCATACACCGCTGCCTCACCCTCGAGCATCTCGATGAGGAGGTCAGCATAGAGGCCGGTGACGTTCTCGGCATTCTTGATATCGTGCGTCAGAATATCCAGGTAGAGGTTTGCTTCCCTGTTCGCCGCCTCCAGCCTCTTGTGGAGCATGGCCTTCAAGATCCCCGATCCGATCTCTTTGCCTATTGTCTCGAGGAGCACCCTCTCGTCACGGGAGAAGGACTCTTTCGTCCTGCTGCCCACGTAGATTGCTCCAACAACGACCGATTCGGCGATGAGCGGGATGCAGGCAAGCGTCGAGACCCCGAGTTCCCTGAGCATGCCTGCCTCGATGGTGTTGAGGTCTGGCTGCTGCTCGATATAGCGGGGTTGACCGGCGATGAAGGTATAGTTGAACGGCCAGTGGTGAACCTTGATCACGCGGCCCGGGGCTGTACATGCCGGAGGAACTCCTTTCTGATAGCGCAGCAGCGCCTGTTTCCGATCAGCATCGAGCATATAGACGATGCCGATATGCAACCCCAGCAGTTCGAGCATCTTCTCTAACGATCCCTCCAGGAGTTCAGCCAGCGAGAGGGAGGTGGCCGAGACGCTGATAACCTGGTTGAGGACCATGAGCTGCCTGTTGCGGATCTTGATCTCCTCTTCTGCGCGTTTCCGCTCGGTGATATCCATAACTCCGGCGATCGAGCCCCTGAACTCTCCAGAATCATCTATGAATGGAGAAGCGATCAGCAGTGTGGTGATGCGGTCACCCCCCTTCTTGATGAACTCGCATTCGTACTGCTCTCTGATGCCGCCCCTCAGACGTTCCAGGCGTGCCTGCATCTCGGCGCTGTCTGCCGGAGAGAGGAACGAGTGGATAGATTCTCCGAGCATCTCTTCAGGTGCGTAGCCGAGCATCTCTGTTATCCTCGGGTTGACATACGATGTGCGGGCATCCTGGTCGATCACCCATATCCCCTCGCTGAGGCTCTCCACAACAAGTCGGTACTTCTGTTCGCTCTGTCTGAGTGCGAGTTCTGCTTTTTTTCGGTCAGTGATGTCCAGCACCCCGGCAAGACATCCCCTGAAGGTAGTACCGGCGGCATCGATGATCGGCGACGTGACCACAAGCGCATGGACCTGCCTGCCATCACTGCGGATCAACCTCAGTTCGCACTCCTGTTTCTGGTCAGTTGGCCTGGTGATCAGATCCCTGGCTGAGGGGCTGGTGCCATCCGGGTCATCGATGAATCGGGAGACCGGAGATCCGATCAGGCACTCAACAGGGGAACCGAGGATCTCTGCCATGCGTGGGTTTGAATAGATGATGATGCCCGCCTCATCCGTGGCCAGGACCCCTTCGTTGAGGTTCTCGACCAGCCGTCGGTAGCTCATCTCCGAGTGCCCGAGCACAAGTTCTTCCCCCACCCGCTCCCGCTCCTGCGCGTATCTGATGGACCGGCAGAGTTGTTCTGCGTCGGTCTTCTCTTTGACCAGGCAGTCCTGCGCGCCGCGTTGGATCGTGCAGAGCGAGGCACGTTCATCTTCCGCAGCGGTGAGGACAATGATCGGGATGTCGGGTGCTGCCTCCCGCAGACGGTCGAGGACCGCCACTCCCTGACCGTCAATGAGATCAAAGTCAAGGAGCACCGCCTCAACCTGACCGCTCGCTACCATGTCGATCCCGTCGTCAAGGTGCTCACGGTGGATCGTCTTGACCTCCACCATGGTGTACTCCCTGAGTATCTCCAGGGCTTTCTGGGTGTCGGGAGGGCTGGAGCTATCCTCGATCAATAGAACCTTCAACGGCCGGCTCATGGGCTCACTCATACAGGTTTTGGCCTCCTCCCGCACCAACCACCGCTGACTTCTAAAAACCCTTCATCCTGGGGTGCAGTCCTGCCTGCCGCAGTCTCCCCCGGCGCAGAGGCACGAAATTTATACTCCAGGATAGCGGGACCATCCAGGGGCGCCAGGGACGGTGGTTGTCGTGGATCTCTCCGGGTATCGCTGCTGACTGCAGGCGGCTCCCCCTGCCGGGAGGAGTCGCATGGGTGTTGTATCCTGGTGGACACGATCCGCGATCTTTTTCTGGTAGTGTATGTTCCGCCCTTGATGGATTTATACCTCTGGCCCTGGCAGCGCGCCCGGCATGCTGGCTAGAGATTAACTGCATGCTCCCGGGAAGAAAGAGATTGTTCCTATGTGAAGCGAGATGGAGTAACCGGAGTAAACATCTCGCTGGTGAAGAACAGGAACAGGATCACCAGCCGGTACCCTGCAGCCCGGACAGGGTTCGCC
>CAZYWX010000024.1:0-14775 GCA_964651285.1 uncultured Methanoculleus sp.
GACGAGGTCTTCCCCTTCCGGATGAAGGTCAGGCCGGTGGCAGTCTTTACCGAACCGATCGATGGTATTGGCTGCTTTCTGATATCACCGGGCGTTCAGGTGTGAGCAAAAATGGAGGGATTGACCGGGATACCGTCAGAAGATATCTCGATCAGACCTGCTCACTCCCCGGAAATATCCATCACCACGGCATCAGGCGCCGCTTCAACCAGATCCTCGACCGTCTGCGGGTGGCAGGTGAAATAGAGGACCTGGCATGTCTCCGCGAGATCAGCGATCGCCTGGCAGGCATTTTTCCGGCGAACCGGATCAAAATTGACCAGGACATCATCAAAGATGATCGGCACCGGGACTGACGAGGTTGCATAGTCGCGGATATATCCAAACCGCAGTGCAAGATAGAGCTGTTCAGCAGTCCCCCGGGAGAGCTCGTCAACCTTCTTCCTGGCACCGTTTGCCTCCTCGACGTAGGGCTCAGACCCATCAAACGGCTTGACGACCCGCGTATACCTCCCGCCGGTGATCCCGGTGAAGAACGATTGGGCCTCCCTGAGGATCGCTGGCTGACGCTCCCGTTCGAAGGTCTCCACCGCCATCCCAAGAAGGCTGGATCCCACGGTATAGACCGCCCACTGCCGGGACACCTGCCTGATCTCTTCCTTCAGCGCAGCCTCGCGAGAGAGGAGGTAGGTGAGTTCGTCGTCACCTTCGATCCCGGAGCACCGCTCCCTGAGCGTCCCGATCCTCTGGTGGATATCCGTGATTGTTTCGCGGATCCCCTGAAGTTCGCTCTCCTTCTCCTGGAGACGAACCTGCATCTGAACGGGGTCATACCCCTGCAGCGCCGTAATGAAGTCATGGTAGCGTTCCTCCCCGCTGATCCTCCTGATCGCGGACTCGGCATCCCGAATGCTCTCCTCAAGTTTCTGTCTCTCGCGTGACAGACGCTCGATCTCACGGTACTCCTCTGGCGTCTCTACACCCCGTTCCTTCAGCATGGCTTCGAGATCTGCTTCTGCTGCAGCATACCGGGCAGCCGTCCTCTCCAGCGCCTCCCTCTCTGCATTCAGCCGTTCCCTGAGTGCATGGTATCGTCTCTCCGCCTCTTCCTCATCGTGGAGCAGTCTGATGAGCCCCTCCAGGATGACATCAGGAGAGCCACTCAAGGGTTCGTTGCAGGCTCTGGCGACGACATCGATCTCCTCCTCAAACGATCGAATATCCCCCGAGAGACTCTCTTCCTTCTTCTTCATCGTTCTGATCTGCGCATACAGACCTGCGGCCTGCTTGATATCGGCAATAAGACCCGGGATGAGGTCAGGATTCATCGTCTCAGGGAGACCCCGCTCCTGACACCACTGTTTCCATGCAGCCAGGGCTTTTTTGTGTTCAGAGCGGAGACTATTCATCATCTCCCCTGCCTCCTTCAGTGATGCATCTGCACTTCTGCAGAGTTCCTCTGCACGAACGATCTCCGTATTGAGGTTTGATGCCCGATCTGCCTCCCTGACAGCATCTTCGTGTGCGTGGACGAGATCCTCGGCAGCCGTCCGTGTAGGGAAGGAATCAAGCCCAAGCGATGCAGCATAGGACCGAATCTTCTCTTCCCTCCCGGAGAGGTCGCGCTCAACCTCTCTTCGCTGATCGGCAAGCGTCTCCCCCTCCTCTGCATGACAAGCCACCCCTGTCGTAGCGTTCCCGTCGCCCGCCTTTCTCCCGGCAAGGAAGATGCCGGCCGCAGCAACGAGCAGGATCAGGGCGATGACTCCGGCAATCTGGAGGGTTCCGGTGAAAGAACCCCACACAAAGACGAAGATAGCGGAGAGCGCGACCAGGATCCCGGGCCATGAGGGAGGCGCCCGGGCAGAACGGAGGGAAGCCCTGATAATCTCTGCGGTTCTCGCTTCTTCCTGCCGGATTGCGTGAAGTCGTGTCTCAAGTTCATGAACGTGTTGAAGCTCCCCCTGCATTTCACGGGCGAGGCTGAGCCGCTCCTGGGCGGTCCCGGGATCTGCGACATCCCCGATCTCATCCCGGCGCCTCTTCAGGTCCCTGAGGGTCTCCCTCTTCTCTGCTGCCTCCTTCTCTGCCACCTCGAGCCGGGACTCCTGCACAGCACAGTCGTTTGTAGCCTTTGTGAGGCGGTTGCGGAGTTGTTTTGCATCGTCCTGGGCAGGAACCGAGATATCAAACCTGGTGACACGCCCCTCATCCCAGCCCTCCCCTAGAGACTCCAGCATCAAGGCAAGGTTCGCCTGTTGCTGTTCACCCTCCAGCCGAACCTCCTTGAGATTGTCCACCTGGGTCCGGTAGCGCTCAATCTTCCGTTCGAGTGCACGTATGGTGTCGGCCTGCCCGAGAACCTCCGCCCTGACCACGCAGCGTTCGAGTTCTTCTTTTGAACGGCTGTGCTTTCTGGTTAGATCTTCGCACTCTGCTTCAAGCCTCTGAATCTCGGCCTCGATCCTGCTGAGATCTTCGAGAGCTTCGCCCGGGAACGGCGCAATCCCGGGAATTGTGTTGAGAGCTTCTCGAGATCGTTCGCGTTCGAGAAATACCTCCCACGCCTGTGCAAGACCTTTAAGGTAGGCGATCGCTTCCTCAGCACCCTTCCGCCTCTCCTCTTCCTCTCGAGCCGCCTCCCTCTCCTGGACGATTGCCTCGTTGATCCGATCATATTCTCCCTGCCTCTTCTTCACGTCGCGGATCTTCTCCTCGACGTCTCTCAGGTCTGATACCAGGGTGTTGATCTTTCGTACCTTTCCCCCAACCACATATATTTCACCTGCAGCTTCCTGAAGAGCGTTCGAAACCTCCCGAACAGGAAGGTTTCCAGCACCTGCAGCAGCCAGTCGATCCCTGACTTCGTCTTCCCTGAGTGTCGAGATCTCCTGCAACTCATCGAGCCCGATCGCACAGACATTCTCATAAAAAACCTGGTCACATGGACCCAGCAGGGATAGGGGTTTCAGCCCCCTCGCAGCAGTGCCGTCAGCATAGGTAAGGGATAGCCCGCTCCGCACCCCGTTACGGGAGAGGATGTACTCCCGGCCGTCCTCTCCCAGGATCTCCAGCCTGCCACCGATCTTTCCGCCGTTGATAGGAGGGTAATGGTTCAGATTTTTTCTTCCGTCTGGAAATCCATAGAGCATCCGGCGAATAAAGGCAAGCAACGTTGTCTTTCCGGCCTCATTCGGACCGACGATCGCTGTCAGACCTTCGCCGAACCTGGTGGGTGGCTTCCAGTCGTGGAACTTCCCAAAACCGTCAATATAGAGCGATCTGATCTTCATTCTCTCCCTCCTTCAGAGAGTTGGGAGAGAAGCAGGGCCTCGGCTTCACGGATGATCGCGTCGAACTCCTCGTCATCTGGCTCGCTCATGTATGCCTGGGCAAATGAGCGATAGATGGGGGATATCGCTTCTCTCAGGCGGCTTCGTTCGCTCTCGCTGGCTATCGCCAGATCACTCTGCCTGCAGATCTCTCCGAGGATGTCGTCACGGCAAAGGATCATGTCACGGTCGATGACAGGGACGGTCTGGCATATGATCCATTCAGGATAGATCGGATACGGGGTGGCTGGTGGATCCTCGATGAGTCGATCTTCGAGTGCACCGAGCCCGCCCGCCGCTACGAGTTCACCATGAAGCCTCGTTGCACCGGTGAGGATGATCCGACCGACGACAGGAACTCCCTCTTCTTGAGAGATGATGGCGAGTTCTTTCCGGATCTCTTCCTCGAGGATGCCAAGGTCCACAGAGCCGCTGACATCGATCGCGATCTCCTTCCAGAGATATCTGCTGGTTCTGACAGGTTCGACCTCAACAGCACCATCAGCACCGACCGTAACGAGCTGGCACCCCCTCTCGCCGGTCTCTCCCATATCACGCCCTTGCGGGTTGCCAGCATAGATGATCCGGGAATCCCGGTCATCAAGAACCGTGGGCTGATGAATATGCCCAAGCGCCCAGTAGTCGTAGCCGCATCTCCTGAGATCCTGGATACTGCATGGAGCATACGGTTCATGGCCCGGAGCTCCCCCGACGCTGCAATGGAGAAGACCTATCGTGTAGGGCCAGTCCTTCTCACGGAGAGGAAACTGCTCTGCAAGGTTGTCGTGGATATGGGCTGTTGCAAAACTCATCCCTACGATCGCTGCAAGCGGTCTGTCTTCCTGGTCGCGATGGATGATGACTTCCGGCTTTTGAGATGAGAAGATGAAAGCGTTCTCTGGCATCGCGATCGATCTCGACCAGGCATCATCCGGGTCATGATTGCCGCGGACGATGTATGCAGCGATGCCGTTCTCACCGAGCCGTTTAAGCCCTTCCTTAAACTGGAGTTGTGCCCGGATGTTCTGGTCTGCACTGTCGTAGACGTCGCCTGCGACCAGCAGAAAGTCGACTGATTCCCTGATACAGAGGTCAATGATCTCCTTCCAGGCACTATAGGTTGCACCGGCCAGATCTGCAGCGGTCTCCTGATCCATTCCCGGGAAACTTATGACCCGGCTCCCCAGGTGGAGATCAGCGGTATGCACAAAGCGGAAGGGGCGGGAAAAGCTCTGGACTGGGGGAGACATACGGGACTATTTACCTGAGGTTATTGATAAATCCATCTTTCAGACAATATGCGAGCATCATTGTCTTCTCTTCTATCAGAGGGCTCTAACACACCAGGGAGTGGGTTACTGCTTCATTTGCTCACCATCCCCTGCCGCCTGTCATGCATCTTTTGAGGGGGTCCCTGTTTCCTCAATTGTCCAGGTTCAAGGGACCGGTCAACCGTTCTGTTCTGGTTTGAGGTCCTGGCCAGCGCAAAATTGCCGGAACATCTATTCAACGCACCCCCTCGTCGATTTCTATGTTAATCCCGCCAGATCTACGCTGGCGATCAGGAGACGCAAATGCTTGAGAGCGCATGTGTAGGCCAGGATCAGGCTTCGAACAACCCTCCCTTCTTAAAACAGCAGGCCGGCCAAGAAAAACGGGGGCACTACATTTATCTCAACAGGTAGAAAAATACTGAACCATGTCCACCATCACCGGCGTCATCTTTCCGGTCCCCAGACCCCTCATGTCCCGGTTCTTTGCTGAAGGAAAGACCGTCTTCATCAAACCTGCCACCACCTTCAAGAACCTCAGGAGCGGCATGAACCTCGTCTTCTACCAGTCGCGGGAAGATACCGGTTACGTCGGGGAGGCGATGGTCAAGCGGATCATCATCGACGACGACCCCTTCGCGTTCTTCGAGACCTTCGGCGATGCGGTCTTTCTCACCAGAGAGGAGGTCCAGGCCTACGTGGAGAGCCAGGACCGCTGGAAAGCGGTCAGGGCCAGGGAGGATAAGCCCAAAAAGCGGCCCTGGCTGGCCCTCGAACTCGAGGATATCCAGCAGTACGACACGGTGAAGAAACCTGAGCGGTTCGTCCCGGTCGGGGGGAAGTACCTCCGGGAAGAACCCCCTGGCAGGCATCCGCATCTTCAGCACCGACGGCCCCCGAGCCCGTGAACTCAAAGGACCCCCGGTCGTACGCAAGCAGTCTTCCCGACCTACATCTGATGAGGGATCTGGAAGCGGTCCAGATCCCTCATCAGGGCTGGGCCTGACCCTGTAACCCCGTTCCCGGGGCAGGCTCTCCTGTGGCGTGGCGATGGACCCCCTCTCGGCAGAGCCCACCCGGCAGATCGGTGGCGGCGGTCCTGTCCTGGCCGGGGGCTGCGATCGCATCCCTCCCACCACCTTCCCTCCCGGCGACCAGATCCTTCTTCACGCATCGCGGTCTATCCCATTCCACAATGCCAGACGATCAGGAGATCATCAGGGCGGCGCTCAAGCGAGCACGCGACCTCGGCGCCGACGTGGCAGGCGCCGTCCCCGCAGCCCGGCTCATCAACTGCCCCTCAGCAGTCGCGGACGGATACCAGGGATCGCAGAGAGACCGGGGGACCTACATCATCCTCGGTCTCCACCATGACCCCGAGCACCCTGACCTCGACCTCTGGGAAGAGGGGCGGGGAACACCTGGCGACCGGATCCTCGCGGGGATCGGCAGACGCCTTGGCCTCTGGCTGCAGGAGAATTACGGGGCCAGAACAGAGGTCATCCCCTACCAGATCCAGGACGGCGGTATCTACCTCAAGGATGCGGCATGCCTGGCAGGCATCGGGAGGATGGGGCGCAACAACCTCGTCCTGGTCCCCGGCTATGGACCGAGGATCAGGTTCCGGGCGGTATGGACCGATCTGACCACCACCGCCCCAGACCTTCCCCTCACAGGAGGATATGATATCCCCTGTGTCGACTGTGCCGGGCCGTGCATCTCAGCCTGCCCGATGGAAGCTTTTGCCACTGGCAGGTACAGCCGGGACCGGTGCATGGCGCGGATGGACGCCGATAAAACCTCTGGCAGGGAGCGGATCGACCACTGCCGTGCCTGCGAACTTGCCTGCCCGGCCTGGGATGGGAGATAGCGCCGGCCCTGGCCTCTGGTCTGGTCTGCAGGGACCACTCCCCTCCCCCCTCGCCGGGGGTGTGCCGACGTTTGGGACGGAAAGACCCGTTGATCTGCAGCCCCCCTGACCGCCCGGGTTCCAGGACCCGGACCGGCACCCCCTCTTACAGTCGGATCAGGCGGCGGTCTCTTCGCCGCTGACCTGCTTCACCGAGGGTGCTGCTGCTGCAGGGGACACCACCCTCCCCGCTCCCGGCACCCCTCACATGCCGCTGTCCAGAAGATCCCCTGCTCGATCCCCCTGACCGCCCGACCCATCGCGTCAAAGACCTGGTCCTCATCCATCACGACCTCCACCCAGCGGTCGGCATCAACAAAGTAGAGATACGCCCTGACCGTTCCGTTGAGGATCTGCCCGGCAGCGTGCCGGTAGATCGTCATCTGGACCGCGTATTCCTCAACCCTCTCCGCGAGATCATCCACGCTGCCGGTCTTGTAGTCGATGAGCACCCAGGAACCGTCAGGCCGCTGCACCAGCCGGTCGATGACCCCCTTGCAGGCCACACCATGCACCCTCGCCCTGAACGGCACCTCGCGGTGATCAGCGACAACCTCCTGCATCATGGGTGATGCGAGGAACCGCTCGTAGAGGTCCCGGTACTCCCGGGCCAGGGTCAGGTCGGCGTCAGGGACGCCGTAGCGCCGCAGCACCGTGGCAGGATCCCGGCCCCGGAAGACCTCGTGGACGATGAGACCGCGGGTTATCGGGTCCACCCTGCCCGGTGCCGTCCAGCCCCCTGGCGTGGGAAGACCCTGCCGGTAACGCCGTTCATACTCTGCCGGGCAACGGAGGTAGTGCACAAGTTCGCTCGCTGAATAGACGTGTTCCTCCACCTCAGCGCCCGGGAGAACTCCGGCAGACGCCTCCTCGAGCGTAACGTCGGCGTCAGGGAGCGGGAGACCGGGGGTCCTGACCTCCTGCACCTCCTCGATGGGGATCGCTGCCAGGTCTGAGGTGATCGGGATGCTGAGACTCCCCCCACCAGGAAGTGCAACCCTCGCTTTGCCCGCTACGCAGACCTCCGGGGAGAGCCCGAGGCAGTACGCGAGCCAGTCCATCCTGGTCTTTCCGCCGGCGAGGGTCGTCGGGACCCGGGTCGGCTCCTCGCCGCAGAGGATCAGGTGATCCCTCGCCCTGGTCGTCGCGACGTAGAAGAGCCGTATCCGCTCGGCCTCCTCTTTTTGCCTGTATTCGTCCTTGAGGATCTGGAGGATCGGGGTCTCCTCGCGCTCGTAATCGTTTGCCGGGTTCGGTATCGCAACCCCGAGCCTGAGCCCGTCTTCCACCATGATGGTCAGGCCGCCGACCCGCGGCGACTCTGCAAGGTCCGGGACAACAACGACCGGAAACTCGAGCCCCTTCGCGGCATGCACCGTCATGATCGAGACCGCGTCCGAAGACGCGAGGTCCAGGGAAGCCTCCCCCTCCCGCAGCCCGTCGTCGATACAGCGTCCGACCTCATCGACAACGTCGGCGAGCGTGGAACAGTCGGCATCCCGCACGAGGGCGATGAACTTCTCGACGTTCGCGGCCGCCTGTTCGCCCCCGATCATCCCACCATAGACCACCGCGATACCAGAATCGTCAACGATCCGGCGGATGAGCCGGGCAGGCGGGATCCTGCGGGCGCAGGAGAGCCAGGAGGAGAGGAGCCGGACCGCCAAAGCGGCGTCCTCCCCCCGGGACCGCTGCAACCGCTCCCAGAGGGAGACCGACCGCGGACCGGTCCCGGCGATCTGGAAGAGCCTGATATCAGAGAACCCAAAGTAGGGCGACCGCAGCACCCCGTAGAGCGCCACATCGTCCCGCTTATTCTCCAGGAACCTGAGTACGGTAAAGAGGTCGTAGACTTCCTGGCGCTCGTAGAACCCGATCCCGGCATGGACATGGTAGGGGACGGCGTAGCGTTCAAGCGCCCACTCGTAGTAGGCGAGGTTCGTCCGCCGTTCGAGCAGGATGGCCAGGTCGCCGTAACCTGCCGGTCTGACCCCGCCGTCCTCGTAGATTTGTTTCTCCTCCCCCTCAACGAGGTGCCTGATCTTCCGGGCGACCATCTCTGCCTCAGCACGCCGGCCGGCGGTCCGGTCTCTTGCCTTCGGGCTGAGAAGGAGTTCGACCGACCCGGCATGCCCGCGTCGGTTTGCCTTCAGCGGTTCATACCGAAACTCCCAGGGTTTCTCGCATTCAGCCATCAGGGCGCCGAAGATGGCGTTCGTGAACCCGACGACCTCGGGGGTGCTCCTGAAGTTGACGTCGAGGTGGATCACGTCGCCGCCGAGGTTCTGCTCGATCAGGTCGCGGGCGTACCGGAACTGCGTGACGTCGGCCTCCCTGAAGAGGTAGATGGACTGTTTCGGGTCGCCGACGATGAAGAGTTTTGTCGATTTTCTGCTGAGGTCACCGAGGATGGCGCTGATGATGGCGATCTGGGCCGGGTCGGTGTCCTGGAACTCGTCGACCAGGACAAACCTGAACCGGTCCTGGAAGTGCGTCGCCACGATATCCTCGTGGTCACGGAAGAGCCGGCGGGTGCGGTTGACCAGGTCGTTGAAGTCGAGGGCGTTCAACCGTCGTTTCTCAGCATCCAGCGCGTCGGTGAAGGCCGTAAAGACCGTGCCGAGGTCGTGGAGGAACCTGAGCGTCGCCCGGGTGAAAGGGTCGTTCGGGTCGACGGCAACGCTGGAGCCCCCGGCATGGTCTTTGATGCACTCATTGAGGTTCCGGTAAGCCTCCCTGAGTTTTTTGAGGTCGTCGCCATCCCAGTTCTCCTTCCTCCCCATGTTCGCCCGGAACCGCCGGTCATTGTGCACATCGGCGATCGCAGAGACCGCGGCCGGGGCTGCATCGGCAAGATCCTGAAGATGCGGCTCGATAGCCCTGAGGTAGATCTCGCCCGGGTCACGTTCGCCGGGGTAGCGGGCGGCGAGGTCCTGGAGCGTCCTGATGGCAGGGCCTGCCCGGGCAAAGAACGCCTCAAGCATCTCAGTCCGGTACCGCTCTACGACCGCCTGCCAGGCGTCAAGCACCCGTTCCTCGCTCTTCTCGAGGGCCGCAAAGAACGTCTCTGCTGCATCGCGCTGAGAGGAGAGTCGTTCGAGGTAGTTCTTCAACTCATAGATCTCGATCGCCCGGAGGACGCCGATGACCGCGTTCCGGCATCCCTCCGGGGGCTCGCCGTGGATGAACCCCTCGATCACCTCCTCCCTGAGCCTGGCCGCCTCATGCTCGTCGAGGACGGCAAAAGAAGGCCCGACGCCGGCCTCGAGCGGGAACTCACGGAGGACGGAGGCGCAGAAGGAGTGGAAGGTCGATATCTTCGCCCAGAGGAACTCGTCGCGGACGGCGTCCCACCGATCGCCCTCCTTCCTGGCAAGGGCCCGGCGGACCCTGACCTTCATCTCGCCAGCAGCCTTCTCGGTGAAAGTCAGCGCCAGGATCTCCCCGACGCTGACCCCCTCCTCGAGCAGGCTGATATACTTCTGCACCAGGACGTGCGTCTTCCCGGTCCCGGCCCCGGCGGTGACGCATTTACTCGTTGCGTGGTCAAACGCGGCCTGTTCCTGGCGTTCAGTCAGTCTCATCGGCACCCTCCTCGCCAGCGGCAAGCAACCGCAGCCTCTCGAACCGGCAGACTGTCTTGAAGTCACAGTAGCCCGGGCAGGGATCGGCATCAGACCTGGGTGGGAAACGCCCGGCACGTATCCCGGCAAGGTGGTCCTCCACCCGGGCAAGCGAGGTCTCGACCAGTTGCCTGACATCCTCGACACCGGTTCGCCGTGAGCCCGGGAACCAGGCAAAACAGTCCTTCAGGTCGATGTCCCAGAAGACCGGCTGGTTCTGAACCTTCCTGCGTCGGAGGGTGTAGCAGGTGCCGGCGACCCCCTGCATCCCGGTCAGGGTCTCCACCGCCCTGATGTAGAGCGGGAGCTGGAGTTCCCTGCCTGCCCTGACATCCTCGAGCCGGGGGCGCGATGACCCGGTCTTGTAGTCGGTGACCACAAACCGCCCTCCAGGGAGGACGTCGATCCTGTCGATCCGTCCCCGCAGCCGAAGAGTCTCCCCGCCGAGCGGGATCGCGACCGCATCCGGGATCGAGGCAGGATCGACCTCACCGGCCGCCACCGGGAGGCCGAACGAGACCTCAAAGGCCTGCGGGAGGAGACCGGCGTCAGCGGTCTCTGCCTCGTGTCGGAGGAACCGTTCAAGCAACCCCGGACCAACCGCGGGCGACCCGAGGAGATGCTCTTTCCCGGCGAGCCATGCCGGGGTTTCGAGGGGCAACCGGGCCACCTCTTCCCGGGCGGTCGCAAGGATCCGCTGGAGCGCGTTCTGGAGGTCGGCTTCGGTGACCGCTCCGTTGCCCTCACGCCTCCAGTCTGAGTAGAACCGGTACACGATCCGGTGGATGAGACCACCCCGTTCCCGGGCTGTCAGGTCGGGATCTGCCGCCGGGATCGGCGTAAGCCCGAGGAGATGTTCCAGGTAGAACCTGAAGGGGCAGTCTGCGTAGGTCTCGAGCACCGTCGGGGAGAAGACGGCCTCTTCGCCGAATCGTTCGGCGAGCAATGCGATGGTCTCAGGGTCGCCTGAGAGCAGGCCGTCGTAGGGGGAGTCGTAACCACCCCTCCGGTGATGGTTCTCGATGGTGAGCCGGCGGTCAGCTTCCCGGGCCGAGAGCCCGGGAGGCATCGGGGTTGACTCGCCACGGGCGAGAAGGGCGCCGGCTCGCCGGGATGCCGCGAGCCGGGATGCCGGGAAGTCGTCGCTCCCCCAGGTCCCGGGGGAGAGGGTTTCCCTGACCGTGTCCACAAATCCGGAGCATATCAACGGGGTACCGTCGTCGGTAGCGGGGTGGCTCAGGTAGACCCGGGAACGGGCGGCAAGGAGAGCCGCGATGAAATGGTAGCGTTCCTCCCGCAGGACCTCGGTCTTTGAGCGTGTCCCGAGCCGCCTGGTCTCGAGGTCGGTGGCAAACGGGAGCCGGGTGGTCAGCCGCGGCATCAGCCCCTCGACGAGGTCGCTGATGAAGAGGTAGGGGATGGCGAGGTGCGCAACCTCCCGGACGCCGACCACCTGGACGGCGTTCGGGTTCTGCTGCTGGCCGGTCCTGGTCCAGGCGCTGAGGAGACCGAGCAGGGAGGAGAACTCCGGGAGCGAGACCCGGTTCCCGGGGAGGAGCGCACGGGCGAATCCTTCGAGCGCCTCGAGGCACCCAAGAAACCTGCTGAGGTCCCGGGCTTCCTGTTCCAGCAGGTTAGGATCGCCCTCCCCGGGCATCACCGGGGCCTGCCAGCGCTCGAGGAGGGAGCGGTAGGCGGCGAGGTGCTCAGGCAGCGGTTTTGTTCCCTCGAGGACCGCGAGGTCAGCAAAGAGCTTCGTGATCCCGGCCCGGGTCGCCTCGATCCTGGTGATCTCGGTCGCGAGCCGGTTTTTTGCTCTCGCCGGGGTCCCGGGGCCTGCCTCTTCTTCTTCGAGTGCGCGAGCAAGCCCTGCGAGCCGCTCCTCCCATTCCCGGGTTCCAGCGCTGATCCGGGCCTCCCGGGAGAGGAGATCGATCTCAGACCCCCGACCGGTCCTGGAGAACGGGAGGTAGGGGGTGGTGAGGAGAGCGATGACATCTTCCCGGCGGTAACCGCGGGCGGGGACGGCGAGGACCCCGAGCAACGCCTGGACGGCAGGTGATGCGGCCAGCGGTCGTCCTGCGGACGTGGTGTACCGGATGCCAAAGTCAGGGAAGACCTCCTCGACGTAGGGCACCGCCGCCGCGAGGTCGGGGAACGCGACCGCGATCTCGCCCGGGCGCACACCGGCGGCGATCAGGTCGCAGATCTCCTGCGCGACCGCCCTGACCTCGTCGAGCCGGTCCCGCCGTTCGGCGATATCGATGAATCCCCGGGTCTCCCCGGGCTCCTTCCTGGAGAAGAGCCGGGCGATCCCGGAACGGCGTTCGTCCGGAGGTTCTCCCGCGACGACCTGATCCGGGTGCAGCCACCTGCCGTCGTCTGCAAAGACCGCCGGGTTTGCTGCATACGGGATCGCGTAGTGGAACTCTTCTGCCGATCGCCGCAGGGCAAGAAGCAGGTCCCGTTCATGCGGCAGCGGCTCAAAGAGCCCGTAGACGAAGACCGTCCTGAACCCGCCACCCCCTGCATCGATGAGGAGCCTGGCCGCCCGGGAAGGAAGGGTGCTCCCATCGACGAGGTGCTGCTCCTCGAGGAACCTGAGGTAGGCGGCATAGAGGTCGCCGATCTCGTCGCTCTTCGCGCTTGCGAGGTTGCCGAGGGCGGCCGGGTAGTTGACCTTCCGCGTGATGAGGATATCAATGAGGGTCGCGAGTTCGTCGACGGCGCCGACCCCGGCCCTGGCAAGGAGCGGATACCTCCCGGTGGCGAGGATCCGGGCAATGATAAGCCTGGTCCCGGTCTCAGAGATGAACGTCTCGTTGCTGGCGTGGTCGTCGAAGACCTTCCTGGCGAGACCAGGGATGGTGGTGACCGCGTTGGCGACGAGCGGAACGCCTTGCTTCTCGAGACGGCGGGTAACCTCCCTGGCCAGGTGGGAGGTCGGGACGATGAAGAGGGTGCCGAATGGGTCACGTTCGGCGGCTTGCTGGAACTCGGTGATGAAGACATCGAGGTCATCTCCAGGCAATCGGGGGTACAGAACGGCAGGTGACATCAGGGGTCTCTCCTGGGGAGAGGATGGGGGAGGAGAATAGATGAGGGTTGTTGTTTGGGGCAGGAGTCGGAGGGCTGCCGGAGGCTGCCCCGATGATGATCCCTGTGCGTCTCGAGGTTCCGGCGCCCGCCCGGCGGGTTAGCTCTCAGTGGACCCGGGAAGGGTATCCGGCCAACCGGAGAGATGCCGGAGCGCCCCCGACCGGGTCCGGTCCCCTGGATTGGGAGCCTGTGGCATCCCCCTCTCCTGGCAAAGCGGCCAGACCCCTTCACCGCCTTCCGGCGCTGTGATCCCGGGCAAGCACCCCTTCTTTATGTGGTCGAGGTTGTCTGTGTCCACCCCCCCGGGATCCAGAACCTCCTGGTGAAGATATACAGGGCTTTCCCATTGGCGTGTCCGGATCTCTTCTGCAGCATGCATGGCCCGGGTTCAGGGTCGTTTCCTCTCTCCAGGACCGGTCGGTGAGGTCCGGGGTCTCGGGTACCACCCACCCCACCATCAGGTTGAGCTGGTGTGAAGATCTTGCGCGGTCGATCTCAGCCAGAGATACGACAGGCTCAGGCGTCACGGGCCCGGGATATCGAGGATCGACCGGAGCAACCGGTCCGGAGAGAGATCCGAGACATCCTCGCTCTGGGGGAGGAGAGCTCCCTCCCTCCATGATGCTACGGCAGATCACGGGGCGATGGTTTGGAGACGGCGTCAGGCACAAACCGGAACCCTCTTCCTGGAAGAGGATCCCGGGATCATCATGGAACCGATTGACCGGTATCGCGGTTGCCTGCTCGGACTGGCTACCGGCGATGCCCTTGGGGTACCGCTCGAGTTCAAGCCACCCGGGACGTTTGAGCCCATCAGCGGGATGCTCGGCGGTGGAAGCCATAACCTCAAACCCGGGGAGTGGACCGACGACACGTCGCTTGCCCTCTGTCTTGCCGAGAGTCTGATCGAGAAGAAGGGGTTTGACCCTGTTGACCAGCTGGAACGTTACTCCCGCTGGTTCACGGAGGGATACCTCTCCTGCACCGGGACCTGCTTTGATATCGGGACGACGACGCGAAAGGCGCTCCAGCGTTTCATGCTCACCCGGGAGCCCTTCCCCGGGCTGACAGACGAGTGGTCAGCGGGCAACGGTTCCCTGATGCGCCTTGCGCCGGTGCCCATGTTCTACGCCGCCGACCCACTCCGCGCCATCGAGTTGTCAGGGGAGAGTTCCCGGACCACGCACAAACTGCCGGTGGTCGTCGATGCCTGCAGATACTTCGGGGGGCTCATCCTCGGCGCTCTTACCGGCACACCGAAGGAGGTCCTGCTCTCGGAGAGGTATGCCCCGATCCCTGGATACTGGGAGGACCACCCGCTCGTCGACGAGATCGACAGGGTCGCGGCAGGATCCTACCTGCACAGGGAACCCCCTGAGATCAGGGGGCGGGGGTATGTCGTTGCCTCGCTTGAGGCGGCGCTCTGGGCGTTTTCCCGGAGCAGCACGTTTGAGGAAGGATGCCTCATGGCGGTGAACCTCGGTGAGGATGCCGATACCACCGGGGCCGTCTACGGACAGCTCGCCGGGGCCTACTACGGC
>CAZYWX010000025.1:0-14754 GCA_964651285.1 uncultured Methanoculleus sp.
AAGATACCTGGGGGTTAGCCTGACCCCCGATTCGGCCGGGGTCCTATATTTTTATATCCTGATTATCAGCTGCGAGGAGGTTTTCAGGTACCATCCCCGGTTGGGTCGCAAAGGTTTCATGGCTACTGGCCGTCGGCCAAACCCACCCGCCCTGTGGATGGGCGAGAGGCAGGCGGTCGACGGTCGAGTCTGCCAGGTCTCATCGGCCACCCTGGACGATTCCCACCACGGTCCTCTGTCCGGAGAATGGCTGTTCTCGTGGGGTTGTATTCTCATGCCGCTCAAGCGGTCATGGATCCGATCCTGGAGGGACCGGAGATTCCACGTTCTGATCGCCCCGTTCCCCAGGATCCCAAAAAAAGACTACTACATCGATTCTCAATTACCGCACGCTCAATGGGGGGTATCGATCTCGTTTCACGCCTTCCGGGGGGGTTTTGCATCCCGGAGGACGGCGTTCCCCCGGCTATCACCACGCACTGCCCACTGCCCCCGCCCCTGCCGGCGGGGTGGGAGGACGGACGGATGGGAGGGGACGAAGCCCCCCGATAGAGTCTGTTAATGTGGCATCGATGCACTACTGCATTGATTCCGCATTATCATCGGATTCAGTCGACCCCCTGGTTGGGTCTGGGTGTTCGTCCCCACCCCCGGTGGGATGGATTTCCCCCGGCTCCCCTCCGGCAGTGGACGGTGGTGGGGACCAGGGGGGTCTCCCCCTCCCCGCAGGTGGCACAACCCACGAGGCCCCCGTCCCCGGAGCAGGGGCAGGCCATGGCGATGCCCCGGCATGGCCCGTCAGGACCGGGAGAAAAACCGATCGGTCATCGCTGTACTAGTACCTCCCCCGGCGCCTGACCCGTACCGACTCCGCATGGGCGTGGAGCCCCTCGGCGTCGGCGATCGTCTCCACGACGTCGCCGATGGCAGAAAGCCCCTCCTGCGTGATCACCTGGACCGTTGAGCGTCGGCAGAAGTGATTCACGTCAAGCCCCGAGTAGAGGCGTGCGTAACCTGCGGTTGGAAGGACGTGGTTCGTCCCTGATGCGTAATCGCCGCAGGCCACCGCCGCGTAAGGACCGACAAATATCGATCCTGCACTCCTGATCCTGGTTAGGACGGCGAGCGGGTCAGCCACCTGCACCGAGAGATGCTCGGGGGCGATGTCGTTGACCGTCTCCACCGCTTCATCGAGGTCGCCGGCCACGATGTAGCCAGAGTGGTCGAGCGCCTCCTGGATGATCTCTCGCCGTTCTGCCCCCTCTGCCATCTGCTTCACTTCATCTCCGACCGCATCGGCGAGTGCCGCGTCGGTGGTGACCAGGACACAGGCGGCGCTCGGGTCGTGCTCGGCCTGGGCAAGGATATCGGCCGCAATGAACGTCGGGTTCGCCGTCGTGTCGGCGAGGACCGCGATCTCGCTCGGACCGGCCGGGAAGTCAATCTCGGCCTCGTCCCGGAGGAGCATCTTTGCGGCGGTGACATAGACGTTCCCCGGGCCGACGATCTTTTCCACCCGGGGGATCGTCTCAGTCCCTGTCGCCATAGCCGCGATCGCCTGCGCCCCGCCGACCTGGTAGATCTCATCGACCCCGGCGATATCAAGCGCTACAAGCGTGATCGGGTTGACCGGTGGGGGGGTGCAACAACAGATCTCTTCGACACCAGCCACCACCGCTGGAACCGTGCACATCAATGCCGTTGAGGGGTATGCCGCCCGCCCGCCGGGAACGTAGGCCCCGACCCGCCTGAGCGGCGTCGTCTTGACCCCGAGGGTTATCCCGGGCTCCACCTCCTGGAGCCAGAGGTCGCGCCCACGCTGCAACTCATGGAACCTGCTGATCCGCACCTCAGCCTGCAGGAGACTCTCGACCAGTTCTGCGTCCACCTGGTCGTAGGCCGCCTCCCGCTCCTCGTCTGAGACGGCGATCTCTCTCAGATTGATGCCGTCGAACTTCTCTGTCAGGTCAACCAGGGCGTCGTCGCCCTCTGACCGCACCCTCCCGATGATCTCAGAGACCGAACCTCGTACCCGGTCCAGGTCTGACCGTCGCCCGGCGATCCAGGTCTCAATATCCAGCGCCTTCCACATGAGGGAAAGTGTCAGCGGGTTGAATCGTTAAGGTTTCGGCACCTGGTCCCCCGGTTTTTTCATCCCTGGGAGGATGGATCTGTGGAGACCGCCCGCCACGTAGTATTCCCTGATTTTTATAATAAGACTTATATGTGACACAGCTGATTGCGGGCCCATGACACCAAGGTCATGGGTGCCCCTCGTGGGCATCATGGTACTACTGCTTGCCGCGTGTGCCGTCGCCGTCCCGGCGCAGGAGGCAGCAGATCCGGAAGTACTCCGGATAGCAACCACGACAAGCCTCTATGATACCGGGCTGCTTGATGAGCTCGAGATGATGTACGAGAACACGTCTGCTGTGGACGTCCAGATCACCGCCCAGGGCACGGGTCAGTCGCTTGATACTGCCAGACGTGGTGATGTTGATCTGGTGCTCGTCCATTCGCCGGCGCTAGAACAGGAATTCATCGACGAGGGATATGGCATCAACCCGCGGTGCTTTGCCTACAACAACTTCCTCATCGTCGGGCCTGAATCTGACCCGGCGGGAATCGCGAACATGACCCCAGAGAACGCGTTTGAGACGCTCTATTCTGCCGGCACGAATAACACCGAGGGTGTGGTCTTCGTCTCCCGCGGTGACGATTCTGGCACTCACAACCGGGAGCAGCAGATCTGGGAGGCGATCGGCTACAACTACACAGAGGATATTCAGGACTCAGGGCCCTGGTACCTGGAGACGGGGAGCGGCATGGGTGAGACCCTGACCGTTGCCAACCAGAAGGATGCCTATACGCTCACCGATATCGGGACGTACCTGGCCTTCAAGGACCAGCTTGACCTGGTCGAACTCGTGACCGAGGGTGACCAGCTCCTGAACCGCTATAGCGCGATCGCGGTCAATCCCGAGATGGCTGAAGGCGTCAACATCGATGAGGCCAACAACTTCATCAACTGGCTCATCTCTGATGAGACGAAAGAGTTCATCGGCGACTTCGGTGTCGAGGAGTATGGCCAGCCGCTCTTTGTGCCGCTCTACGCGCCCGAGTGCACCGAACCGCCATTCAACTGCACCTGTGCAGGACCGGTGAACGCAACAGCCTGAGAATCCGGGAGCGTGAAAATCTCCGGCCGCCTGCTCAAATGGGAGGCAGGCGGCAGAAACGCCTCCTTTCCCGGCCAACCTCCTGCGGTGAATAGGATGGTCCTCCCAAGACCCAGGAACGAGATAGATATATGACGGATCTGTATCTTGCGGGCTGCTATGAAGACGGACGCTATACTTCTGTCGTTTTGGTCTTATCCTGATCTTTCTCATTTTGTTCTCTCTGCGGGGTGCGCTGGAACAGCGCCGGGTGAGAACAAGACCCCGCTCGCCACCACGACAACCACTCCTGCCGCCGGGGCGAACCTCCTCCGGGTCGCCACCACAACACGTCTTGAGAACACCGGGTTGCTCGCAGAGCTCGAGCAGGTCTACGAGGATATGGCCGGGGTTGACCTCCCGTTCATCGTCCGGGGCACAGGTCAGTCGCCTGATACCGCCAGACGTGACGATGTTGACCTGGGGCTCGTTCATTCGTCAGCACTTGAAGAAGCGTTTGTAAACGGTGGATTCGCCACCAACCCGCGATGCATCACCTACAACAACTTCATCATCGTCGGGCCTGAGGCCGATCCGGCGGGGATCAGCAGTATGAGTCCGGTGGAAGGTTTCCAGAAGATCAACATCGCCGGCACGAATAACACGCCCGGCGTGACCATTGTCTCCCGTGGCGACAACGCTGGCATCCCTGCCTGGGAGAAGGCGCTCTGGATGACGGTGGGCTGCGATTACGAGAAGGATATTCTGAACTCTGTACCACTCTATGCACCAGGGTGCGCCGAATCACCGTTCGGCTGCACCTGTGCAGGACCGGTGACTGCGTAATCTCTCACCTGGAGGGAGGTGCTGGGACGGGAGACATACCTGAGGTGATCAAAAAGGTGGGTGAGAAGACGTGGTGACCGGGAGCCCGATTGTTGAGGGATTCATCGAGGCAATCCACCTCATCATCTCCTTAAATCCGCAGGTGGTTGAGATCACCGCCCGCTCACTCTACGTCTCCCTCACCGCCACCGTTTTTGCCGCACTGATCGCCCTCCCAGCCGGGGCGCTGATCTCGTTCTACGAGTTCCGGGGGAAGCATGCGGTCGTCTCCACGCTGCAGACACTCTACGCGCTCCCCACCGTCATCGTGGGCCTGGTCATGTTTCTCCTCCTCTCCAACATCGGCCCCCTCGGGTTCCTTCGTCTTCTCTACACCCCAAAGGGGATGATCATCACCCAGACGGTTCTCATCATACCGCTGCTGATGGGGCTGACGGTCTCAGCGCTCTCCGGGATCGACCGGGATAAACGCTACACGATCACCGCGCTTGGCGCGAGCAGGTTCCAGACAGTCACTACCATCATCATGGAGGCCCGGTTCGCGGTCATGTCCGCTGTTCTCCTGGGGTTTGGGCGGGCGATCGCCGAGGTCGGGTCGGTCATGATCATCGGCGGCAACATCAGGGGTGCCACCCGTGTCCTCACCACCGCGATCGCGCTCAACACATCGATGGCAAACTACTCGATGTCGATCGCGCTCGGGATCATCCTTCTTGCGGTAGCGCTCGGGGTGAACATCGCGCTTTCCCTGGTGCAGCGGCGGTGATACCGTGGCAGTCATTAAGGCAGAGAATATCAGGAAGTCATATGACGGCCTCGAAGTCCTGCATGACGTCGATCTCTCGGTGCAGGAAGGGGAGATCCTCGGGATCATCGGTCCGAGCGGTTCCGGGAAGAGCACGCTCCTGCGGATTCTCGACCTGATCGAGCCGCCGAGCGGTGGCCAACTCTCAATCTTTGGTATCGATACGGTAGAGGAGCGTGGCCGCTGGCTTGACCTCCGCCGTCGGATGGGGCTGCTCTTCCAGAGACCTGTCGTCTTCAACGCATCGGTCTATGATAATGTCGCGATGGGGCTGCGGTACCGGGGGACCTCCCACGCCGAGATCGACCGGAGGGTGAAGGAGGCCCTTGAGGCCGTCGGGCTCTCCCGCTACATCAGGAGCAGGGCGACCAACCTCTCGGGCGGCGAGCAGCAGCGGGTGGCGTTATCGAGGGTGCTCGTGACAGACCCTGAGGTCCTCTTCCTGGACGAGCCGACGGCGAACCTGGACCCCGGTTCGACTGCTACCATCGAGGAGATCGTGATGCGCCTGAACCGCGAGAAGGGGATAACCGTCCTGATCAGCACCCACGACCTCCTGCAGGGGCAGCGGCTCGCAGATCGGGTTGCGGTGATGATCGAGGGGACGGTTGCCCAGACTGGTTCATCCCGTGAGATCTTCCATGAGCCAAAAGATCAGAAGATCGCCCGGTTCGTGGGCGTCCAGAACATCATCCCGGGTCGGGTCGTCTCCCGGGAGGGAGGGCTCACCATGGTGGAGGCGAAGGGAAGGCTCATCGTCTCGGCGACCCCGCCACCGGCTGGCAAGGTGGCGGTGGTCATCAGGGGCGAGGATATCTCCCTGCACCAGAGAAAACCCGGCTATGAGGAGGCGGAGAATCTCTTTTCCGCCAGGGTTACCAGGATCGAGTTCATGGCACCGTTCGTGAACGTGGTCGTGGACAGTGGGTGCGATCTCGTCGCTCTGGTGACCGCAAGGAGGGCGGAGGCCCTCGGGCTTGCGGTCGGGATGGAGGTCTGGGTCTCCCTCCCGGCAAGGGTGGTCCACCTGGTCCCCGATGAGGAGCAAGGGTGATCCTGGTTCATGGATGGTCTTCGTGCAGGACCGATACCGCGTCACATCAGGCTGCCGTTAACAATTCGGGTGTGAAACTGCAGGAGTTTAGCGGGAAGGCCACAGGAGATGTCCTGGTGACGGTCTTTTGTGCCGGAAGCCTGAACCGGGGGGCGTTTGAGATGATAACGGCGGCGGTTGAGGCGGAGCACCCCGATGTCACCGTGGTCATCGAGCCTGGTGGCAGCGTTGACCGTATCAGAAGGGTTACCGGGAGTGGCAGACCTGCTGACGTCCTCGCCTCCGCCGACTCTGCTCTCATCCCTGAGATGATGATGCCTGAGCACGCCGATTGGTACCTCACGTTCGCAAAGAACCGGATGGTGCTCACCTGCACGAGCGAGAGCAGGTATGCAGACGAGATCACCGCCGCAGACAGGTATGCGGTCCTCGGTCGCGACGGTGTCAGGTCAGGTAGGTTTCTCTGGCCCGAACTCAAGACCTCTGCGGTTACCGCGCTCTTCATCAGGCCGAAGGTCGATGACCTTGTCTGGATGGTCAGGTCAGGTGACCTCGACTATGCCGGGGAGTATCGGAGCGTTGCGGTCCAGAACAGCCTCCGGTCTATCGAGGTCCCTGAGGAGATCGACCTCTCGTCGGTAGACTTCGCTGAGAACTACGCGACCGTCCGGATCGAGGTGAAGATGGGCGACGCTCCCAACGCCCTGTGTGGGTTTGTCTATCGTCTCTGGTTTGACCGTCCCCGGGGTCGTAGAGGACCCTGACCCTGGCTTCGCGTTCGTGAAGATACTGGTCGGTGCCACCGGCCAGGAGATCCTCGAGCGCGACGGCCAGCCCCTGATCGTGCCTGCGGCCGGCTACGGCAACGTCTCTCCCGGGCTCGAGCCGCCGGATGTGGTGAGGGGGCACCTCACCCGTGCTTCACCTTGATCGAGAGGATGAGGCTGATGAGGACGGCGGTGACGCTGTTTGCCACGATGATGGCGATATCCTCTTTTATCACGCCGTAGGCGAGCCAGAGCAGCACGCCGGCAAGGAAGATGATGAGCATCGCAAGGGAGAGGTCAGCGGTCGATCGCGTGCGCCACGCCCTGACAACCTGCGGCGCGAACGAGAGCGTTGTAAGCGTTCCGGCGACGAGACCAAGTGCAGTGATAGCGTCCATAGGTGATTCCTCATCTCTTCTGCCTGGCCCATGAACCTTGGCCCTGGCAGCTCAGGATTGAGGTTCTGGTCTGCTCTTCTGCTTTCCTTCCCGCCACTCCAGGGCGTAGGCGAGGACCATCCCGATGATGAACGCGATGGTCAGGCCGATCACCAGGGTGAGAACGGCGATGACGCCAGTAACAAGGTATGAGTCGGTCTTTGCGCCGTGTTTCCCGAGTTCAAGCGCTACAAAGACCAGGAGCGCGCCGAAGACCCCGAATGGGATGAGGGTCAGCACCTCAGGCGGGGCGAAGGCGATGGCGAAGATGAGAATGAAGAGACCAGCAACGATGTTCGCCCCACCGGTCCTCGCACCAAACCGGTACATGGCGGCAAGCCCCCCGGCGCCATGGCACATGGGGAACCCCCCGAGCGGCGTGGAGATGAGGTTCATGGCACCGATGGTTCGGGAGAGCCGATCCGGGTTCACACCGTTCTTCGGGAAGAGGTCAAACGTAAGGAGCGATGTTGCGAGAACTGCGTTTGTCAGAGTGAGCGGTATCTGCGGGAGCGCGAGGTCCCAGATACCTGATATGAAATCCTCCGGTGCCGGGATGATGAGGCCCGGGAGGGGCATCGGGCGGAACGGCGGCATCCCTTGCGTGAGGATGCCGGCAGCAAGCCCGACCACGAGGACCACCAGGGCTGAGATGTCAGGCACCCGGACGCGCTGCGACGCGACGAAGAAAAGAACGATGATCCCGATCGAGAGCGCCGCAAAGATGATGTCTGAGACGATGTAGCCAAGCGAGGTCTTCAAGAGGAGGAGTGCAAGCCCGGCCTGGACACCCCGGACGACGCTCTTCGGAATCCGTTCCCCTATCCAGGTCATGCCGCCGACGAGCCCGAGCAGGAGGAAGAGCGCGCCGACAACGATCCCGGAGGCCACGATCTCGCCGCCGGAGAGCCCTTCGGCGATGACGATAGCGCCGATGGCCTTCATCGGCTCGATCGGGATCGGGAGGCGGTAGTAGAGCCCGGCGATGATGTACCAGGCGGCGAGGAAGAGGAAGAAGTGGCTGACGTTCACGTCAGGGCAGACGATGGCAACCCCGAGCATGATGGGAAAGATGGTCCCGAAGTCGCCGACGGCTCCGGCGATCTCCTCCAGGGTGACCCTGATGCCTCCTTCTCCGGTCCCGGTGTTCTCCGCCATGACTCCTCTCTGTCTTATGTTCCCGCTTCTTTTTGGAGGTTCTGGATGGGGCATGTCGGGGTTTCTGGTACGGGTTCACCCTCCCATTCCTTCTTCTCAAGGAGACTCTCTGCCCTCAGCCGTTCGATGACGGTATCCAGGTACTCAGAGACGATCGCATCTTTCCTCGGGATCTGCCTGATCCAGACCCGCACCGTCAGCCTGACCCATTCCTCCTTGATCGACGAGATCTGCACCTTCGGCTCGAACAGCGCAAGGCCGGGGCGGGGGAGGTCGGACGAGAGGCGTCCGATGTAGGGGAGGTCAAAGAGGCTCTGGACAGCGGACCGCTCGGCCGGTTCGACGTGGGGGAGGATCAGGGGATGGTCATGTGCGGCGCGAAGCGCTATCTCCTGCACCCGTTCGAGGTCCGCCGTGACCGGGACGGCGAGCGGGATCTGGACCTCAAGCAGCCCGGCCCGGGAGTAGTTGATGACCTTTGATGTTATGATGCTCGAGTTCGGCGTGAGGACGAGACCGCCGTCGAGCCCCTGGAGGATCGTCGTCGTGAGGGAGATATCCTGCACCTTGGAAAGCCCCGTCTCCGGTCTCCCGCTGACGATCACCCATTCCTCGAGCTGGACCGGGCGGTTGATCGTGATCAGGACGCCTGCGATGACGTTCTGGATGATCTGGCGCGACGAGAACGCTACGACAATACCGAGGATACCAAGCGATGCCACAAAGGCTGTCAGGTCGAAGGCGAGGAGGTAGCGAGCGCTCGCGTAGATCCCGCCGATGGTGATGCTGTACTGCACGATAGCCGCCGCCCATTTGGCGGTCCCGTGGGAGACCTTCCCATCCAGCACCCGCCTGAGGATCATGTAGGCAAGGTTGCCGAGGAAGAGAAACCCGATGACGGCAAAGATGAACGCGAGAACCGCATCGAATGGGATTCCGGGGACGGGGACTGTAACGCTGTTCTCCTGCATGTAGAGGTACGTGAGCGAGGAGAGGATTAATCAGTTACGTCATGCCGCCTCGGCCTTGACCGGGATATCCTCGGTCTGCAGGCGGGCGAGGATCTCCTTCAGGTAACTGGAGGTGATATCGTCCTTCCGGGGAATTTTGCTGATCCAGGCCTGCACAGTCAGTCTGATCCAGCCGTCGTTGACCGATGAGATGAGGACGGCAGGTTCAAACTGCGCAAGGTCCGGGCGATCGGCTCGGAGGCGCCTGATGTAGGGGAGGTCAAAGAGACCCTGCGTCCCGATTCGCCCGGCCTGGTCGAGGTTGGGGAGGATCCGGGGATCGTTGAGAGCCACCTCAAGTGCGATCTCGCGCACCCGTGCGAGGTCTGTGGTGGCCGGGACCGAGAGCGAGACCTGGATCTCCAGCAGCCCGCCTCGTGAGTGGTTGACGACCTTTGATGATATGATGCTCGCGTTCGGCATGAGGATGAGGCCGCCGTCGAGCCCCTGGAGGATCGTCGTCGTGAAGGAGATGTCGCGCACCTTGCAGAGCCCTGTTGTCGGCCTCTCTCCGACGATGATCCACTCATCAAGGTGAATCGGGCGGTTGATCGTGATCAGAATGCCGGCAAGGATGTTCTGAATGATCTGACTCGATGAGACGGCTACGACGATACCAAGGATACCGAGCGATGCGGCAAAGGCCTTCAGGTCGAAGGCGAGGAGGTAGCGAGCGCTCGCGTAGATCCCGCCGATGGTGATGCTGTACTGCACGATAGCCGCCGCCCATTTGGCGGTCCCGTGGGAGACCTTCCCATCCAGCACCCGCCTGAGGATCATGTAGGCGAGGTTGCCAAGGAGGAGGAACACGAGGAGGGCAAAGATAAACGCGAGGAACGCGTCAAGAGAGACCTCACCGATGAGAACTTGATCGCTCGTCTGCATGCAGAAGAGAGGTGGGTGGGTGAGGGAGTTAACCCCTTCTCTCTGGCTCCTCGGGAGTGCAGGAGAGCGGGTTTTCTGGGTGGGCAGAATCGTTTTTGGATGCAGGTCTTCTCTTGCCGGTCTCCAAGGTGGGGCGGTTGATAAGGAGAGACTCTCCCGGCACTCCTCCAGGTTCCTTCAGGGTGTGATTCGCCGGATTTTCTTGAGGCACCCTGCGACATCAGGGCCGGTGTGATCGGCTCGCCTGGTGGTCCCTTGGCTTGCCGCATCTGGCAACGGCAATGGCGGCCGGTTTCTGGAGAAGGGAGCGTCCAGGAGCATTCGCATCCGCCGATGTCGATCCCCGGTCATGACCCGGGACGGCACGCCGGCCAATGAGGGCTTCGTGGCGCTGTGAGTGTTCCTGGAGCTCGCCTTCAGGGGAGGGGGAGGAGAGGTCCTCGTTGTTTTGAGTCTTGACGGTGAGGCATACCATGATGTTGTGGCCGGGGCACGGTTGGGAGGTCAGAGCGCATCTGTCCAGAAGTATCATCGGCAGGGCAGGCGGCGCGGTCTGGATCCGATCGGCCCCCCGCGGGGATACCTACCAGGTTCCCTGCATGAGGAGAGACCGGGGGATTGCCCGGGTCTGTCAGGGCGGTCTCCTGGCTTCATGTGCCCGGATCGCGGTCTGCTCTCTGCCAGGGCGTTCCCGGGGTCCCTAATCAGAATCAATTAAATTCAGATTTATGTAAACTACTAAAATTTAACTTTTTTATCTCTGATATAAATCTATCACATTTATTTATCTGAAGTTCGATACACTTTCTCGAGAGTTATGAGAAGGCGAACCATTTTTGCCGTTACGGCTATCATGATCGCATTTCTGCTGATCTGCGGCTGTACCGGGACGACACCGTCGGATACCCCGGCCAATACAGAGACGCAGCAGCTGCGCATCGCCACAACGACCAGTCTTTATGATACCAAGCTCCTTGACCACCTCAGCGCCATCTTTGAAGAGGAGTACGACGCCGAGGTGCTGATCATCTCTGCCGGAACCGGTAAAGCGATCGAGTACGGAAAGCGGGGCGATGTCGACGTCCTGATGGTGCATGACCGTGCGCGTGAGGACGCGTTCCTCGCTGAGGGCTACGGCGATAACCGGCGTGTCTTCGCCTACAACTACTTTGTAATCGTAGGACCGGAGTCTGACCCGGCAGGCATCAAAGGTATGGAGCCTGAAGAGGCGTTCACGACCATCCGTGAGAAGGGGATGGCTGGTGAGTCTGACGTGGTCTTTGTCTCCCGCGGTGACGCCTCAGGCACACACTCCAAGGAGAAGGCTATCTGGAAGAGCGCCGGGTTCAACTACTCAACAGACGTGCAGGGATCCGGCGACTGGTACCAGGAGGCCGGGACGGGGATGGGTGCAACCCTGATGATGGCCAACGAGAAGCAGGCCTACACCCTCTCTGACATCGGCACCTACCTCGCTTACAAGGGTGACCTCGATCTCGTGCCGCTCGTGGACAAGGGCGATGTCTTGCTCAACGTCTACTCGGTCATGCAGATCAACCCTGAGAAGTACCCTGACATCAACAGCACCATCGCCAAAGACTGGATCAACTTCATGATCTCTGACGATGTGCAGGAGGAGATCGCCTCCTTCGGTGTTGAGGAGTATGGCCAGCCGCTCTTCTACGCTGCTCGGGACGACTGGGAGAAGATCGGGGTCCCTCAGACTGAAGTGATGGATCCCGTTCTGTGATCAGGTCCCTTCAACCACACCCACCCTTTTTTCCCGCCTGGTGAACCACGATCAGGAGTAAGAGCATGTACGAGATCATCGAGGGTTTCATAGAGGCGGTCGAGCTCATCATCACGCTTGACCCCGACGTAATGGCCATCTCCGCAAGAAGCATCATCATATCATTCACCGCAACCCTGTTTGCCACCTTGATCGCTCTTCCCCTTGGCGCCGCGATCAACTTCGGTCGGTTCCCCGGCAAGAAGAGCCTCATCAACCTGATCCAGACCCTCTACGCCCTGCCGACAGTCATCGTTGGCCTCCTCATATTCCTGCTCATATCCCGTGTCGGGCCGTTAGGATTCTTGCGGTTGCTCTTCACCCCAACCGCCATGATCATCGCACAGACGGTGCTTATCCTGCCGATCATGACCGGTCTGACCATCTCCGCACTCTCGGGGGTCGACCCGGTCATTGAGGATACCCTCCACTCACTGGGGGCGACACGTCTTCAGTTCCTCATGAATGTCATGAAAGAAGCCCGGTTCGCGCTCATGGCAACCATTGCGGTCGGATTTGGGCGGGCGATATCTGAGGTTGGAGCGGCGATCCTGGTCGGTGGCAATATCATGGCCTCGTCCTTCATGAGCTCAACCCGGGTGCTGACGACGGCGATATCTCTCGAGACGTCGATGGGAAACATCCCCAGGTCCATCGCTCTCGGGATCATTCTCCTCATGATCGCGCTGGGTGTCAATCTTGTCATAACCAGGATGCAAAACCGGTGATCCCATGATAGAACTCATACGCGTCACAAAGAAGTTCGACGACACGCCGGTGCTCACCGGCGTCACCGGGCGGATCGAGCAGGGCGAGATCTTTGCCATCATCGGACCGAGCGGGGCAGGGAAGTCGACTCTGCTGCGTCTCATCGACCTCCTTGACACGCCGACGGGAGGGGAGATACGCATCAACGGTATCGATATTCATGCAGAGAAAGAGCAGAACCTCCAGATCCGCCGGATGATGGGGATGGTCTTCCAGAAGCCTGCGGTCTTCAACTCGACGGTCTATGAGAACATCGCCGTTGGCCTCCGGTTCAGGGGGGTTGATGAGGCGGTGATCCGCAAAGCGGTCGAGGACGCTCTCGAGGTTGTCGGTCTTGCCGGGTATGGAGAACGGAGAGCGCGGACGCTCTCGGGCGGGGAGATGCAGCGGGTGGCTCTTGCCCGGGCGATGGTGACCGAGCCTGAGATCCTGCTGATGGACGAACCGACCGCGAACCTCGACCCGGTCTCGGTCGAGATGATCGAAGAGCTGACGCTCAGGATCAACCGTGAACTCGGCACGACGATCGTCTTCTCAACCCACGACATGTACCAGGGGCAGCGGCTCGCTCACCGGATCGGTGTCCTGATGGATGGTACGTTTGCACAGGTGGGAACCCCCCGTGAGGTCTTTACCCTGCCCGCGAGTCGGGAGGTTGCCCGGTTCGTCGGTATCGAGAATATCCTCGACGGGGTTGTCGTAGCCGGAGAGAACGGCGCCTCCGTCATCGATGTCGACGGGATCCCGGTCAGGGCCGCATCGCCGTTTGGACCGGGAGAAGATGTCTGTCTCTGTATCAGGTCCGAGGACCTCCGGATCGCCCCGGCGGACAGGGGGAGGGACATACCTGAGCAGAACGCTTTTTCCGGGGCTGTGGTATCTATCACCCCACGCGGCCGGTTCAGCAAGGTGACCGTCGACTGCGGTTTTGCGCTCACCGCCATCCTCTCGTGGAAGACGGCGGACAACCTGGGCATCCAGGAAAACAGCCGGGTGACCGTTTCGTTCGCGCCGGAATCGGTCCACGTCGTCAGGGCGTAGCACCTTTATGCCGCCGGGGGTCAGGGTTCTGCGTGACGCTGAGAGTCGGAACCCCTCCGCCAATTGCTTGAAACCCGTTGGCATCGGCAGGAACCCTCGCAGCCGCGTAAAAGCAACGAGCCACTCCCGGCCCCTTTCGAACAGCATCTGCATCTGGTATGGTCCCATCCGCGACCATTTACGAAGGAAACAGGTATCGTGCTGCCCTCGAATTCAGTCGGTGGGCTGAATGCCGTCAAATAACACCATCTCTTTCTGCAATAACGGCCTGTTATTCTGCAATGCGTAAAACGTATCAGTATCGCCTCTATCCGACAAAACGACAGACCTCAACGCTCGATCGAAGTCTGGATAGCTGCTGGAAAATGGAGGGTGTCCCAAAGCACCTCTTCCGGGAGGGGGCGATCCCCTCCCGGTCTCCCCCCAGGGCGATACCCGGGGCATACATCGGCTGCATTTCTAATTTCTGTGTCCAGTATGCGTCAAAGCGTCCCTCCCGTGCGTGAGGATGCTCTGACCCTCCGCGATCATCGATCGCCAGGCACTTTTGGGATGTGCTCAGTCACCGGAAACGTGAGAATCCGATCTGAAGTCAGTTCATTCACAAGTTCTCCCGAACGTCCAGGTTCGAGTGGATCTCGCGTTCAAAGCTTTCTTCCGACGGGTAAAGGCCAGGGAGAGTCCCGGGTATCCCCGGTTCAAGGGGAAGGAGCGGTATGCTAGTGCATCGATGCCACATTAACCGACTCTATCGGGCCTTCGTCCCCTCACATCCCCCACGGAGCGTTCCCATCCGTCCCCCCGCCCCCGGCAGGGGTGGGGGCAGTGGACAGTGCGTGGTGATAGCCGGGGGAACGCCGTCCCCGGGGATGTAGACCCCCGCAGAAGGCGTGAAACGAGATCGATACCCCCCCCTCCGTTGAGCGTGCCGGTAATTGAGAGTCGATGTACTTGTTTCACGTATCCTCAGTACAGTTTCAGACTCAATGGGAAACGTCTCCACCCCTCAAAGATCGGGATCTCAGAATTGCCCTCC
>CAZYWX010000026.1:0-14377 GCA_964651285.1 uncultured Methanoculleus sp.
GCAGGCCCATGTACATGACCTGGCCGCGTGCTTCACTGGTATCGATCTGCAGGATATCTGCACCCTTGAGCAGCTGCAGCACGATCGACGCGGTGACGATCGGCCCGATACCAAGATGCAGGAGCGAACCGCTCGCACCGGCAAGCAGGGCACGCCATAATCCGAACATATCCTGTGACTGCGGAGAGAGTCCAAAGATATTGATGTTTGTCAATGTGAAGTAGAGGAGCAGGATCGCAACCGTCCACATGAGTTTATTCTTAAAGTGGACGTGCCCCTCCGGACCTTTGACTGCAGGCATCGCTGCAAGAACGGGTTCAAATCTATCCAGCAGATCTCCCATATTTTTTCACCAAAAAAAATTAGACGGTCGTCACCTGACCGCCCATCTTCTCAACCTTCTCCCTGGCGCGTTCTGAAAAGTCCCGGGCAGAGATGCTCAGCTGGTGGGTGACTTTCCCACCACCGAGCACCTTGTCAATGCCGAGTTCGGTGGCATCCAGGGCAATAAAGTCTCCTTCCCGTGAGGCGATCCCTTCATTGAGCAGCATGTCGACCATCTGATCGATCGTGCCGATGTCCAGGGCAGATACCGACACAGACGTCTTGCAGACGAACCCGTGCTTCCCGTTGGCTATCTCCCCTCTCTGGTGGAAATGGGTAAACCGGTGATCACGCTGTCCGGCTCTCCCCCGGCCACCTCTGTTACCGGCGCCACGCCGATTCTTGTGTGTGCCGCCGCCGCAGGTCCGGGAACCTCTGTATTTGGATCTCTTGTTCGTAGGCATCAGTCTCACCTCATCTTATAGAGGAGATCATTGATCTGGGGGCCATAGTAGCCGAGAGCCCCACTCTGCTGAAAGGTTCGCTTGATGGTTTTATAGCCCTTTCGCGGTGGGTGCAGCCTCAGCACCGGCTTGATCCCGGCCAGGTCACGGAGGTCAGCCTCACCATTGCAGAGTGCTTCTGCGAATTCATCAATACCCCCGTAATCGGTGTTTGCATTGACGTATTCATCGGTCAGACGCTCATCCCCGGTCAGGCGACCCCGGGTGCGCAGGAGGGTAGCCAGGGTCTCCGGGTCCACCTCACCATACGCCACGTAATCTTTCACCTTGCGGATCATGCCCAGGTATGCCGGGGTATCGGGCACAAGGACGCAGTGGTTGATGTGGTGCAGACGGAGCATCTTGAGGGTGTCCTTGATCTCGCGACTGGCATTAACCACACCGCGTACCTGCACGACCGCGTACATCACGCCCTCCCTCCGATCCTGATGACGTTCGTCTGTCTGAGCGCCTCGAACGTTGCCTTGGCGTAGTTGACGGTCGTCCGGGTCTTCCCGGTGTTGAGGGCCCAGACATCCTTGATGCCCGCAAGCTGCAGAACTTTCTGGGGGGTCTCTCCGGTCACAAGACCGATACCCTGCGGTGCAGGCTTCAGCGTCACCCTGACACTGCCTGCCTTGCCGGTCACCCTGATGGGGATCGAGTGTTCGGTATCACAACCGCACTCCCAGCTCCCGCATCCCCGGTAGACCTTGATAATATTCAGTTTTGCGTTATCGATAGCCTTCCTGATAGCGTTGCCGACCTGGGTATCTTTTGCCTGACCGAACCCGACGTAGCCGTCTCGGTTGCCGACCACCGCAACAGCCCGGAACTTCACACGACGCCCCGAGTCTGTCATCCGCTGGACCATGTTGACGTCCAGCACCTCATCCTCCAGGTCGGGGAGGAGGAGATCAACGATCTGGGACTCTTTGATCGGTTTACCGCTCGCGAGCACCTCATCGATACTGGTGATCTCGCCTGCAGCGACCATGCGCCCAAGACCGGTGAGCGGGATCCATTCTTCCTCTATGTATGCCATTTTCTCACACCAGCTCCTTCCTGATAGCCAGAGCCACAGCCTCCACATTCTCTACCAGGTTCTCTGCCCGGTCAGGGGCATACCCGGCGATGTGGGCACCTTTGAGCCGCTCCTCATCAGGGAGAATCGACTCGCCATACGGGATATCAAGACCGGCATCCACCGCACCTTTGAGGGCGGCAAAGACCCGTGCCCCGGGTTTTGCCCGGGCAAGCCCGATATCCAGGATGGCTTTGTCATACCCTTCGTTCAGTGCTCTGACCCCGAACAGCATCCCGGTCAGATAGGCGGCCGGTGTGCTGGAGGTCGACCCTTCGTAGCCATAGTCGGCAAGTTCTGCCGAATAGGCGGCTACCAGGGTCCGATCCCCATCATCCTCAGGAACGACCAGCTGTGTGATAATCTGCCGGTTCGTCCTCCGGACGACCATACGGGGTATCCCTGATGACAGGAGCGACATCCGCTTGTAATAATCCGTCTTGCCCTCGTGCCGCCTGCGGAAGGGCACGAAGTATCGTGGGCCTGTTGCCATTATTTATTCCTCCCCGTCATCATATCGATGTGAGCCACAAGGTGCGCTGCACTCCTGAACTGACCGCCGGAAGCCCGCCGATACATCAGGCGGTAGAGATTCCGGTCGATCTTGCCTTCGTCGCGCATCTCGCGCAGAACCCGGCGCTGTGCCCTGATGTTAGCGATCCATACTTTCTTGCCTGGATCGCGGGCACCTGAGGCACCTCTTCTCCGTCCGGGTCCCTTCCGGTGGCCGTAGGCGCGTTTTGCCTTCCGCACACGTGCTCTGCCCCGGCTGTTTCCTTTCACAAGATGAGCCTTGATCGCACCCTCAGCGACAAGCTCGCGCATGTCGTCCCGGGAGATGGCCATCTCGATATCAGCCAGACGTTCGGGATCGAACCAGACACGGTTGACCCCACACTTGAGAACAGCAGCTGCCATTCGTTTCTGGTTGGCGAGATCACTCATCCTCATTCACCTCTTCTTCGACCTCGGCAGATTCAGACGGGGCCGCAGGGGTCAGGTCTTTTGCGTTCAGCACCCGAAGCCCCAGCTCCAGGGCCCGTGCCTGAATCATACCTCGCTTTCTGGTACCTACCGATCCGCCAATCCGGACTGCCTGCAGCTCCGGGTTCAGTCCTTCCAGGTCTGCAGGTGAGAAGACCAGCACCTCCTCATAGCCGCTTGGATGCAGACCACGGACCGCGGCAGGGCTCCCATATCCTGGTTGGGGAAGGACACCCTTGGCGCGGAACCGCCGTCTCTGCTTGCTGTGCAACCCACGTGGGCGCCGCCAGACATCGGCCAGTTTCGCTTTCCTGTGGAGCCCGCGCCTCTTGAAGGCGGGCTTATTGTGCCGGGTGCGGATGCGGATCAATCTCTTTCTCTCATCCATTGCTCTCACGCCCTCTCGGTAATGTAGATGCCATCCTGGAACACCCGTGGATCTCGTTTCACGATCCGGGTCGCGTGTTCGATGTTTGCGGCCGTGTTGCCCACATCTTCCTTATTGATACCGGTGAGGGTCAACTCGTCGTTTCCGATCTTGAGGGTGACACCATCGATGATCCGTGCCACCCGGGGTCGTTTCTCTCCGAGGAAGTTGGTGATCGCGAGGCGGTTGCCCTGCTGTTTCAGCTGGATCGGGAAGTGGCTGTAGACCACTTTCATGCGATATTCATACCCATCGACGACCCCCCGGATCATGTTCTTCGCGTGCCCCGCAAACGTGCCACTCATGGAGAGGAACCGTTTCCGGTCAGATTCGGTGGCGATGACGATCTCATCCCCCTCGAGCGTGACATTGATCTGGGGGAAGCGCATGGCGCGTTTCAGTGTGCCTTTTGGCCCTGAGACCGAAAGAACGCCACCTTCAAGCGTGACATCCACTTCAGGAGGGATCTCAACTCGTCGCGTTATTCCCATCAACCTCTCCTCCTAGTAGACATACCCCAGCAGCTGTCCACCGATCCCCGCGTTCCGGGCCTGCTCATGGGAGATGACTCCCTGCGATGTGGAGATGATCAGGATACCAAAGTTCTTTGCGGGGAGGAACTGCGACTCCCAGTATTCCATATCAGCCATCGTTACCGCAAACCTGGGGGTGATGGCGCCACACTTATTGATCGTCCCGGAGAGCTGGACCTTGAAATGGCCGCCACGGCCGTCATCAATGAACTCGAAGCCGTCGATATAGCCATGTTCCTGCATGATGCGGAGCATTGCGCCTAACACCTTGCTGGCAGGTTCGACGATAACCTCGCTCCTTCCAGCGTCACCGGCATTCTTGATCGTGCTCATCGCGTCAGCGATTGGATTCACTCGTGCCATATTCTCATCCCTCAGTTCATCTTCTTGAAGCCCATCTTCACTGCCCACTCGCGGAAACACTGGCGGCAGAAGTAGATGTCATATTTACGCACAAGCCCCTGTTTCCTGCCACATATCCGGCATTCGTTGGCACCGCGGCCAAACTTCTTTGCACTCCTGCCTGAAGAGGGGGTTCTTGATTCTCCTGCCATCTCTTTACACCTCCACCTGGTAGTGTTCGCGCATGAACGCGATGGCTTCTTCTTTCTTCACTCGCTGGATCTCAGGCAGCTTCCGGCGTTCGACGCTTCTGCGTGCGATCCGGGCACCTTTCCGCTCGAGCACCACATTGACGTCCATACCGAAGATACCGACCATCGGGTCGTAGGACATGCCTGGAAAGTCGGTATGCTCATCGATGCCGAAAGAGACGTTTCCGGTCCGGTCAAACTGCGAGACCGCAAGGTGTCGATCGATGATACCGATCGCGGTCTCGATGAACTTCTCGGCGTTCTCCCGGCGCAGGGTGACTTTGCACCCGGTAGGTGCGCCCTTCCTGATACCAAACGCAGGCTGGGTCCGCTTCGCGATGGTGCGGATGGGTTTCTGGCCGGTGATCTTCTCGATGATCTTCTCGGCATTGACCAGCCGCTCCCCGCTCTCGCCCACACCCATGTGGACGACGACCTTGTCGACGTAGATATCCTTCATCGCGCTCATACCTGAGCCTCCAGTTCAGGAGCAATCCCCGAGCGACCGACCACAAAGATGTACTCCTCGATGGTCTCGAAACGCTCATCAGCCGAGTCGTCCACAAGAACCACGCGGTTCGGGACAGAACTTGCGGTCCTGATGATCTCGACGATCCTGCCGATCCGTCCTGAGTGCTTCCCGCCGACGACCATGGCCACGTTGCCTTCAGCGAAGGGGAAGTGGTCAACGATCTCAAACCGGCCTTCACCAGTCTCAGGGTCGCCGAGGGTCACCACGATCGAGTCTTTTGTCTTGTAGGTATTGTCTGCTATGATGTTCGCACCATACGCGAGATTCAGCTGCACCCTGCCACCCTTGATGGTGGTCTTATTCTGGATCTTGCAGAGCCTCGTCTTTGCAGACTCCTCGGGGATCTCGACCGAGATCAGGTTGCCCCGCTTATCAAGCTGGATGCGATAGTGCTTCCCGAGTTTCGGGATCGAGACGATGTCAAAGACACCAAGACCGATCTCAGGGTCCCTGCAAGGCCGTCCATTGACGATGACATCCTTCTGGTGCAGGATCTTTCGAGCCTCGCTCAGGTTCTGGGCAAGACCGATATGCTCACGGAGCCAGACGCCGATCGGCAGGGCACCGGCATCGTGGGGACCGGGAGCGGTCTTCGTAATAAACTTGTTCGATTTTTTTGGGATACGCCAGGACTCTGGCGCTACCAGTCGTTTCAGATGATTGGACATTATTCTCCGCCTCCGAGTCTCTCCTCACGTAGTCTGTCTTTCAGGTTGAGCTTCGTGATCTGCACGTTGGATGGATCGATCAGTCGGGGAACCTCGGTTCCATCGGCCTTGATCACCATCACACCGTGCACGATCAATCGGCATCTCTTCGTGTCTACGCCATCGACGACGCCTTCTTCACCAGCGAAGTCGCCACGGAGCACCCGGACGGTGTCGCCCTTGATCACACGGGTCCTCCGTACGTTGTGTTTGCCCTGGAGTTCAGGGGAAAGCGATGCCGAGAGGTACCGGCCCCTGGCGTGGTGCGGCGCATTGAAACGCGCCTTACGCTGTTTCCTCGGTTGTCTGCTAATCATGCGTGCCATTGACTCAACCCACCTCACACGATCATCGTCGCCATCGAGGCGATCTTGGGGAACCGCTGCGCGAGCTCGCGCGGGACCGGACCTTTGATCTCGGTTCCCTTCGGCTCACCGCGCTCGTTGACGAGTACCATCGCGTTATCCTCAAACGAGAGTCTGATACCACTCGGGCGGCGGATCTCTCTTCTCTGCCGGATGACCACCGCTTTCTCGAGTTTTCTCCGCATATCAGGGGTACCCTTCTTGACGCTCACGGTCGCCATATCGCCGACGCCCAGGCCTGGATGCCGACGCCGGACCCCATGGAATCTATCGACCGAGACGATCTCCACGAGCCGGGCACCGGTGTTATCGGCGCAGACCACCCGTGAACCGGTGCTGAGCGCGCGTGGAATGGTCGCCTGCATCGCCTTCATTCCTTCACCACCTCAACCACCACGAAGCTCTTCGTCTTGGAGAGCGGTCTGCACTCCGCGATCCTGACCACGTCGCCCACGCTGGCGTTGATGCAGGGTGTGCTGTGGGCATGGTATCGCGACCGCCGTTTCTCGTATCGCTTGTACTTCTTGACGTATTGAAGAAGTTCTCGCTCCACGACGACGGTACCGTCCATGCGGTTGCTCACGACTTTGCCGGTAATCACCTGGCCGCGTACCGGCAAAGTGCCGTGAAACGGACAATTTGCGTCGTCACATTCCGTTTCCGGAATAGCAACGTCTAACCCAATATTTCGTGCCATAATTATCCTCACTTTTTTATGCGCATTGTGATTCGCCTATCAGGCTGCATCTCCAGGCTCGAGCCATCCAGATCGATGGTCGTACCGTCCGGGAGGCGGAGACGAAAGACACTGAATCGTTTTGGTATCCTCTTCTCTCCCCGCTCGGTCAGGATGACCAGGGTGTTCCGGGTCTCATCAATGATGCGACCCGATACCCCGACATGACCCGGGTTGCTGGCGCAAGTGACCAGAACGTCGAGGCCGATCAGTTCGTGCCGCAGGACGTTCTGGGGAGAGATCATGCGGCCCTCCGTGCATTCTGCTCGGTCCGGATGCGCGCGATCGTCCTCCGGAGCTCGCGGATCCTCCCGGGATCTTCTGTGGCACCACCGGCGCTGACTTTCCCTCGTTCCTGGATCAGCTCGAGGTAGAGTTTATGCTCCAGCTCGAGGAGTTCGATATCGGAGAGCTGTCTCACTTCCTTTGCCCGAAAGATCGCCATTTACGCTACCTCCTCGTAGTCTTCTTCGGAGAACTCATCCTCGGGTTCCTCTTCGAACTCCTCCTCTTCGAGTTCTTCCTCGCCAACCTCTTCAGCCTCTGCAGGCTCCACCGTGATCTCTTCAGGCTCAGGCTCTGGTTCAGGTTCATGAACCTCAAAGGTGTCAGGCAACCTGGCACCCGGGGGAACAATCTTGACCTGAACACCGATCGTCCCCAGTTTCTTGATCGCAAGCGCATAGCCCTTCTCAACGAGCGTCACGCTGGGTTCACCGCAGTGCTTGATGTAGCCCTCAGTGAACTTCTGGGTCCGCGACCGGGCACCGGTCAGTTTCCCGGAGAGGATGATCTCGCACCCGAGTGCACCGGATTCCATAATCCGGCGAATCGTGCTCTGGCCGGCTTTCCTGAAGTACCAGCCGCGTTCAAGGGAGTTTGCCAGCCGTTCAGCCATAATCTGGGCGTTGAAACTGGGGTCCTGAACCTGCTGGACATCCACCTGTGGGGAGTCCAGATCGTACCTGGCAGCAAGGTCCTGGGTGAGCTGGCGGACGTTCCTGCCGCCCTTCCCGATCACGATACCCGGTTTTTCTGCAAAGACGACCAGTTGGGTTCCGAGCGGCGTCCTGGTGATGTCCATACCTCCGTATCCAGCCCGCTTGAGTTCGTTCATGAGAAACTTCTCGATGCGGACGTTGCGCACGGCTTCACTGATAAATTTCTTCTCGATTGCCATTACGCCACCTCGGTCACGATGATCTCGATGTTCACGGTCTCCCTGCGCTTGGGGGTAGCCCGACCCATCGCCCGCGGGAAGAATGCCTGATGACCACGACCCCTGTTGGCGGAGACGTGGTCGATCCTGAGGTTTTCGGTATCGAGACCGATGTACTCGGCGTTCTTCTCGACCGACTCGATCAGCCTGATGTAGGCTGTAGCAGCCTTGACCGGATACCGGCCGGCTGGCCACTTTGAGAGGCCGCGCTTGTGCGCGACGTTCCGGTTGAACCGCTTGAAGGGGATGGCCTTCTTCAGGTCCACCACATCGGCGAGGTACGCCTTTGCCTCAGTGGTGGTCATGTTCTTGATGAACCGCGCGATCTCGATCGAGTGTTTGGGAGAGATTGGAAGCTCGTTCGCTTTTGCGCGAGCGGTATTCTCGCCCTCAATCGTTGCTGAATAACCTGTTCTTGCCATCGTCATCACTTCAGCGGGACGTATTTACTCGACCGGGTTGCACCGATACCGGCGCTACCGTGGACGACCCTCCCGCGGGTCAATGCAAACTCTCCGAGATAGTGGAAGACCGCTTCAGGCTGGATCTCCACTCTCTGGAACTCTTTTCCGTTGTGGACCTCGATGGTCTTTCCTACCATCTCGGGCAGGATAACCATGTCCCGCAGATGGGTCCGGAGTTTTGCATCTCCTGACCGGAGATCAGAGAGGAATTTCTCGTGTTCCGGGGAGAGTCCTCGTTCAAATTTCCTGCGTACCCGGGACGGCATGAGTGGCAGCAGCTCGGAGAGAGCCATCTGCTGGAGGTCCTCGATGGTGTGGCCGCGATAGGTAAACTCCTCTCGCCGCCTGGGCATTCGCTTCTGTTTCTTCTTTGCCATATTTCACCCTCACTTCTTCCACTTGCCGGTTCTCCGGGCGGAGATATGCCCAACCTTTCTGCCGGGGGGTGTCCCATGGGATACCGTCTTTGGACGTCCACAGTGTTTGTGCCCACCACCACCGAATGGGTGGTCGACGACGTTCATGCAGACACCCTTGACGTGAGGCCACTTCTCAGCAGAGGACCGGACGTGCAAGTGCTTCTTTCCTGCCTTAGCGAACGGTTTCTCGCCCCGTCCGCCGCCGGCAACGATACCGACGGTCGCCATACAGACGCCGCTGAACCACTTATTCTTGCCACTCGGCATCCTGACGCCAACCCGACCGTCCTCGGCCTTGCCGATGACGAGGGCCTGGACGCCCCCGGACCTGACGAACTTGCCGCCGTCGTTGGGCCGGGCCTCGATGTTGCAGATGTATGCCCCGACCGGGATCTCCTTGAGTGGCAGGGTGTTCCCGACCTGCACCGCACCTCCTGGACCCCAGGAGACCGTATCGCCGACACCAATCCCTTCGGTTGCAAGCGTGTAGACCTTCTCACCGTTCTCGAGCCTGACGCGGGCGATAGGCATGTGCCGCGCCGGATCGTGCTCGATGTCGATGACCTCGCCAGTGATCAGGGTATCGTTCGTTCCTGGATGCCTGAGCCTGGCCTTATACCGATGCGAGGGGGCACGATAGGTCGAGCCACCTCTTCCACGGTTCTGTGATGTAATTCGATGTCCCATTCGTCACTCACCTCACATGATACCTAGCCGGCTGAGGATCTCTTCAGCCGCATTCGGGTCCGCAAACCTGACAAGGGCTTTCTTCTCGCCCCTCATGGTCAACATTGTGCGGACATCAACCACATCCTGCTCAAAGACCGACTCGATCTCACGTTTGATCTCGTGTTTGGTGGCATCCCTATGCACGATAAACTGGAGTTTGTTCTCTCCTTCGAGCATAATCATTGCCTTTTCTGTAACGAACGGATGTTTCAATATCATGAGAGATCCTCCAGCCTCTTGATCGCAGACTCTGTCCAGACGGTCAGGCGACCTGCCTGCGTGCCTGGTGCCAGCAGTTCTGTATTCAGCTGGTCAACCGTCACGGCGTCGACACCGGCGAGGTTCCGGGCTGCCCGGAGCGGTTCGTTCCCGGTGACGATAAGGACGCTCTTGCGCTGCTTGTGGCGGCGACCACGCATGGTACCGCGTCCTGCACGGACCTTCCTGCTGGCCTTCGCCCGCTCAACGTCGCCGTAGACCCCCAGGGCAGAGAGCACCGCGATGATCTCACTGGTCCGGGTGACCTCTTCGAACTGATCCTCAAGGACCAGGGGAAGGTCGTTGCCCTCGAACCGGTGTCCGCGTCCTCTGACGAGGTCGGGGGATGCGCTGGCTGCGATAGCTGACCTGAGAGCCTTTCTCTTCTCTTTCCGGTTGATCCGCCTGACAAGGACCTTTGCGGTCTTCGGGGGATGCGCCCGGCGTCCACCGGTTGCCTGTGGTACCCGGGCAACCCTGCTGCTGTTCTTTAAGCGGGGCACCTGGGCGACACCCCGACCGCTACCCCAGGATTCTGCCGAGGTTCGCATGCCTGCATAGGGGTCTGTCCCATGCGGCTGGAACCGGGTGCTCTGGAGTGCAAGGACAGCCCGCTTGATCAGGTCGGGTCGGTAGTCTTCCGTGAATGTCTCCGGGAGATCAATCTCATGATCGATCTCACCTGTCATTGTTCGAACCTGTGCCTTCATCGCTGCTCACCCCTGCTTGCTCTGCACACTGACGTAGTTGATCGTCGGCGTGCTGACGGTCTGTTCACCCTGCCGTATCGCGGGCCTGATCCGGACAAGACGCTTGTTCGGTCCCGGGATAGAACCCTTGATCATCACGTAGGGACCACGCACAACGCCGTAGTGGAGGAATCCTCCCTCCGGCGTTATCTCGTCGCCGTTGGTACCTATCTTCAGGATACGTTTGTTGAACTCGGTGCGCTGCTGGTAGCCCATCTGGCCCATCTGGGGCACCTGCCACCTGACATGGTGCGGATGCCATGGGCCGAGGTTCCCGATATGGCGAGTTTTTCCAGCACGGGCATGTTTCCGTTTCCTGACCTGAACACCCCAGCGTTTGACCGGACCTTCTGTGCCCTTCCCGGTGGTGACAGCGGTCACGTCGATATATTCACCGGCCTCGAAATGCTCGGTGATATCGACCTCTTTCCCGAGGAGGTCAGTGACGTAAGCGAACTGGTCTTCAAGACTGCCGCCGGCGATCCGCATCTCCATGAGGTCTGGCACCTTCTTCGGGATACCGGTGAGCGCCACGGGCTGGGTGTAGGCCAGAGCGTAGAGTTCTACGACGGAGTCTTCGTCGATTGCCTTCTTGATGGTCTCAAGGGCAGCACCGGTGTCGTGGTTCTTCGGGATGTTGATGCGCCTGGACAACCTCTCATCGAGGTCGGTCGTCCAGGCCTCGGTCAGCGCGTGCTTCCCATACCCGTCCTCGGTGTATGCGCGCACGCCTGCCACCCGCATGGGTGGGACCTCAACCACGGTCACCGGCACCATCACATTCTGGCCTCTGGTAGGGCTGCTCTTGTGGTCATCCACCATGATGACGTGGGTCATCCCCACCTTGTAACCTGCAAATCCCTGCATAGCCGGGGCTCCCACATACTCCGGCCATGAGCCGTACCTGGGAACCGGGCTCTTTGCCCGCTTTCTCGGGCTGTATGCGAGGGATCCTCTGCGCGGCCTGTTATACTTCGGCATGTTTCAATCAACCCTTCGTGCATTGTAGCGTGATGCACCGACTGCAGCTCTGCTGCATAACGGGATCGGACCATGTCATTGCATGAGTGCACAACCTGGTGCCGAACCCCATGTCCGGCGGAAATGCCGGCACGGTCGGTTTTGGCGAACCCACTGGGCGGGACATCGAACACCACGCCGTTCTGGCGCGGTGTGATGGGAAACAGTTGGACGGCGGCAGCGGACGTGAGGGGACGGGGAGATTCAGATCCTCATTTCCCAAAACCCGAACACTCTTCTCCGCTGCCAGTCCGATGTGCGTCGGATACATTCCAGTCGTCGCTAAAAGATCCTGACTCTTTGACGTTTCCAGGGAGATATATTCCTGGAACCGGGCGCGCTGCACTGGCGTTGGCCCAACGTCTCGATCAGATCCAGCTCCTGTCATCCCGTTGTGACAAGCACAACTCCACATCGACATCGGCCCTCCTTGGGGAGGGTTCGACCTTCGCTTTCTCTGGTACCCGCCTGTTCCTGCACCATCCCGCCAGGGATCTTTGATCCTATTCTATCATAGGACCACGGAGATCCTGGGAATTAAGACTCTGTATGGAGTGCTTCTTCCCCCGAAATTCGGTGAGATACTGCAGAGCGGTCTCTTAACCATTGCCTAAAATAAGATATAAATCTTGTTATCTTCCTTCCTGGGATCGGCCCCAGATCCCCCCATGGCGATCCCCTATCTCTCAGAGCAGAAGTTCCTGTTTGATGAACTGAACGTGCAGAGAGGTATTGACAGGGGCGTTGATCAGGAGAAGATCCAGCCAGGGTGCCATCACGCAGAACGGCACACCCCGCGGTCCTCACCCGAAATAGAGATCACCGTCTTTGTTGATGTAGACATCGACATCCTCACGGACCTGCCTGCCCTGGAACCTGTCCGGGTTGGAATCCCTGAGCCTGTTGATGAGTGAGATCGTATCATACCTGACCTTCACCCCCATCTTTTCAGCCTCGCTGTAGATGATCTCGGGAGCCTTGAGCAGGTCGAGACCCCTCTTGAGCGTACAGAGGTGTGCAGCATCAAGGGTGTAGAGGAACTCGAGCGTGTCACGCGCACGTTCAATGTTTCGGAGAGCAGCCTTCTCGATGGTGCAGACGTTTGCCTTGGATGTCTGAATGATATCGGCGATTTGTTGCTGTGTCAGCCCCTGCTTTCGGTAACGAAGTATTTCCTTCTGGCGATCGGTAAGCAGACCTTTTCTCATTAAGCATATATATTGACATAATAAATCTAAACACTTTCCCTTAACTTACTCGTTGATCGAATCCAGCTCAGGAGATCATGAGTAGCTTCTACAGTGATGATCAAGCTATGGCGGGGTTGTCTTGGCCAGAGGCCCGATCAGGAGACCGGTCTGGCAGATCTGGATCCTCATCCCCCCGATTCACCCCCGCGCACCTGATCGCCGGTGGTATCACCTTGGAGGGTATCTTCTCCTCCCCCCGCACAACAAAGGGACGGAGGGAGCCCAGATTTCCGGATCCGCGGACCAGACCAGATCTCCGGTGCATCGTGGAAGCCTGACCCCCCATCCACCAGGATCTTCCATCTCTGGAGACACCGGGCACCGCCCTGACCTGACCGCGGGTTTGACCGACGTTCTGAATACCAGGGTGGAAATACACCGGATTCGTGAGGTAGAGACCGGTTATCGGCCTCCTGGACAACATTGAGCCTGCTGCGAGGCAGTTTCAAAACGTTTATATGAGAACTCACCGATATTATCGTGTTCTCAAATTTTGAGAGGTGTTTGAAAGTGGTAGTGAAAGTAGGAATTGCGAAACTTGGAAATATTGCTAGCGGTGTCATGGCTGAGCTCCTCCTCGATGAGCGGGCTGACCGTGAGGATATGATTACGTTTATGGCGACCTCCGGCACCAAACTCCAGCCCGAGGATATCGACCGCGTGGTCAACAATATGAAAGCCTGGAAACCAGACTTCTGTATTGTCGTCTCCCCGAACGGTGTTCTTCCCGGACCAACAAAGGCCCGTGAGAACCTTGCAGAGGCTGGAATCCCCTGTATCGTCATCACTGACGATATCACCGCCAGGAAGGAGCAGTTCGCAGCGCTCAAAGAGAGCGACTTTGGATACATCATCATGAAGGCCGACGCCATGATCGGTGCCCGGCGTGAGTTCCTGGACCCCATCGAGATGGCGGACTACAACGGGAACCTCATCAAGGTGCTCTCCGTCACCGGTGCGTTCCGCAAGATGCAGATGGAGCTTGACAAGGTGATCGACCAGGTGAAGGCAGGGAAGAAGGGCAAGGACCTCGAGCTGCCCAAGGTTGTCATGACCTCGGATAAGGCTGTCGCCGGCGAGTTCACCAACCCCTACGCGCTTGCGAAGGCCCGTGCCGCCTACGAGATTGCGCAGCAGGTTGCCGCTGTTAACGTCAAGGGCTGCTTCATGACGAAGGAGTGGGAGAAGTACATCCCGATCGTCGCGAGCGCCCACGAGATGATGCGCCAGGCCATGATCCTCTGCGAGGAGGCACGCGAACTCGAGAAGGGCATGGATGGGGTCATCCGCAAGCCGCACAAGAAGGACGGCGAGATCGTCTCCAAGAAGGCCCTCATCAGCAAGCCTGAGTAAATCTAACACTTCTCCTTTTTTTCCAACCGCCGCGTGACCCGGGAAAAAGCGGGTCTGCTGGTGGCATCTAGACCATCCCTCAGAGATTTCCCCCGGTAGGCTGGATGTTGTTCCGGGGTTGTGTCTCC
>CAZYWX010000027.1:0-1764 GCA_964651285.1 uncultured Methanoculleus sp.
TCGGCATCCGAGAGGCTTTTCTTCCTCTCAGCCTGCGCATCACGGATCATCGTCTCATACTCTTCTTCAGCTTCCCTGATGCTTTTCAGGACATCGGTCTTCATCAAACCCTCCTTCTCACGGCGTATGAATATTTGATGAAAATAAGCATATATTAATTGTTGTTTGTCTGCTGACTAATTCTCTGTATCTAGTCGCTCCACCACAACCCCTGGAGGCAGGCGTTTGATCGTAACACCGCCAGGAACCGCCGCAAGGCTGAGTCCGGAGAGTTCAACTGATGAACAGAGCAGGTGCTGCTCGGGGTGGGTCCCGCGCCGTATATCGCAGGCTAGGAATATCTCAGGAGCGACCGAGACGACCATCGACAACCGTTTTGACCCGGGATGATCTCTCGGGAGAACAACAAGCGGGATGTGATACTGTCGGACCAGTTCAAGCATCATGCGTGCCTGCTCGATCGGCCCGCCCTCTGGCAGGGAGACCGCGACCAGGTCGTCTGGTTCGACTGTCTGACAGTACTCGTCGTCAGGTGTCTCGATACAGAGCGGAAACCGGGAACCTGCTTTTCCCACGAGCAGAAAAGAGTATTCTCCCCTGATCTGCAGGAGTTCCATCCCGAGGGGGATGGTCATCCCGCCTGCGGAGGGGTTCCCGGAAGCGCTGCCGTCAGGCTTCTTCGACATCCTCAGACTGGCAGCTCGGGCACATGGGATGCTTGCCGACACCCTTGAACCGTTCGCCACATTCTTTGCAGCGGTAATCCTTGCCCTTTACCCGCTCATCAAACTCGATATCGACAGGTCCACCTACTGTACACATTGGTTATCCACCGGGAGAGATGTGGGGGTGCGGGTATAAAACTCTATCGGGGTGGTCCGGGGAAGCGCGTTATGCGGATCGCATCCCTAAGACCGTTCCATAGAGTATCTTGCTGACAGCCAGGGTTTGGGGGGTTCTCCCCCGCGGTGGAGGCGTAACCGGGTGACCGCGACGCCGGGAGGCGAGATGATGCGCAAACCCGGGTGCGGGGGAGTTTTTTGATTATGAGCGTAACGCCCCTCTCCCTGAGAGGTAATGCCTGAATGGAGCATTCAGAGAGCTCGATCGGCCGCGCCCGCGCCGACCTGATCCCGGTGGCGAGGCAGCAGACCTAGGGGAGGTATCGATGCGAGAACCACGACAGAGAGGAAGAGAACTGAGAGATCGGGGGGTAGCCGATCAGGTGTGGCTGAACGTCATCAAGGCCCGCCGTTCACGTTTGAGGATCCCTGAGAGGGTTTTGCATCACGTTCACTCACGATCGCAAAGGACCTCGCTGATCGATATCGGGGTTGGGGCATCAGGCTCGCTTTTGTCTTCGGGGTGACCGTCCCTGTGATGGGATTGGTCCGGGATCTGTGCTCTGGACCCCCTCGATATCGCGCCTTGAGCGTTCTGATCTCTCGTGCAGGCGAGCCCCTCTGAAATTTGAGGGCTGTTATCGCCTGCACGGGTCTCTGGCTCGCCTGGTTGATACCGTACCGGGACTGACCCGGACCCAGGAGAACAACCTGGCATTCCAGGTTGTCATCTGTTGAACCTGTGGCCGGGAGAGCCTCATGGGGGTTTGCGGGCGATCACGTCCTCGAAAATGGTTGGTTGGGTTCCCTTCTTCTCGATGGGCAACAGCGCAAAGAACGATTCTGGCGAGGAAGAAAAAAAATTCTCGGTGGGTCTCCCCTTCAGAGTGTAATCCCGAAGAGGTGGAGCAGGATCACGATC
>CAZYWX010000027.1:1864-14296 GCA_964651285.1 uncultured Methanoculleus sp.
CGGTGGGTCTCCCCTTCAGAGTGTAATCCCGAAGAGGTGGAGCAGGATCACGATCAGGGCACCCGGGAGTCCCCCGAGGGCGCAGACCAGGATCGTCACCAGGTTGATCTGGACGTCGGGGGCACCGAACCATGCCATGACGTTGAAGTAATTCAAGAGCCAGAGCGTGATAAGCCCGGCGATGGCGTTGATGATAAGTGTCATGAATTTCTTCATGAGGTAGTAGATCGCCGCAGCTATTGCCACTGCCAGGAGGATTGCGAGGATCTCTTCCATCATCTATCTACCAATGATCTGCTGGTTATTTAATCGTATTGATGGGAGATTCAGCCGCCCTATCCTCCGATCGTCTTTTCCGAGTCCTCCAATATCTCGGAGCATCTCAAAGACATTTCCTGCAAACATTGCAGTCTTGATGGGTTCTCCCTGTTCTCCACCCTCCATCCAGAAGGGGTTGGATATCTCCACCGAGAAGTCGCCGGAGAAGGGGTTTGCGGTATGGGCTCCCACGACGTCGTGGATCCAGACCGCCCGATCCTCTCCGAGGTCGCTCCTCCGAGGACCGTCGATGAAGAAATTATGAACGCCGATGCCCGGTTCTCCGTCCCCGGACCGGGTCGCACTCCCCGTGCTCTCCTCTCCGTAACGGTAACCGGTCTTGAGGTCGTAGGCAAAACGCTCGAGTACACCCTGCTCTACGAAGACCAGGCGTTGCGTGGGGACGCCTTCCGCATCCCAGGTGGTGCTCCCGAGGCCGGGAGCAAAGGGGTCGTCGTAGATGGAGAGATGCTCGTCAAAGACCTGCTCCCCGAGTTTATCGGCAAGGAACGATCGCCCAGCCTTCACGTTCCGCCCAGAGATCGCCGGGAGGAGAACCTGTCCAAGGATGCTTGCGGCCGCGATGGGCGAGAGGATAATATCATACTGTCCGGTCTCGATATCGTCCCCCCCGCAGGAACGTGCGGCAAGAGAAGCCGCCTCTTCCCCGACCGACCGGGCGTCGATCTCGCTGAGGAAGGGGGAGACGTCAAACTCGTAACCGGTGGACTGATCCCTGATCGCTTCGAGGGATACAGCCGCCACTGTCCGGTTCATGTCGTAAGATACGCCGGCTGTGTTTGCGATCTCCACGTTCAGCCTCGCGAGGTCTGCGCCCCCGCCGATGACTTCCACCGGGTGCTCGGCCGCACCCGAGAGGAGATCGATGACCATGCCTGCCGCGTCCTCAATCCTGACGACAAGGTCTGGGTCGGCCGAGGCCGCGGGAGCTGCTGCAATCTCGGCCGGCTTCGGGAACCCGCCCCACTCCTGCGGGGTGGCGATCCTGCCGCTTGCGAGCGCCGCGTTGAGACACTCCTTCCATCGGTCAGGGTCGCTGGTACTCGAAAATCCTATTCTTCCGTCCCTGACGGTCCTGATGGCCATGCTCCAGGTCTCTGACTCTTCAGCGGTGCCGAGGATCCCTTTCTTGATCCCGGCACTGACACTCTGACCCCGGGTACAGAAGACCTCAACCTCGTCAGCCTGGCGCTCACCTGCCCGGAGGACCCTCTCGATCAGGTCATCTCTGTTCATGCACCACGCCCCCCAACCGTCGCGTTCTCAAGCAGGAGGTGCGGCGCGCCGTCGCTCACCGGCACGACCTGTCCTCCTTTACCACAGTATCCTGGATTCATCTTCCGGTCATTTCCAAGCAGGGTGATGTCATGCAGCGTCGAGAGGATCTCACCTGAGAGCGAGACGTCTCTGACCATATCGGTTGTCTCGCCGTCCTCAATCAGGTAGCCGTACTCGGCGTTGAACTGGAAGACGCCGCGCCCGGGGTCGACCTGGCCGCCTCTGGAGCCGATCAGCAGGATCCCATCCCTGCACTCGGAGAGGATCTCGTCGTAGGTTGCATCGCCGTTCTCGATGAAGGTGTTGCTCATCCGGACGATCGGCGGGGCCCCGTGTTCGGCCCGGGCATGTCCGGGAACTCCGTTCCCGACCGCTGCGAGGGTCTCGCGGTTGTGGAGATATGCTGTGAGGACGCCGTCACGGATGATCTCGGTCCGCTGCACCGCCACACCCTCCGCATCCACCGGGATGAATCCGAACTCGGGGAGGGAGGGATCGTCCACGATGACCAGGCCCTTGCACCCAATCTGTTCGCCGATCTTCCCTTCGAGGACCGACGCACCCTCACGGACGAGGTCGCCCTCGCTTGCGTGACCGACCGCCTCGTGGGTGAAGACCCCCGCCAGTTCCGGGTTGAGCACGGCCCGCATCGTCCCACCCTTCGCGAGTTTTGCATCGAGCAGCGAGACCGCAACCTCCCCCGCCTTCCGCCCGAGGTCCTGCTTATTCCGGAGGTTAAACCCGGTGGTGACGTGGTCGCGTTCGCTCCCCATCTGCATCACACCGTTCCGGGAGGCTATCGCAAGCACCGAGAACCCGGACCTGACTGCCTCGTACGAGAACTCGTTCCCGTTCGAGTCCAGGAATCTGACCGAGTCGATTCCCTCGGTGTAGCGGGCCCGGGTGTTCACGACCTCGGGGATCCGGGCTGCGTCTTCGATCCCGGCAAGCAGTCTGGTCTTCTCCTCAAGGTCAACATCCCGGGGGTCCTCACCCGGGGACGGAACCGGCAGGAGACCCCGTGGTGCATCGGCAAGATCAACCTGGTCCTCGGTGACCGCCGCCAGGCGCGTTGCCTCCTCGACGAGGGCGTCGAGTTCGCGCTTTGAATCAATGTCCACATGGTCACGGGTGAGGATCCCCCAGCCTTTTGGCCCCAGCGCCCTGACCACGGCGCGGTCAAAGTATGAGGTGCCTGCAGACTCGATCACGCCGTTGTCAATATCGATCAGGGTGATCTCGCCCTCTACGCACCTGATATCGTAGTATCTTGTTTCATCAGTCATAGGACATCAGATCGCAGAACGACCGACAGTTGAGTCGAAGACGCCGGTCGTCGGGTTGACCGTTATCTTCCTGAGTTTCGCGAGGAACCCTTCGCGGTTCTCTGGCACGAGCGCGTTCTGGAGGACCTCCTCGATGTGGTCGACCGGGACAATCTCGACCATCGCGCGGTAGCGGTCCTCGATGAGGACGTCGTCAAGGTTCGACCGCGGAATGATCACCTTCTTGATCCCAGCCTTCGCGGCGGCCTCGATCTTGTAGGTGACCCCGCCGATGGGGAGAACGTCCCCCCGGACCGAGAGCGACCCGGTCATCGCGACATCCTGGCGCACCGGGATGTTCTCGATGGCGCTGATCACCGCCGTCGCGACGGTCACCGAGGCCGAATCACCCTCAACGCCGCCGTAGGTTCCGATGAACTGGATATGGATATCCATGTTCCTGATATCCTTGCCTGTGAACTTCTTGATCAGGGCGCTGACGTTCTTGATCGATTCTTTGGCGATATCCTTCAACATACCGGTTGCGATCACCATACCCGTCGCTCCCTGGCTCGGGGTCACCTCGGCCATGACCGGGAGCACTGTGCCTGAGTCGTTCCCCATCACAGCAAGCCCGTTCACCCGACCGATCCGGGTGCCTTCCACGACGGTGATATCGTAGTCGCGGCTCCGCCTGATGTACTCGTCTGAGATCTGGTCCTCGATCGAGCGCGCGGTCTTCTTCGCGGCGATGACATGCTCTGCGGTGGTGAACTCCGCGCCTTCCTGCCGGGCGAGGTCTCCCGCCACCCTGATGAGTCCGCCCATGTCACGGAGTTTCAGGGTCAGGTGACCTTTCCTGTTCGATCGGCGCCTGGCCTCGCGGAGGACCTCGAGCATGGCACCCTGGTCAAAGTGCGGGATCTTCCCATCTTTCTGGACCTCCTGGGCGATGAACCTGATGAACTTCCGGCGGTTCTCTGGGGTATCCTCCATCGTCTCCCGCATATAGACCTCGTAACCGTAACCCCGGATGCGTGACCTGAGCGCCGGGTGCATACCCTGGATGGCGTCAAGGTTGCCTGCCGCGATCATGACAAACCGGCAGGGGACCGGCTCGGTCCTGACCATTGCGCCGCTCGAACGCTCGCTCTGGCCGGTGATCGGGAAGGCCCCCTCCTGGAGCGCGGTCAGCAGGTTCTGCTGGGAGTGAGGGGTGAGGGTGTTGATCTCGTCGATGAAGAGCACGCCGCCGTGTGCCCGATGGATGGCGCCACTCTCGACACGGTCGTGGGAAGGCGTCTCAAGGCCACCGCTCTGGAAGGGGTCATGCCTGACATCGCCGAGCAGGGCGCCTGCATGTGACCCGGTGGCATCGACAAACGGCGCGGGGGCGTTGGGGTCGTGCGAGACCAGAAGTTTCGGAACCATCGTCTCTTCGCGGGGCATCGAGTATCTCAGCGCCATGAAGACGAATGCGGCGGCGATGATACCCATGAGCCACTGCGAGGCGATGATCGCGTAGCCGATGATACCGATGATGAGGAGCATGACGAGAGTGCTCCGCATCTGGATCTTCTTTCTTGCCTCCATCTTGTGGGCGTTGACGATCTGCTTGCCGCGGCCGGCAGGTACCGTCCTGATGATGGGGTTATTGCTGTCTTCAGGGTTCGGATAAACCAGAATATCCTGCAAATCCTCTTTCGGGAGGAGTTCGGCCATCGCTTTGGCCAACATCGATTTACCGGTTCCCGGGCTGCCGATCATCATCACGTGCCTGCGCTGGACCGCAGCCTTCTTGATCACCTCGACAGCATGTTCCTGGCCGATGACCTGATCGATGAGATTCGAAGGTATTTCTATCTCTGATGATGTGCTCAGCTCGAGATCAGCAGAGATATCGTTCTCTGCCGTCTCATCGCTCGTGAGCTCCGTATTCGAAATTTCTTTAGGAGTCGTTGAATCCATCGTCGAGTTTACCTCTCTGCTGCACTGGTACTTATATAATTTATTCATGCTCGTTCAAATACTTTCTAGCAAAGGTGTCCTATGAGAGTAATCAGCACGGAACGATCCCAGGTCATAGCAGCCCGCATCGCTGACAGGTTGGGGATACCGGTCGTGGAGACGAAATTCACCCGGTTTCCTGATGGAGAGATCTACCTGCAGTGCGGTGATCTGGATGATGAGACACTGATCGTCAGCAGTATAACGGATAATGATATGCTTGTACAGACTCTTCTTGCGATCGATGCGGCTGACCGGTCGCAGAATACGCTGGTGGTTCCCTACCTCGGGTACTCCCGCCAGGATCGGCGGTTTGTCACCGGCGAGCCCATCAGCGCACGTGCGGTCGCACGAGCCCTTTCGACCGGAATCAAACGAGTATTTGTGGTCAATGTCCATGACCGGCGGGTACTCGATTACTTCCGTGTCCCGGCAGAGGAGGTTACCATCGCTCCAGCCATCGGCAGGTACATCGGGGATCTCCACCTGAAGGATCCCCTGGTCCTCGCTCCAGACGAGGGGGCGATCGAGTTTGCGACTGATGTTGCGGCGGTCGGTGGGTGGGACTGCGACCATCTGCAGAAGACCAGACTTTCGGGCGAGGAGGTCAGGATCGCCCCGAAGTCTCTTGATGCCGCCGGGAGGGATGTTGTGATCGTGGATGATATCATATCCACCGGCGGAACACTCGCAACCGCCGCCCGGATGCTCAAGGAGCAGGGAACGGCGTCCATCCATGCAGCCTGTGTCCATGGGGTGCTTGCAAGCGGCGCCTACACGCGCCTGCGGGCAGCAGGGATCTCCTCGGTCGTCTCCAGTGATACCTACGAGAACGCCTCAAGCTTAATATCAGCTGCGGGCGCGATCGCTACCGCGATCAGGGAAGATGCTCACCGTTGATGGATCCTATCTGGAAGGGGGAGGGCAGATCCTCCGCTTAGCGGTCGCCGCCTCGGCGATATCAGGGACGCCGGTCACCATCACCAGGATCCGACAGAACCGACCGAACCCCGGGCTTGCACCCCAGCATATCGCTGCCATTCGAGCGGTCGCTGGATCCTGCGGCGCTGAATGTGAAGGGCTTTTCCCCCGAAGCAGCAGGGTCACCTTCTCCCCGGGTCGGCTCAGGCGGGCTGATCTCCAGGTAGACCCCGGAACCGCCGGGAGCATCCCTCTTATCCTCCAGGCATGGCTCCCGGTCGCCCTGCGTGTTGGGGGGAGCATAAGGGTCTCGGGCGGGACTGAGGTGGCGTGGAGTCCGACCATTGATTATCTGGAGCGCGTCCTCGTGCCGGTGCTCCGCCACGCCGGGGCCTCGATCGATATCGAGGTGCTCGAGCGGGGTTACTATCCGCGGGGAGGCGGGCAGGTCCGCGTGCGGGTGGAACCCTCCCCTCTTGACCCGATCCAGATCCCGGAAGGGCGCGGGTGTGGGATCGTCTCCTGCTCATCTGGTCTTCCTGCACATGTCGTGGAACGTCAGGCGACCGCTGCCCGAACTCTCCTCGAGCGAGATCTCGGTCTCTCCTGCGCCGTCACCCTCGACCATCGGGAGGGTGGGCCTGGTGTCGGGAGCTCTGTTACGGCATGGAACGGGGCGAAGGGTGCCGTCGCCCTTGGGAAGAGGGGTCTTCCCGCCGAGAAGGTCGGCAGGATGGCCGCAGAGGCCCTGGTTGAGGAGTGCCGCAGCCCCGGCACGGTCGATGTCCACCTTGCTGATCAGCTCCTCATCTACCTGGCCTGCTACGGTGGGGAGTACAGTACGCACACGTTCTCGATGCATGCCAGGACCGCCTGCTGGCTTCTTTCAGAGTTTGGCTACCGGGTTCGGTGTCGGGAGAACGGTCTCGTGGAGTTTGCGGCATGACGGTGGTCCTCGATGCCTCGGCCTTCTTCTCGGAGATACCGGTCGAGGAACCGGCCTACACCACCCCATCCGTGGTGGGGGAACTCGGTGACCTTCACGCGAAGTGTCGGTTTGAGGTGCTCTCTGCCACGCTCCTTACGGTCAGGGAACCGCGCGAGGAAGACCTGAACCGGGTTTGTGAGGCGGCGTTGCAGACAGGGGATATCGGGGTGCTCTCCAGGACCGACCGCGACATCCTGGCACTGGCGCTGGAGCTCTCTGCCGTTCTTGTCACCGACGACTTCGCGGTCCAGAACGTCGCGCACCGTCTTGGTATCAGGACCAGGAGCATCAGACAGCGGCCTGCCCGGGCGATCCGGTGGCGCTACCGGTGCAGTGGGTGCGGACGTTACGCTCAGGGCCCGGGGGATTGCCCGGTCTGTGGTGCCCCGATTAAAAGAAAGATTAAATAGATCCCCGGAAACCTCTTTTCCATGTCCGCGCTCGAAGAGTTGATCACGAAGGCAAAGGCACTCCAGGCAGAAGGGCACACCCCGGGCCAGATATCCAATGAACTGGGTCTCTCGATGGAGACAGTCACCTGGCTGCTCACTCAGCCGAAAGGCATGGAGGCTCCAAAAGACGTTCACATCGACTGGACGGCGGTGGGGAGCCACGGCACGTTGTTGAACGATATGGCGATGATGATGCTCAAACGGTTCCTCTACCTGCCGAAAGGCAGAGTCATGCGTCCTGCGGGGGACCTGCTGGATACGGTCGTCGGGATCGCGCCATCCGGGGTCCCGCTCGCCACCCTCATCGCCGCAGAGGAGGGGTTGAAACTTGCAGTCTATCTCCCGGCGAAGCACAGTCGGAGCGAGACGCCGACCGGATCCCTCTCAGGCACCTTCTCCACAATCACCGGGCAGCGGTGCGTGATCATCGATGATGTCGTCACAACCGGGACGACGCTTACCGAGACGATAGGGTTTCTCCGACGCCATGGGGCCACCCCGGTAGCGGTCTGGGCACTCTTCGACAAGCGAGGGGTCCAGGAGGTTGACGGCGTCCCTGTCCACTCGCTCTTTGCGATATCGCGGCTGGGATGAGAGAACAGGCGCACCCGGGTTTTGGGGACGACTTCCTCATCTCCCGGGGAACTTCAGCGAGCCTCCTGGATATCTGGTGCGACAACGGAAACCGATGAGAGATTCCTGTCTGCCAGTCTCTCCGGTGGCTCAATAGAAGCCCGGACCTATCGGCAATTATATATAGAACATCTGAACAAATCTAACGGACAAAGGAGGATTATAAAATGCTTGCTGGACAGCCCATCGTTATTTTACGGGACAATGTAGAGCGCACACGCGGATTCGAAGCGCAGCGCTCGAATATCATGGCTGCAAAAGCAATTGCAGCCGCCGTTCGGACAACGCTCGGTCCCCGGGGAATGGACAAGATGCTGGTCAGTTCCAGCGGTGATGTGGTGATCACAAACGACGGAATGACTATCCTGCACGAGATGTCTGTGCAACATCCTGGCGCCAAGCTGGTCGTCGAGGTTGCTGAGGCCCAGGATAGCGAGGTAGGAGACGGCACCACGACCGCGACCGTACTTGTTGGTTCTCTGATGGATGAGGCCGAAAAACTGCTCGCTCAGGAGATTCATCCCACCATCATTGCAGCAGGGTATCAGATCGGTATGGAGAAGGCCCTTGAGATCATCGACGATCTGGCCATCTCGGTCGATTTCGATGACCAGGAGACCCTCAAGAAGATCGCCTGCACCGCCATGATTGGTAAGTCTGTCGAAGCGATCAAAGACAAGCTCTCAGGTATCGTGGTTGACGCGGTCCGGCAGGTTGCCACCAAGACCAACTCGGGCACCTACGTCGTGGATGAGGGCGATGTCAAGATCAAGAAGCTGGTCGGTGACACGATGCACGACGCTGAACTGATCCGGGGCGTTGTCATCGAGAAGAAGCGCGTCTTTGAGCAGATGCCGACAAAGGTCACTGATGCAAAGGTCGCTCTGCTCGCCCAGCCGCTGGAGGTCACGAAGACTCAGGTGAAATCGAAGATCAAGATCACTTCCTCTGACCAGATGAAGGCATTCGCCGAGCAGGAACGTGCATCCCTCAAGAAGCTTGCTGAACAGATCGTTGCCGCCGGGGCAAACGTTGTCCTCTGTCAGAAGGGGATCGCCGACGCTGTGCAGTTCTATCTTGCCAAGCACGGTGTCTACGCCGTCGAAGACGTGAAAGAGGATGACCTGAAGTTTGCCGCAAGAGCACTCGGCGGCATCATCGTCAACAAGCCCGAGGAACTCAATGAGACGACGCTCGGCCACGCTGAAGAGGCCAAGGAACTCCCCGACGCTGACCTGACGGTCATCTCGGGATGCGAGAACCCGAAGGCCGTCACGATCCTCCTGCGGGGCTCTACCCAGCTGCTGGTGGACGAGCTCGAGCGGGCGGTCTACGACGCAGCCCGTGTCGTCCAGGACGCTATCGAGGACGGCAGGTTTGTTGTCGGTGGCGGTGCGGTGGAGACCGAGCTCCAGATGGCTCTCCGTGACTACGCCGCAACCTTTGGTGGGCGGATCCAGCTTGCGGTTGAGGCGTTCGCAGATGCGTTCGAGGTTATCCCGAGGACACTTGCCGAGAATTCCGGGTTCGACCCGATCGATAAGATCGTCGCCCTGAGGAAGGCTCATGCTGACGGCAAGAAGCACGCCGGGCTCAACGTCTACACCGGTGAGATTGTGGACATGCTGGACGAGGGTGTCGTCGAGCCGGAGCGGGTGAAGATCCAGGCGATCAAGAGCGCGACCGAGACGGCTACGCTCCTCGTTCGCGTCGACGACATGATGGTCACCCGGCCCGGCGGAGGTCCGGAAGAGGCCGAGTAACTCACCCGCGTGAGGCGGTCAGGAAGATCTTGACCGCTTCTTCTTCGATCTTTTTATCCTGTGGCAGGCTCCTGCCATCAGAGAAGATGAGCACGGTATCCGGGTTGAACCCGAGGGAGAGGAGGGCGGTCTCGTAGGTGTCCCCCGGCTGCCCCTGGTAGGTCAGCACGGTGCCATCTGGGATGAGCGTGAATCTGCAGAGCATAACCTCGATACCATTATAGTCGGAGAGTCTAAATACTATAGGCCGGTTCTGTGCCGAGGTAGTCTAGTCCGGGAAGGCGGTGGCCTCGAAAGCCACTGGTGCTTGGCACCTCGGGAGTTCAAATCTCCCCCTCGGCGTTTTATCGATCTGATTTTTGTATCTGGAGTGACGGGTATCTGGTTCTGCTCTTAGCCCCTATCTTTGCAAGAGCGCCCGCAATCTGTGTGCGAGAGGCGAGAGGGTGGACTCTCCGCCCCCTCCCTCCCCTCAATTGCGAAGAGCCACCAAGATCCACAGGCCCAGGACAACCCCCAGGAGAAAACCGGAGCTGCCACCCGCGGTCACCAGTAAGTTGATCGGCCATCCTCCACATCTGATCGCAGCATTTTCACAACACCCCGGGTAAAAAGTGACGGCCGGGAATAGAACCCTCCTGCAGTCAAAAGAAGCAAAAATATAATAGAAGGTACGCCAGAGGGGAGTAATAAGACGAACCGACATCGATCTTCGGCATAGTTCGCGATGCTGTGGAGCGCCTCGGAATCCGGTGGGATCGTGATGACATCAGCAGTCAGTACTTTTGATACCATAGAACCGAACCTTGGAGAGATTCTCGCAAAGGTAAAGAGCGGAAAGATCCAGCTCCCCGATTTTCAGCGGGGATGGGTCTGGGACGATAACAGGATCAGGGCACTGATCGCCAGTGTTTCTCGCTCGTACCCTATCGGCGCGATCACTGCGATGGAGGTCAGCAACAGCATCCGGTTTTTGCCCCGTCCCTTTGAAGGTGTATCCCTGCGGTCAAGCGTTAATCCTGACGTTCTCGTGCTTGATGGGCAGCAACGTCTGACATCACTTTATTTATCACTCTTAAGCGAAAAAGCGGTACCAACCACCACAGAGAAGAAACAGGAGATCGAGCGGTTCTATTACTTTGATATGGAGAGATGCCTTGATCCATCCGCCGACCGGTTTGATGCTGTAGTCTCTGTACCTGTCACCCGCCAGGTTACCAGCGATTTTGGGAGAAAGATCGATCTGGACGTAAGCACTCGTGAGCTGGAGTACGACGCCGGAATGATCCCTCTCAACCTTATCTTCGACACCTCGGGATACGCAGAATGGCAGCAGGGGTTTATGCAACACTTCTCATACGACCCGGAAAAGATTCAGTTTTTTAACAGGTTCAACATGGAGATCTGGCTGCGCTTCCAGCAATATAAAATACCAGTCATAAAACTCAGTAAGGACACACCAAAAGAAGCCGTCTGCCAGGTCTTCGAGAATGTCAACACCGGCGGGGTATCACTGACCGTGTTTGAACTGATGACCGCGACCTATGCAGCTGATGGTTTCCAGCTCCGCAAGGATTGGAATGAACGTAAAAAGCACCTATATGACAACAACGTGTTGCAGGGTGTTGATGAGAGTGCCTTCCTGACCGCGGTCACCCTCCTTACCAGTTATAAGAACAATCTCAGCGATAAAAAAGCCGTCAGCTGCAAGCGTAAAGATATACTCAATCTTCCGCTTGAGAGTTACAGGGAAAACGCCGATCTCATTGTCGCAGGCATGCAGTCCGCCGCAAAACTGCTCGCACGGGAAAAAATCTTTGACCGCCGCAACCTGCCCTACCAGACCCAGCTGATCCCCTTATCAGCAATCTGTGCATATCTCGGGAACCGGGTTGAGAATGATGCGGTGAAAGAAAAACTTGCGCGGTGGTACTGGTGTGGTGTCTTTGGGGAACTCTATGGTGGTGCGAACGAAAGCAGGTATGCTCTGGATATCCAGGGGGTCATAAGATGGCTGGATGGGGGAGAGATCCCGGCAACCGTCCGTGACGCAAATTTCAGCCCGACGCGTCTGCTTACGCTACAGACCCGCCTGAGCGCCGCGTACAAGGGTCTTATGGCCCTTCTGATGAAGGAAGGGAGCAAGGACTTCATCAGCGGTGATTCGATAGAACTTACAACATACTTTGATAACGCAATCGATATCCACCATATCTTCCCGGCAGCTTACTGCCAAAAGCAAAAATTTGAGCGCAGTAAATGGAATAGTGTCATCAACAAGACCCCCCTCTCCAGCAGAACAAACCGTGTTCTTGGTGGGCACAAACCGAGCACCTATATTCAGACCATACAGGACCAGCATAACGTCAATCCCGCGCGGCTAGATCGGATATTTAAAACCCATGCCATTGATCCAGGCCACATCAGGTCTGACGACTTCTCAGGCTTCATTTTGCAGAGGGCACGGGCTCTCCTTGACATGATCGAAGAAGTAACCGGAAAAACGATAGCTGGCAGGGATTCCGAAGAAGCTACAATAGCGTTCGGAGACACCCTCCAATCCACATGAAGCCCTGACATGAGGTGACTGCTCCCCCGATTGAAATCGGGGGCATCCAGGGTTTTTCAGCCCGGAGATTGCAGCCCCAATCTCATAATGTTGATCGCCGCGTTCTGGTCGCGATCCATCGCGAGCCCGCAATGTGGGCAGGAATGAACACGATCAGAAAGTGTCTTTTTGACGATCATGCCACATCTGGAGCACATCTGCGACGTATTCCTGGGGT
>CAZYWX010000028.1:0-13841 GCA_964651285.1 uncultured Methanoculleus sp.
CTCCTCCGTTGAGCGTGCCGGTAATTGAGAATCGTTGCAGTAGTGCATCGTGGGCCTGGAGAAGGCTTTCCCTGCACAAAAAAGAGATCCTTCACCCGGCCGTCCCTGTCGGCATCCTCGAGAAGACCTCGAGGTTTCTGCACCCCACCTCTCCGTCCCGCAGGAAATAGTACTCGAGCAGCCTGTCCTTGTTCTCGTGATACGAGAACCAGTAGTTCAGCCGATAGGTCTCCTTCAGGTAGCCATCCAGGGCCGGATAGGAATCAGCGTCATGCGTGATCACGAGGTCGAAGTCTCCCCTGGAGATCGTCGACTCATCCACCTTCCGGCTGTAGTACGAGAGTTTTGATGCGTTGTCGTCCCGGTAGTACCAGGGCAGCGGCCAGTAAGTCTCGCTCGCGATCGCCACACGATCTGCTGCATCGATCTTCGCGAAGACCTCCCGCAGGTCTTCTGAGTTCTGCACCTGCACGATAGGCTCGTTGATGTCAGCCGGGGTAAACGCCACGTGGAACGTCATGACGACCAGGAAGAGACTTGCCACGACGGCGATGACCGCCTTCTTTGTGGTCATCGCATAGACCGCGACAAAGATCATGGGGAGAAGCTGATGGAGAATCAACCACGGTACCTTCTCGCCGATGTAGGCGTAGGCCGCAAGCGAGAGGAACATCCAGAAGATAGCAAACCGTGCAAACTCTTCCTGTCGGTTGATCGACTGGATCGGCTCGCCGCCTCCTGCGAGGATATCGCGGACCCGGTCCTTCCAGTCCTCTCCCTCCTTGACCGAGGTGGTTGAAACCGCCGGGCTCTCCTCTCCATGATCCAGCAGGAGAGAGGCATCCTCTGTCCCCTCCTCCTTCGCCACCGTTGGGATTTCGCGGCGTCGTGCCCGCCACCGATCGAGGGCTCCCGGGATAGCTAAGAACTGCACGACGCCGACGATGGCAAGGATCAGGATGGGGAGCTCGTAGAGGATGAAGAGCAGGATGTAGAAGTACGGCGGCCCACCGAGACGCTCCATCTGGTGCATGGCGACCCAGTGCTCGATGGCCCGGATCCACCAGTCCAGGATCATCTCGGGATGGGCGCCGAACGATGAGTAGAAGACCGCCATGATTCCGACCGCAACAACGCCCCCGAGCACGGCGTCCCTGAGCCAGTGGACCGGCAACCGAACCTTTCGCGTCCAGAGCAGATAGAGGAGGAACATCCCGAAAATCAGGAGAACGATCGGCATGTTCTCCTTTGTAGACATCCCGAGACCCACAGCTGCCCCGGCGATCAGCGCGTATCCCACGTTCTGCCGCTCAAAGTAGTAAAGAAGAGCGACAAGGAGCACCATCGTGAAAAAGACGATGTAGATGTCGTTTCGAAGGAACCGTGAGAAGTAGACCATGTTCGGCGAGACCGCAATAAAGAGTGCCGCCACCAGGGTCTGCTTCTGGTCGAGATAGCCGAGTTTATAGATCGGATAGAGAAGCGGGACGAGCAGGGTGCCGAAGAGCGCCGGAAGAATCCTGCCCACGAGGTCGCAGTCGCCGAGGAGCGAGAAGATGCCGGCTGTCGTGTAGTAGAGAAACGGCCCATGGTACATGGGGTCGTAGCTATAGGTCCCCTCGGTCAGCAACCGATACGAGAACCACGCGTGGATAGCCTCGTCGTGGTGAAAGAGTTTTACATCAAGAGCGTAAAAGCGGAGAACAATGGTAACCAAGAGTATGAGGATGAATAGCCTCTCAAATGAGAGTCGTTCACGCAACCATGTCGTGAACGTGGCGGCCTTCACGCCGCTCTCACCTCAGCTCTCCAGCACAATTTCAATGCCGATGTCTTTTGGGACCTGAATCCGCATCAACTGGCGCAGTGCACGCTCATCAGCATCGATGTCGATGAGCCTCTTGTGCACCCGCATCTGCCAGCGATCCCAGGTTGCGGTACCTTCGCCGTCAGGGCTCTTTCTGGTGGGCACCACGAGTTTCTTCGTGGGTAATGGGATTGGACCTGCCAGATTGACGCCAGTGCGCTCTGCTATCTCTTTGATCCTGTCGCAGACCATCTCGATTTTTTCGAAGTCAGTTCCTGAAAGACGTATTCTGGCTTTTTGCATATCTGCCACCAAAAATATGGGTAGTTTTTATCTCATCTGCTTCGGCGTGATGTCGATGCACATACCTGCCGCGATAGTGGAACCCATATCACGGACAGCAAACCGTCCGAGCTGTGGGATATCCTTGACCTTCTCGATGACCAGAGGCCGGGTAGGCCTGATCTTGACGATCGCGGCATCGCCGGTCTTGAGGAACGTGGGGTTCTCTTCCTTGACCTGGCCGGTGCGGGGGTCGAGTTTCTTCTGGAGCTCGACGAAGGTGCATGCGATCTGCGCGGTGTGACAGTGGAAGACCGGGGTGTAGCCGACGGTCAGGGCACTGGGGTGGTGAAGCACGACGATCTGTGCGACAAACTCCTCTGCAACAGTCGGGGGTGCGTCAACAGGACCGCAGACGTCGCCCCGGCGGATATCGCCCTTCCCGATACCACGAACGTTGAATCCGACGTTGTCACCGGGAACCGCCTCCGGGATCTCCTCGTGGTGCATCTCGATGGTCTTGACCTCACCAACCTTGTTGGATGGCATGAAGCTGACCTTCATTCCCTTCTTCATCACACCGGTCTCCACACGGCCGACGGGCACAGTCCCGATACCGGAGATGGAGTAGACGTCCTGAATGGGGAGACGCAGGGGGAGGTTCGTGGGTTTCTCGGGTTCGACAAGCGCGTTGAGTGCCTCAAGCACCGTCGGCCCCTTGTACCAGGGCGTGTTTTCACTGAGCTTGGCGATGTTGTCACCAGCAAACGAGCTCATCGGGATGAAGCTGACCTCATCGGGCTTGTAGCCGACCATCTTGATCAGCTGGGAGAGCTGTGCCTTGACTTCGTTGTAGCGCTTCTCATCGTAGTTGACAACATCCATCTTGTTGATACCAACGATCAGCTGGTTGATACCAAGCGTGCGGGACAGGAAGACGTGCTCCTTGGTCTGCTCCATCACACCATCTGGTGCGGCGACGACCAGCAGCGCGGCGTCTGCCTGGGATGCGCCCGTGATCATATTCTTGACAAAGTCACGGTGACCGGGGCAGTCCACAACGGTGAAGTAGTATTTCTCGGTGTCAAACCGCTTGTGGGCGATATCGATGGTGATACCGCGCTCACGCTCTTCCTTGAGGCTGTCCATGACCCAGGCGAACTCGAACGAGCCCTTACCCTTGGTCTCTGCCTCTTTCCTGTACGTCTCGATGATATGGGGCGGTACAGCTCCCGTCTCAAAGAGCAACCGGCCAACGGTAGTAGACTTCCCGTGGTCGATATGTCCGATAACTGCTAAATTCATGTGGGGCTTGTCAACTGCCATAGATAGTATCCTCCACTCAATCAAATAGGCCTGTCAGCTCGAACAGCCTGCTTATGCGAGTATCCTATACATACGACGTTCTCTTTATAAAGCGTTTCTATCAACAGGAGGGGCGTGCATTTCCAGGAGACCACGGGTAATCGACAGAAACTTATTCTTCGGAAATCTACGTTCATTATACTATGAAGACGCTTGAATTTCATCGCGATGAATCGAGCGACCGGGTGACGGTTACATGCGCAGGTCGTGAGGTCTCGGTCTACTCTCACTGCAACTACTGCCAGCATTGTGCTGGTGTGCGCGTGGGGAGACGGACGATCCCGACACCGCAGCGCCAGGCTCTCTCAGGCGTGAGGCGGGGTGCAAGTCCTGACGAGAACCTGCTCAACGCCGCCATCATGTTTAACACCCTTGTCCGCGATGGCACCGCGATCGAGTGCGAGGATGATGCGGGCGAAGGATTCCGCACGATGTATCGCTACTGACCCGGCCCGCCGATGCCCCTCTCGTGTCCGGTGAGGTGACGTCGCATCGCCCTCTCCCTGAGGTGAGGGAGTGAGCGCGACCCGGAATCGGTCCAGGTGAATCCGATCTCCCGGATCCCGGGGGTGGCCGGGACCTCGCCGCTCATGCTCTGAACCCGGCGGCACGGGTGAGACCCTCACCGCACCCCGGGGGATGTCACATGAAGCACAGATAGAGTATGAAATATCTTTTTCCGGGGAGATTGTCCAGAACCCCTCTTCTGCGAGGGGCAGACACCATCCCGGACCGCACCTGCTCCCCGCGTGATGAATGAGTCCCACGGGACTCACCGTTCACGGTATCCAGGAGGAAGAGCGCAAGTCTGCCCGATCCTCTCGGACCTTCAGTCACCAGGCACTCCCAGGACCTGCTCCGGGGAAACTCCTGCCCGGCAGGTCAGTTGAGCGATGGGTCGTTCAGGACCTGGTTCTCAGGCCTCTTCGGTCTCTTTCTTCGGCCCGAACTCTTTCAGGATCTCTTCCCTGAACGCATCGAACCCGATCTCATCCAGCTGGTCGGCGAGGACCCGACCGCTCCAGGCGCTGCGATAGACCCAGTAGACGATACGATCGACCACCTCGACGACCTCTTCCTCGGTCTCGACGGTGATGAGTTCGCGTCCGACGCGGGGGCTGGATCCACGCCGCCCGCCGACCGTGATCTGGTAGTGATCATACTCAGACTTCAGGAGACGGTAGAGGCAGGAGTGAATGCAGATACCGCACTGGACACATCTGCTCTCGTCGAGGACGGAGATGCCGTCTTTCAGCGATATGGCGCCTTCTCTGCAGTACTCCATACAGGTCCCACACCCGGTACAGAGCCCCGGGATACGGAGCGGCCTGATCCTGCCGATGATACCGATATCATTCAAGAGCGGGCTGTTGCACATGTAGGTGCAGCCGGCTATGGCGATCCTGAGTCGTATCGGAAGTTCTTTCCCGAAGACCCGCTCGTCGATCTTCCGGGCAAGGTCAATCGTCTCGCAGTTGGCGTATTTACACCATTCCGTGCCCGGGCAGGCCACAATATTCACCACTTCATTCTTCTCTGCACCGAGGGGTGTCCCGTTCTTCTCAAGCGCTCTGGCAATCTTCGGGAGATTGTCAGGGTTTACATGCGGGATCTCCGCCGTCTGGCGCATGGTGAGGTGGAGCGTGCCGTCCCCATACTTCTCGCTGAGATTTGCCAGCCTCCGGGCCTGGGCCGCGGAGAGGAACCCTCCCGGGATACGCAACCGTACTGTTATATAGTCTGCGTTCCGCTCGGTGATGACACCCCCCTGGCTGTAGAGGGAATAATCGTTCATCATCATAGAGTAGTGGAGGCCACTTGAATAAAAAAGGTGGTTATAGGAGGGCAAGAAGAAGGAGAACGCCGGCCCGGGTGATCTCATTTGTGGCGCCGACAACGTCACCGTTGACACCGCCGAAGAGGCGCCGGGAAAGAAGCAGCATCACGGCGGCGATGGCGGCCGTTGTCACGAGCGAGACCGCGACATTCACCGCAGGGACCGGTAGCAGAAAGAGGGGGAGCGCCAGCAGGGTTGCCGGGATGAGGAACCAGGGCCGGGCAAACCCGTGGAGGTAGGAGTGGATCCCCTCCCTGAACGGTATCCCGAGCGTGGTCAGGGAGGACATCGCAACCTTTGCGCAGACCTCGGCGATGAGGATGGCCGCCCAGAGCAATGCGGCGCTCTGGAGCCCGGCAAACGCAAGAAGCGTGACGATGATGCCCGCCGCGACGGCACCCGCCCCTGTGGTCCGGTCGGTCATGGCCGTGACCCTCTTCTCCCGACTCCCGTGGGCCATAAGCCCATCACCGAGGTCAAGGAGACCATCAAAATGGTTGCACCCGGAGAGGATGAGCACCACTGCGAGGGCGACGGCCGCTCCCACCGCCGGGGACGGTATCCAGAAGACGATGCCGGCGGCTATCCCGCCGATCACGTAGCCGGCGAGCGGGTAGAGGTAGGAGCGGCGGGCAAAGTGCTCGAACGCAACCGGTCTCCCGAGGGGGAGCGATGTGCAGAACTGCAGGAGGGCGAGGACCGACTTCACATCGACTCACTATAGAGGCGTGACGTGCAGCCCGCGATCAGCCCGGCGACGGCATCATCGAGGAACGGCCCGAGTTCACTCAAGATCCCTGGTTTCTTCTGGTCGTACCGGGTGAACTCAAACCGCGCATAGGTTCCCCCGATCACCTCGGCGATCGCCATCCCGATGATCTCATCAGAGAGGAGGAAGACCGGGTCGTCGGCGATCTCAGAGTTCTTCCGCTTCCAGTAGAGTTCGTCCTCAAGCAGGACTGCAGCGAGGAGGAGCGACGATACGTTGGGGTCCTGGAGGGCTTTCCCGATCTTTGCATCCAGCCTGTCTGCAGCCTCATCTGCCCCGATGCCGTGGGAGACATAGAGTTCCATCGCGGAAGCGACGATATCCTGCCGCCTGATACCTTTCTCTTCCAGCCTGCGCTCGATCTCGAACATTGTATATAGATTTGAGCCCGGCCGGTATTTCCGCGTTTGGATCCTGGCGGCCACGGGGACGCCGCGGGGTGGGGGCTGTCCTGGTCGACGCCAGGACGCCGGTGCACCGCTCACCTGCGTGGATACGATTATGAGAGTTACACTTCCACTCCTGGAAGTGCCTGGCAAGCGAAGGACCTGGTGGTCTGGAGCAGCCTGATAGCTCGGACAGAGAAGATCAGAACCCGACCTCTGCCCGGGGAATACCGCTGCAGGGAGGGATCGGCAGAAGAGTTCCAGATCATCAGATCTCCAAACAGGGATTTCCTCCCGGGGACACAGAAGGCCAGGAGGGAGGATGAGTGGCCTCCGCGGAGGGAGGAGACCCTCTTGCCGACTTTCTCCCCTGACAATACTTACCCTGGCGGATCCACCACGCCAAACAGGCCAGGAAGGTATCCGGTCAGGTCAATACCTGCAGAACTCCCCGGGATCCCCCTCCCCTGGCTCAGGGAGGAGCCGCGCCTCATGGACCCGGGAAGAGCAGGGGTGCACTCTGCGACTCCTGGTAGGAGAGACCCCGATAACGTGGCGATCAACCAGCGCACCACCAGTATCCCTCGTGCGCTCGCGCCCCCCATCGTACCAGAGACCGGCCGGCAGAACCCTGGGTCCTCGACAGCAATCTCTACTATCCCGCAGTACCTACCTTACTACCTGATGTCAAACCCCTTTCTCTCAGAAGACCCGGGTGTCAAACCGCGCCGCCCCATGCTGGCGCTGGTCCTCGCAAACACCATGCTCTCTACCGTTCCCGGCATATCTGGAGCCGGGCCGACCCCTGAAAAGACCCTGCTCACGCCGGTCCTGGACGCAGAACTGGTCACGACCGGCGCTATCACGAGCATGCCGGCCCGGCCGAACACCCCCACCGGGTGCCCGACGCCGGCAACGATCACCAGGTCCATGATAGAACTGACCGGGCTCGCCCCGGTCCTCATCAACGCCGGGCTCGTCCATGCCCCTACCGTCCCCTGCCTGGACGTCTACGGAAGCCCGGGTGGCGACCCCAGAAAGGAGGACGCGGTGCCGCAGGCAGCCCGCCTCTTTGAGCGAGGCGAGATGATCGGCCGGCTTCTTTCGCACTACAGCGACTTCCTGATGCTCGGGGAGTGTGTTCCCGGAGGGACGACCACCGCCCTCTGTGTTCTCCGGGCGCTCGGCCACGAAGCCTCAGTCAGCAGCGCGTTTGCCAGGAACCCACTGGATCTGAAAGCTGCCGTCTGCAAGGATGCGCTCGTCCGGGTCGATGAGAGGGGTGCAGAAGAACCCCTGGACATCCTCCGCGTCACAGGCGATCCCATGATGCCGGTGGCAGCGGGGATCGCAAGCGCCTATACCGGGGATCTCATCTTCGCCGGCGGGACCCAGATGCTCGCCGTGGCGGCCATCCTGAAAGCGCTCGGGAAACGGGTGCCACCCCTGGCGACCACGGTATATGTCAGGGACGACCCATCGGCCGGGTTCCCCCGATCGGTCGCCGAGGTCGGTACAACCGCCTACTACGTCGACCCAAACTTTGCCGGCATCGGGCATCAGGGGCTTGCCCGCTACTGCATCGGTGAGGTCAAGGAAGGAATGGGCGCCGGCGGGGCGCTGACGCTCGCCTACCTGATGGGACATGAGCCAGAAGAGATCACCCGGAAGGTCTTTGATTTCGTCAGGAAGTATGCCTGAGGGAAGGACTATACCTTTTTACATCCACCTTATAAGCAATGCTTCATTTCCGTGTGGTCAACGATCACGGGCAGTTCAAACATAACATCCTCAGGATATCCCGTGATATGGATATCGGGGCCACAATGATCAGAACCGATACTACGCCGGCGGCCGGGGTCGGTGCGGTCGCATGCGATACCCCGCGGGGTTTCCCAGACCAGGCGTCACAGGCCAATGAGGGCAGAGGGATGCCGGATGGGTCTATTCTGCTTGCAGAGTCGGCTATCTGCGGCGGGGAGACGATGGCGTCGCCTGGCGAGCGCTTTTCCGGCGTCCAGCGGCACCCCGCGGTCAGCCAGGCCCTCAACAGGCAGCTTCCTGAGAACGTTGATTGCGTATGCCCGGAGTAGACGAGGTTGCGGACCTGGTTGGGTCCATCGGGTTTGAGTGTCAGGGATGCAGCGCCTGCTGCCGGCTGGTCACGGAGGACTCGAACCTCGTGGTCGTGAGCCCGGCCGAGGTGCGGGAGATCATGGCAGCGACCGGGCTGACCTGGGATGAGATCGCCGAGCCCTACCCCGAGTTCTTCGATGCCAGGGACGGCGGGGAGTACACCCTCGCCTGGTGCATCAGACGCACCGCTGATGCCTGTATCTTTCTCCAGGATGGGCGGTGCTCCATCTATGCCCATCGCCCCTGGATCTGTCGCACCTACCCGTTTATGCTGGTGGATGACGAACTGCTGGTCTCTGAATGTCCTGGTCTTGGCACACCCCTCTCCTCCGCTGCCGCGCACGATCTGGCGCTCGGTCTCTGCAGACGACAGGCCGCCGAGACGGCAGAAGAGGCAGGCGTCCGTGCTGTCTACCGGAGGGCGAGGGTTCCTCCGGGAGGGCGTGCTGTGATCGACAGCGAAGGTCTGAAGGTGCTCCGTGACTGAGATCCGCCTTGTCGGGACGGCTCATGTCTCGCAGAAGAGTGTTGAGGAGGTCAGGTCCGCCATCGAAGAATTCCAGCCAGACATTGTCGGTGTCGAACTTGACCAGGGGCGGTTCATATCGCTCACGCAGGAGGTGGCTGAACCCCCGATCACCGAGATCCTGAAAGGCGGGAACTTCGGCCGGCTCCTCCTCCAGTGGGTACTTGCCTTCATCCAGCAGCGGATCGGTGCCGAGACCGGCGTGAGACCAGGTGCTGAGATGCTGGCTGCCATCGAGGAGGCTGAGACGCACCAGAAACCAGTAGCGCTCATCGACCGGGATATCAGGATAACGCTTGCGCGATTCTGGGGGAAGATGCGGATCTGGGAGAAGATCAAACTCATCGGCGCCCTCCTCTACTCGCTCGTGGGGGTCAAGGGGGAGGAGATCGACGTAGACGAGTTAACGAACCAGGACGTGGTGAGCGCGGCGATGGAGGAGTTCAGGAAGTTCTCCCCGCGGGGTGCCCAGGCTCTGATCGATGAACGAGATGCCTATCTTGCTCACCAGCTCCTGATGCTCGGGAGCAGGTACGAGCGGGTGCTCGCGGTCGTCGGTGCCGGGCATGTTCAGGGGGTACAGCGCTACCTTGATGCACCGGAGACGCTGCCTCCGCTTCAGTCCCTGACCGGCGATGTGAAGGGTCTACCGTGGGCGAAGATCCTCGGGGCAGGTGTCACCCTCCTCTTCGTCCTCCTGATCGCCGCCATAGCCTTCTCGGGGGTGGGGCTCGAGGTCCTGATTGCCGCCCTCGTCTACTGGATCCTGATCAACGGTATCCTGAGCGCGGCGTTCACGCTGCTCGCCGGCGGACATCCCTTCTCGGCCGCGACGGCGTTCGGGGTATCCTGGCTGACGTCGCTCAACCCGCTGCTTGCGGCAGGATGGTTTGCGGCCATCGTCGAGGCGAAGATCCGGAAACCCACAACAGGAGAGCTCCGGCAGATCATGGAGGTCGAGACCTTCACGGAGATGCGGCGGATCCCCCTCTTCCGGGTAGTGCTGGTGGCAGCTCTTGCGAACGTCGGAAGCACCCTCGGGACGATCGCCTACTTTGTATTCATCTTCCCGGTCCTCGGGATCGACCCGAGGGTGGTCATCGGTGACGGATTCTCCAGCATGCTGCAGATGCTTCAGGGCTTCTTCTGAGGGGCCCCAATCTCCGTTTCCCCAAGGTATTTAGGCCTTGAGTGCCCACCATCGTTACATGAGTCCGATCGGTGGAACGGTCAATCTCGGTGTGACTGTCATACGGAGCAGGCACAGCGTGCGAAAGTACAAGGATGACCCTATCGATGAGAAGATCATCAAGGACGCCCTCGACTGTGCACGTCTTGCCCCGACCGCCAGGAACGAGCAACCCTGGCTCTTCGGGGCCATCCAGAACCGTGAGACACTGCAGGCAATCGCAGACCTGGCCGAGAACGCCAGGTTCATCGCCGATGCACCCATCTGTTTTGCTATCTTCGGAGAGCGGGATGCAAAGTACTACCTCGAAGACTGTTGTGCAGCGACGACGCAGTTGATCCTCGCGCTCCAGGCGTGGGGTGTCGGGTCATGCTGGGTTGCCGGGGAGAAGAAAGGGTATGCTGAAGATGTCAGGAACCTCCTCAACGTCCCGGAAGATTACACGCTCGTCTCGCTTGTGCCCGCAGGATATCCTGAGGAGATCCAGATCGCAGAGAAGAAGACCCTCGACAAAGTCACGTTCTTCGAGCGTTACGAGGAAGAAGAAGAGTAGCCAGGCAAGCGACCGATTCACTTTTTTCCTGTCTCTGGTGTCTGGGCAGGGGACCTGCAGAGACCTGAGTTGTGCCGGAAGTCCTCTGCAGGGAGGGGAGGAGGAGAACCCCGACATGCTGATTTTGAGCAGATCCCAATAGTCTCTGGCGACCGAAGAACCAGGTGAGCTGGAACCGGCCCGCACAAATGGAACGATGGTCTGCTGCATCCCGATGCAGCTATCATTTGAACGGGGTCCCCTAGGCCTATCATCGCGCAGCAGGGAGAACAGGTATGGGGGTTCGCGGAGGACAACGCTCAATTCTGCAGAAGGTAGCCGACACTGAGCCCTGTTGGGCGGTCTGCTGGCAAACGGTCATCCTCCCCGGAGAACGGTCCAGACCACACCACGCTCAGGGAACCAGACCTCCCTTCGCTCCAGGAGGGCGTACGTCTCCTCCTGGAGGCCACACCCGATCCAGGAGAGCAACCGCCACGCCCTGCCCCCGCCCTCGAGGGCAGGGTTGCACGGGAATCGCCTCCTGCAGGGAGGGGCGGGGACACCCCCTGCTACGACAGGGAGCCGGATCTGGCACCGGGCTTCACCGGGACACATGGAAAGGGATAGTAAGCCGGTATCGGTCCCCTCAGGCGGGAAAAAGGATCGGTTGGTCCGGCAAGAGAGCTCCACAGACTCGATACCGGGCGTGATTCGACAACCGCTGGCCTCTTTCTGTACTGACAGGAACACAAATCCACCCCACGTGACGAAGAGTTCCCATCGATCCCTGATGAGATGACCCACTGCAGGTCTCCCCGAAATCCCGGTCTCTCCTGTGGGCCACGGCATCGCATGCTGCACCGCCGGGCAGCATGACCCCGGGATCGAAAAATATCCCGGTCCCAGGATCTCCCACCGCTCAGGGCAATCTGATACTCCCGACGATCCTGAGGTTCCCGCCCTCGAGGTAGTGAAGCACCGCCGTATCACCGGGGAGGTAGATGAGGTCTTTCTCCAGCGAGAGGGTAAGCGTGGGCTGCCGCCAGTCACCATCGTCCTGCACCGACTCCAGCCGCGCCGGGACGAACTGCATCCAGTGACCGATGTGGAGCACCATCCCCGCTGTCAGCGGTGACGGCCAGTACCTGACGAGGTCTGCCCTGGCCTTGAAACTGGTCCGCGCCCTGATCTCAGGATCGCTTGAGAGGACAAACCCGCGGTCCAGGTCGTCTGACTCGATGTTCTTGAGTGCGATCCCCGCGCGGTCACCTTCTGCCGCCCAGTCAAAGTCGTCATCATGCTTCTGGATAGAACGCACCGTAACCGTCCGCTCCCCCGGATAGACTGTCAGGGTGTCATGCCTCCTGATACCGCCCCGCACCACGCTCCCGAGGATGACCGTCCCGATACCGCGGACGTTGAAGTGATGGTCGATGGGAACTGTTCCCACAGCCCCGGCGTCAGGCTGGGGAGGGGTGCGGGCGTGCGCTTCAGCAACCAGGCGGTCGCGAAGCGCGATCAGGTCTTCATCCACGAACTCGTAGCGTTCAAGCACCGTTCCCCGGAGGAACGGCGCGAGGTCCTCAGGGGTGAGATAGTTCTTGAGGATGATGTAACCCTGCTCCACGCCCATCTCGTCCAGCATCAACGCCCACTCCCCGAAGATCGACGTGATCTCGCTCACCACGACGAGGGCCACATCAGCCATCGACACCGCATAGAAAAGCGGGGCCAGACGTTCTGGATACCGTGTCGGCTCGATGAAGGTAACAGTATCGGCACCTTTCTTCAAGTTGTAGAGAGTGATATCGGAGGTCGTGCCTTTCTTCCCGAGGTCTTTCGCATACCCCTCAGGTCCAAGCACGGCAACGTTCAGATTGCCCATATGCCCTATCACTTCGTCACTCGAGAGTATGAGGTTTGTCCCCGGCCCCGGGTCGACGGCCGGCGGACAAACACAAATAAACTTTAATAAAATTCAACCCTGATTAGATCTGGACATGCGGAGAAGAGCCACGATCACGATCCTGGCACTCATCGGTATCCTTCTCGTCAGCATGGCCTCTGCGGTCACTCTCGGACCGGCCAGCATATCCCTTGGATCTCTGGTTACCCTGCCAAACGCCTGGAAGATTTTCTGGGATGTCAGGCTGCCGCGAGTGATTGCCGCGGTGCTGGTCGGATGCGCGCTTGCCGTAGCAGGCACTGCCATGCAGGGGCTGTTCCGGAACTCCATGGCCGATCCCTATATCATCGGCACCTCATCAGGCGGGGCGCTCGGGGCCGCGCTCTCGATCGTTCTCTTTGCTGGGGCAGGGCGCCCGGTCTTTGCATTCGTCGGGGCGACGCTTGCCACCTTCACTGTCTACACCATCGCCCGTCAGGGCGGGAGGGTTCCGGTCGAGACGCTCCTGCTCGCCGGGGTCGCGCTCTCCATGTTGTTCTCGGCGTTCCTCTCCTTCCTCATGTACACCGCAGGACAGAGCCTCCACCAGATCATGTTCTGGCTGATGGGCGGGTTCTGGAACATCTCATGGGACGACGTCATCATCGCCACCCTCATCCCGCTCGGATGCCTGGCGATCTATCTCTACGCGCGCGACATCAACATCATATCCCTCGGTGACGAGGAAGCGATCCACCTCGGCGTGAACGTCGAACGGTTGAAACAGGTCCTGCTCTTTGCAAGCGCCTTTCTGACAGGAATCGCGGTCTCGATCGCAGGCGCGATCGGGTTCATCGGCCTGATCACCCCTCACATCATGCGCCTGATCGTCGGGCCAGACCATCGCGTTCTCCTCCCCGCGGCAGCCCTTGCTGGAGGAATCCTCCTCCTCTGGTCTGACACGCTCACAAGAACGTTTGCCGGCGACATGCCGGTCGGGATCATCACCGCCTGTTTTGGGGCACCGTTCTTCATATACCTCCTGCGGAGCCGGATGAGAGCATGAAACCGGTCGAGATCATGGGTATTGACGTCTCCTACGGCGCAAAGAAAGTCCTCGAAGC
>CAZYWX010000029.1:0-13828 GCA_964651285.1 uncultured Methanoculleus sp.
TTCCTAATTGCTTCTCCCTGGCGGCGGTTCCTGATCGGTTTTTGCCCGGTCCTGACGCTCGCGCGTCCCGGGGTCATGCCGGGGCATCGCCATGGACTGCCCTGCCCGTGGGGTGGGGGCCTCGTGGGTTGTGCTGCCTGCGGGGAGAGACCAGAAAATCCATCCCACCGGTGGGAACGAGCACCCAACCAGGAGGTCTCCTCAAGTCTGATAATGCGGAGTCAGGATACCTGGTTCCCCGGGTTCTGTCCTGCTACGGTGGAACCGTGGATCGGGTGCATCGCCGTATGGGGGATGCCCACAAACCCTTCTCGCTGTTCCCGACCCGGGAGATGGGAACAGGGCACGGAGAAATCATGGATCGGGTGTGGCCCCGGGATCGGGGCACCCTGGACATCTTATGAATCCATACTCAGAGTCAGCGCGTATGGAAGGGTTCTCCCCCTTCCTGGCAGGAGCAGGGCAGGGGAAGTCCGGGGAAATCTTCAGGTCAGGTCGTAGGTTCAGGTAGCGGTATCCGCGTAGGTCTCCGGCACCTGGATCTCCAGATGGTAGGATTTGATGCACCGGGTGTTGATGACGAAGTAGTAGTCATGGTGGCCCTCGTAGAAGGTCTTTACCCACTGTTCCTTCCGCAGATCGGGTTTGTCGTTCATTCCCCGGAAGTCGGAGGAGGTGAGGGTGACGATATGGACGAACCGGTTCGGGTCTTCGGCGTCCATGACCTGGCAATTGAACTGCGAGCTCTCGTAGTTCATCGGTGTGATACTCGAGTAATCCAGTCGCCAGAGAGGGAACGGAATCCTGACAATCCCGGTGGTGCCTGACCACTGCCCGTCGATCGTCGCGTAGGTTACCCATTTTGTGCTATCTGGCGGGGTTGCGTGCTGGGCGATGGTCGCGTTTGGCTGGCTCTCCTCACGCGGGATCTGATAGGTCGCAGGATCGACAAACTCGATCTCCCGTGGTTTCCCGTCCCAGGTGGGCATCGGGGTGGGTGTCGGGGCCGGTGCTATGGTTGTGGGGGGTGGTGTGGGTAGAGACATCAATGTCGGTTCCGTTGTCGGCGCTGGCCCGATAGGCCACCGGAAACCCGGTGCATCGTCGGTCGCTGCAGGCTTTATGATCAGGGCGATCAGGAGGACGACCGCGATAGCCAGAATAACATACATAAAATCCTGTTTCTCCACCATATTCTCTCCTGCCTGTTGCTGGTTGTGGTCATCACCCTGCACGCACCCTCCTTCCCCCTCCCGCGCCCGGGCGTTTTTTCACGATTATATCCTCATGTGGAAATACTATTTCCCCAGGCCGCGGGAGACCGCAGAGTTTTCCACCGGGGTATCGTTGCATTTCTGGCTACAAATACCTGTCTGTTCTCTGGGTCAGAGCCTCCAGACGGCTATTTTTGGTCCATCCATAATCAAAGCAGGAAGTCAACAAATCGCATTACAATTAAGTAACTTCATATACTGGTCTATGCATATTCTCCAAAGAACCGTATCAGTCCAGATGAGGCGATTGTTTGGACTCCGGTAATTGGAGGAACGCGTTATGAGTAAATTGGTGAAAAATGAAGATGCATTCACCGGGCTTGAGGCGGCGATCGTGCTGATCGCATTCGTCGTGGTCGCTGCGGTCTTCTCGTACGTGATGCTCGGCGCCGGGTTCTTTGCAACCGGCGAGGCGCAGAGGGTCGTGGATACGGGTGTGGCGCAGGCAAGTTCGAGTGTCGAGCTATCAGGGCCAGTGATCGTGAATGCATCTAGTGATAATAAAGTGAACGATATCAGGTTCTTCCTGCAGCTTTCTGCCGGGGGAGCACCGGTGGATATGCAGAAGGTAACCTTCACCGTTTCGACGACTGATAACCTGACTACTTACAGGTATACTGATGTTAACAGTACCTGGTACAGAGGGGGGGTCAACCGTAGTGCTGATGAGATGAAGAATGAGCTGCTCGAGCGGTTCGAGACGGTAGAGATCGTGATCCCGAGTACTGCTAATTCGCCCGAGTTACCTACAATCGAACCAAACGACCCATTCACCATAGAGGTCAAGCCTGACGTCGGTGCGAGACTCCCGATCAACCGGGTAGCGCCACCGAACTTAAAACCGGGGCATAAATACGAGGTTTACTGAGGTGAATGAACATGATGAAACTATTTAAGAATGAAGACGCATTCACCGGTCTTGAGGCGGCGATCGTGCTGATCGCGTTCATCGTGGTTGCTGCGGTCTTCTCGTACGTGATGCTCAACGCCGGGTTCTTTGCAACCCAGGAGGCGCAGAGGGTCGTGCACACCGGGTCGCAGCAGGCCAGTTCCAGCCTGGAGATCATCGGTAATGTCTATGGGAGAACCAACAACACAACGGATAGTACGAATCCGGGATGCCTGGAGTGGATCGAGTTTACTGTTGGAAACACCGCCGGCGGCACACCGATCGACATCAACCAGATGCTGGTGACGTTTGTCAGTGGAGAGAATACAGCAGTTATTCCGTTTAATGCTAGTGCCTCAATCAAAGGCATCATTAACGGGACTGACGAGATTGGAGGCGAGTCATCTGAATCAGATGCCAGAGCTGCCATCCTTAAAGCTGCCGACACAAGCGACAGCAAAGGCGCCTGGGGTGTCATTATGACGTACAATGACGTTGGCGTGAATGTTACGAACTCGACCGCGAACAGGAACAACCTCCTTGAACCTGGTGAGCAGTTCGTCCTGATGGTCGCGTTCCCACGAGAAGAGGAGAACGGCCCGACAGTGCTGACACCCAACACCCGGTTCTCTGTAAATCTCCAGCCAGCGATCGGCTCGGCATACCCGATCAAGAAGACCGTGCCATCGTCCATCTACGAGGTGAACATTCTCTAACAGAGAATTACCCTGCTAACCTTTTTTCCCCCTGGAAATCAGGTGCAACCTCCGTTCCGGGTAGTCTACTCATGTCATCGAGATCGGATCCCGCAGACGTCCTCCCGTCCAGGATGCGTGGGGTTGTTATACCGGATAACAGATCAGTCAGGAGTCCCTGACCGGGTTAAGACAGGATCTGATATCTTTCTACGACCATTGACGTCATATTCAGTTTTACATCAATTAATGAGATTACTCTTGAGCTAAAACCGGTTTGGTGCCCTGATATCCGTCCGGATCTTCTTTGAAACATCGTGCTCCTTCCCGTACATCTGACGGTCTGTTGTTGAACTGCACTATCTCTACCTACCTGTAACTGCATCACAAGATCGAAAACCCCAGGAATCGCATGCCGCCCACGACGCTCTTTGCAACAACACGGTGTAAAGACCGGGCCAGACTCTTTTCCCCCCATCGGGAGGTGATGACCTGCACCGTAAGGCTGGAACACAAAAACCCACCTGCCCCGTGGAAGACCTGCAGGGCTGCCGACGAGAGCCCTCTTTCGATATCAGGAAGTCTCTCCTCAGCTGGCGAAGACTCGATGCAGAGAGTATCCAGAGCATCGCCGCCAGGATCCCGACCGTTCCTGGTTCATGGTCCCCTGCAGCCGGCCAGCCGCGAGCCGTGGAAAGCAGGGATCCCCCGGGTCGGATCGCCGACCAGATGCAGGCAGGTGCTCGGCAGGCTCCAGCGGAAGCATGTGGCAGGACCGTAGAATCTCATAAAACATCAGGAAAGAAGATATCTATGAGGGTTACTTTTATTAATTATAACGGGAATACAGTTCACTATTATGGTGGGGGTAGACCAGGCACAGATCGATAAGATTCTCGCCGGTGCGTCCGCTGACGATCCAGAAGAACGTCTCGACGCACTCGAGAAAGAACTGAACTTCGTCAAGACATCGATCAAGCGGCTGCTCATCGATCTGCGAGAACGGATGAACGAACTGGACAACCCATTTACCACCGCCGCCGCATATACAGAGAACCGGTTCGAACAGCTGCGGGATCTGCAAGATCCTGAGGACGACACCAGGGATAGCGAGTCAGAGGAGGAGGTGTCCGGGCCTGACGATACATGCTCCGCGGCGTGCCTCCAGCAGGATGCCGAGGAGAGACCCCTGGACCCTGCCATCAGCAGCCTGGATATGGACCGGAGCCCCTCACCGGCAGAGACAACAACAGGCGCTCACCCCCTCCCGGAGGGGCCGTCCACGCCTCCACTGGCAGAACCCCCGGGAAAACTCAAACTCCAGAGGATCCATCGGCTGTTCGAGTGGGTGAGCCAGGGATGCAGAAAATACGGGCACGAGCACATGGCAGTCATGATCGACGCCTACCGGTCGATGGGTTATATCACCGATGAGGCCTCCGGACAGATCCACGAGATCATGCGGATAGTCCCCGAGACCAGGAGAGATGTCCAGGAGATCGGCCCTGATGAGTTTGTGTCCGAGCTCTACGTCTTAAACCGGATCCTTGATCCTGAAGACTCGACGCTCGACCGGGAGATGATCGAGGTACTGATGCTCACCCGCCGCAACCCCGGAGAACAGGGCACGAAGAAACTCGCAGCCCATGAACGTGAAGCCAGCGATACCTGGATCAACCTTCTGGACAGGATATGATGAATGTCAAGCGAAGCTTTTACCACAGCGATGTTCCTTATGGCTGCAATCATTGCGGCCGGTGTTCTGATTAACGCAGTATTCCCGGTAATCTACACCCTCGCTGGCACGATCGCATCCTCCTCCCACCAGGTGGACGAACGGTTAACCACCGACGTAAAGATCGTCACGACCTACGCCAGCAGCGGGAACAATAATGCCGAGATCTGGCTGAAGAACGTCGGCACAAGCAGGATCTCCACGACCGAGATACAGAAGGCCGACGTCTTCCTCGGAAGTCGGGGAGACTTTAACCGGCTCAGCCTGGTATCAGGGAGCGTCCCGGGGTATGAAGAATGGACCTGCGAGATTATGGAAGATACGAACAATCTCTGGGACCCCGGAGAGACCCTTCATATCAGCGCGAACACAGAAAAGATCCCTGGCAGGGGTGAGATCGTCTACTTCCAGTTCGTCCTGCCCACCGGGCTCTCACGGTCGACCACCTTCACCGCAGGTGATTAATCATGAGTGCAGGCCCCCTCGTTGCATCAGGCATCGGCATCCTCCTCCTGGTCATCACCGCCTATGTCCTGGTCGGTGGGACCCTTGCCACCACAGAGGTGGTGGTCGAGGCGCAGAACAACCTCGCCATGCAGCAGGAATCCAGGATGCGCACGGCGATCGCTATCCAGAACATGGCACTCGTCGGTGATCAGGCCCTCTCTGTCGAGGTGGTGAATACCGGGAGCGAACCGATCGTCGACATCCCGTCGATCGACGTCTACCTCCATATTGGTGACGCCCCGGTCTACGTTCCCCATCAGGAGGGTGAGATCCACTGGCTCCCAACGGGCATCGAGCCAGACACCATCCACCCTGGCCAGCTCGACCCCGGCGAGGTCCTCACCCTCCAGGTCACCTACGAGGAGGGTGCCGACCCTGCATGGATCCAGGTCGTCACCCCAAACGGGGTCGCGAGTTCAGCATACATACGGTGAATGACGAATGGCCATACGTGAAGACGCACAGAGCAGTATCCTCGAGATGCCGGACAAGACGATCCTCTCGACCGGGAACTCAGAGCTCGACAAGAAGATCGCTGACGGCCTCCCGCTCCAGTCACTCACGCTCATCGAGGGCGAGAACGACACCGGAAAGAGCGTGCTGACCCAGCAGATCATCTGGGGTGCCCTGAAACAGGGGTTCAACGTCGACCTCTTCTCGACCGAGAACACAAGCAAGAGTTTCCTCTCCCAGATGGAGTCGATGAGCCTGGACATCTCTGACTACTTTGCCTGGGGCTACCTCAGGGTCTTTCCCATGCACGTCGTCGGGTTTGAGTGGACACGCGAGAAGATGCAGGGGACCCTCGAGCGGATGATCGCCCACATGGAGCAGAGTCGAGCGCAGGTGATCGTCATCGACTCGCTCACGCTCTTCACCGAGTACGCCAGGCAGGACACGGTCCTCACGTTCTTCACGAACTGCAAAAACCTCGTCGACCACGGCAAGACCATCCTGATCACCCTGCACACCTACGCCTTCGTCGAGGACTCCCTCGTTCGGATCCGCTCGATCTGTGACGCCCATCTCTTCATGAAGAAAGCGCTCGTCGGCGGCAAATACGTGATGATGCTTGAGGTCGTCAAGGTCCGCGGCGCACGCAAGACCACAGGCAACATCATCAGTTTCGAGGTCCACCCAGGGTACGGCATCAAGATCATCCCGGTCACGGTCGCAAAGGTGTAATGCATGGGTTCGGCGCTTGAAGCAACAATAACCCTTCCCTTCGAGCCAGAACTCACCGACGAGGGGAACGACTGCTACAACAACGTGGAATCCTGTGCCCTCTACCGGATGCTCCCGGCAAATGCCCGGGATTACGTCAAAGACAACCCCCACCTCCTTGAGTATCTTCATATTCTGCCGGTCAACACCGTCGGGATCCCGCTCTTTCTCTCAGAGCTGAAACGCGACCTGAGATCGATGGATAACCCGAACATCATCTACCCGGTGAATGAGACAACCTTCATCCATATCCTTCCAGACCCGGACGACGTCCGGAACTGGTACATCCCCATTGAACCCTCGTCCCTTCACTCGGTCAAGGCGATCCTCCCGGTTATCGAGGAGAAACTCATCGACCTGATCGACATCCTCGAAGAAGAGCCAGTGACCGAAGAGGAACGTATCAAGGTGCTCAGGAGTTTTATCAGACAGCTTGTGTATGTCAAAGACCCGGGAGAGGTCATCGACGAATCCTCCCTCGTCGGCGGAACGCCGAAAGACCTCAAAAGCAGGATCAAAAAGTTTCTGACCTCTGATATCGGTGCATCAGCAGAGCCCCAGGTGGAAGGGGTCCCTGAACTCGCCGACGGGAGGCTCATCCTCTCAGAGCAGGAGTACCGGGCGCTCGAATACCAGGTCATCCGCGACAAGATCGAGATGGGAACCCTCAAACCCTTCTTGAGCGACCGCTACATCGAGGATATCTCCTGTAACGGTGTCGGTCCGATCTTCATCGAACACAAGATATTCAAAGGCCTGAAATCAGTTGTCGGGTTCCGGGACTCAGCAGAACTCGACGACTTTGTCGTCAAACTCGCCGAACGGATTAAACGGCCGTTGACCTACAGAGACCCCATCGTAGACGCCACCCTCCCAGATGGTTCACGTATCAACATCGTCTATGGGACCGAGATCAGCAAGCACGGCAGCAACTTCACCATCAGGAGGGTGAGCGAGATTCCCATGAGTATCCTGCAGGTCATCGAGAGCGGGACGTGCAACTACATGATGGCTGCCTATCTCTGGATCTGTCTTGAGTATGGTATGTCGATGTTCGTCTCTGGCGAGACCGCGAGCGGCAAGACGACGACCTTGAACGCCCTGACAACGTTTCTCCCACCTGAGAACAAGATCGTCACCATCGAGGATACCCCTGAACTGACGGTCCCGCACAGGAACTGGACCCGTGAGGTGGCAAAGGCCAAGGGGAAAGGTGAGGGCGAGGGTGCCGAGGTCACGATGTTTGACCTTCTCAAGTCCGCCCTCCGTCAGCGTCCGAACCAGATCCTGGTCGGTGAGATCCGGGGCGTGGAGGGATCGGTTGCATTCTCTGCGATGCAGACCGGTCACCCCGTGATGAGCACCTTCCACGCTGCGTCGGTCGAGAAACTGATCCAGCGTCTCTGTGGAGACCCCATCAACATCCCGAAGACCTACGTCGATAACCTCAACCTGGTCATCATCCAGAGCGCCGTGAAACTCCCCAACGGGGAGACCGTCCGACGGATGCTCAGCATCAACGAGCTTGTGGGGTATGACCCCGAGACCGAAGGGTTCTCCTTCATGGCAGCGTTCGTCTGGGATCCGGAGACCGATACCTTCACATTCACCGGAAAAGGGAGCAGTTACCTTCTTGAGAATAAGATCGCAACGATGCTTGGCATCCCGGAGAACCGGAGATCAGAGATCTACTCCGAGATCGAGAAACGTGCCAGGATCCTCGAACGACTCCATATGGCTGGGTACACGCAATTCTGGGACTTTTTCCACATGATCACAAAGATCAAGAAACAGGGTCTGCTCAATATCGAGGTATAACGTGCTCGATGACGTGAAAGACCGACTGCGGCAGGCGAACCAGGGGAAGATGCCGTTTGAGGACGAGGTAGCGTACCTCAACAACCTCGGGGTCCAGGCTCTTGAGAAGAGGAAGATGGAGCAGGACCTGCTCTTCATGTACACCTACATGGCCGCGATAACCACAGCAGCCGTGACCAGGCCCGAGATCTTTGAACATACCTCAGAACGGTCCGAATACGTGCCATCGCGCTACATCGCGAAGGCGCATCGCCTGGTCGCGGGGTGGGGCTACAGCTACGCCGAAGCGCTCCGTGCGGTCGCCGAGCGATGCCAGAACGAGACGCTCCAGAACATGCTGAATCGCTACGCCAACGCCATCGATTCGGGGGTCCCTGACGACGACTTCATCACCACAGAACTCTCGAGTATCAGGAGCATCTACAGAAACACGTTCGAGCAGGGGATCGAGCTCCTGAAGAAATGGGGTGACGCCTACATCGCGATGCTCCTCTCCGCTTCGCTTGTCGCGATCATCATCATGATATCGGTTGCCATCTACGCCCCTGATGGGATCGAGTCGGCATTGAACATCTCATACGCGCTCGTCCTCGGGATATCGATCTTTGGGCTGATCATCATGTACCGCGCCGTCCCCGACGATCCCCGGACGCATGGACTCACAGATATCTGTTCCCGGGAGCAGGGGATCATCAGGAGACTGGAGCGGCTGGTCATACCGGTCGCCATCGTGGTCTCGCTTATGCTCATCCTCATCGGTGCCAACGCGGGTGTCATCTTCCTGCTCTTTGGCCTGCTCCTGATGCCGCTCGGGATCATCGGCTACATCGATGATACCAACGTCATCAATCGGGATGAAGACTTCTCCACGTTTATCCGGGGTCTGGGATCGATTATGGAGAGCAGGGGTCTCACCACTGCAGATGCACTCCAGGAGGTGGACAGAAAATCTCTCCCTTTTCTGGAAGATTTTATCGACTCGGTCTCGGCAAGGTTGAGCTTCGGGCTTGATGAGGCCAGGAGCTGGATGAAGTTTATCGGGGAGACCGGAAGTTATCTGATCTACAAGTACATGAACATCTTCAGGGACGCGGTGGGCCTTGGAGGGTCTCCTGACACGATCGGAAAGGTCGTCGGATCGTCAATGCTCGAGCAGGTACTGCTCCGGAGAAAGCGGGACATGATGGCCAAGGGGTTTATCGTCCTGCTGGTACCGATGCATGGGGCGATGATCGGTATCTTCGTCTTCCTCTTCGAGATTCTCCTCACGATGTCCAACGCCGTTGTGGGGATCATGGACCATTTTGCAGAGACATCGGCAGCGCTCTCAGGGGGGACGTCCACGATCGGCAGTTCTGCAATGACTTCCCTGAATCTCTTTGCAGATTTCCCTGAAGATACTATGAGGATGTACGTAGTGACGATTCTGTTAATACTAACCATTGCAAACATGTTTGCAGGAAAGATTGTCATGGGCGGCGACCGATACGTCTACTACTTCTTCGCAAGCCTGCTCTTTGCGATCACCGGCATCGTCTACATCGTTGCACCGATCCTCGTGAACACGTTCTTTACGTTTCCAACATTTGCTGGTGTATAAATGAGAGAGAATCTACGTCGCCCACTTTTATTCCTGATCACCGTCGGAGCAGGTACCCTGTTCATTGTTATCGATGCCACGCTTGAGGTCATCGTCGCGGGCACCGTACTTGCCGGGTTCCTGGCGCTCGTCGTCACCGGGACCCTGGACCTTGCTGACCTGAAACCCTCCCGGTTGCGTTCAGCACTCCAGGAGAAGGCTGCGAAAGAAGCACGACAGGAGACCCCGAAGAGCGAGAAGGGTGAGGCGACGTCATCAGACGACCTCTCGTTCTTCCAGAGAGTTGCAGCCACCGAGATCGACCTCACCCACCTGCCCGGGATGCTCGGGACATTCGCAGCATCGGTCAGGGAAGCGATCACGCACGCCAGCGCCCCTGAAAATGAGAAAGAGGAAGATATCCGGAAGATCGATCTTCTGCTTGACCAGGCGGTCGATGGCGAGGTCCCGGAGGACCCTGATCGGTCAACTCCGTCCTCCCAGAAGACCGCCGGGGGCGTCATCGACCCACTGGCCTCGCTTGAGGACCTCGAGATCGACTTTGACTCGCTTGAGGACCTCAACCTTGATGACGGGACCTCCGGCCCGGGGACGGCATTTGAGTCTGACCAGATCTCCCTCCTCTCTGAGGAAGAGGCTGATGTTGTGTCAGAGATTCTCAAGGCACATCAGGACGAGATCGACGACCTGGAGTCTTCCTGGGATGGGGAGACCGGCAAAGACGATTATCCTGCCGACCTACCCGCGGCTCCATCACCGATCGACCAGGGATTACCCGGAGCCGATGAAGACCTGAACCTGGATATGGGTTTACTGAGCAAAGAACTCGCCGCACTCGATGACCTGGACCTGGATGATCTCGACGAGATCGAGGTTGAGGGTGAGAACGAGGCTGGAATAATCGGGGGGGTGGGGGATGATGGCGTTGGCGAAGACCAGGCTGTTGCGGTCGGGGAGGACCTCGAAGAGCCAGAGGAGGACCTCAAAGACGACTTTGATATCGTATCGTTTGCATCCGGCGGAACGGTCGATGATGACCTGATCACCGCGCTCAAATTTGACGTTGAGAAGAAAGAGGTGTTTGTAGAGGACATCAGCCTTGTCCGCGAGTTGAAGGGAAAAACGTTCTCTGCTGAAGAACTTGCGGCAGAGCTTGAGGAGATCCTCGCGATGCTGGATGGGATCACGATGCCAGAATCAAAACGATGATGTTCTTTCGCTGAATAATGGATGGTATAAGAGTTGGTGCAAACGTGATGATGAAATCTGTTCCGGTAAAGGTCAGGCACGACGGGAGGTGGGTCCCAACAACGCTGGGTATCGGGAAGGATCGGATCCATATCGGCCCTCCTCTTGACCGTGATCTGTCCTATCGATCGATGGTCGATCTCGAGGCGAAGAAGAATCAGATCCTGATCACTGCCAGCGGGGACGGTACAGAGGAGATCTACCATATCGCTTCTGTAGAAGAAGTTCTCTCGGTCTTGAAGATGTTTATCATCACGCAGTGCAGCGCGTATCGATTAAATGCTCTCTTTATGTCGCCTGCGATCCGCGGGGGCGTGCTTGTCCAGGACGCCAGGTGGGAGAGAGGGGTGATCGCCGTCATGAGGACCGGTATCTGGTTTGTCAGTCAGGATACCCAGGTCTGCATCCCGCTTGATGATGTGGCAGACATCGAACTCACATCTCGTGAGATCCAGGAGAAAAACCTCGATGTCGTGAAGATCGATCATCTCATCGAGAACGAGGTCGTGACAAGTTTTGTCCTCTGCCCGATAACAACGCTCCAGGTCCTCTACAACTTCCTCAGAGAAGCAACGCAGGATGCAGATTACGAGGAAGAACTCGACCCACTGACCGGGCAGGTAGCCATGCTGGTCTATAGCGGAATGGATTCCAGCGCCATCGAGAACATGCTCCAGCTTTCACATAAGGATCTCGATGCCATCTATGACCGTCTCATCGCCATGGGTTTTGCTGAAGTCCTCTACACTCGAAAAGAGGTGCAACTTACAGCAAAAGGCGTCAGATACATTTCAGATGCAGTAAAAACTCCAATGGGGTGATATAGCTCACCCTCTCAAGTGAAAATAACTATATAGCGGATCCTCTTAATAAACATGGAGTGGGTGTGTCCGATGGGGAGAATCCTGATCGTCGATGATACTATGTTTATGAGAACATTACTGAAGAACATCCTCTTCTCTGGCGGGCATGACATCGTCGGTGAGGCAGCGGATGGAACAGAGGCCGTTGCCATGTACCTTGAGCTGAAGCCTGATCTTGTAACAATGGATGTTGTTATGCCAAAGATGAACGGGATCGAGGCGCTCAAAGCCATCAAGGCTGCTGACCCGGCAGCAAAAGTCATCATGTGCACGGCGGTCGGTCAGGAACAGATGGTCAAACTTGCCGTCAAGAGTGGTGCAAAAGGATACATCGTCAAACCCTTCCAGGCTCCAAAAGTCCTCGAGGAAGTCAAGAACGTCCTCAACGCATAACCATGATACGTGTTCTGATCGTCGACGACTCGCTCTTCGTCAGGACGATCCTGCGGGACATGCTCAAAGACATCCCTGATATCGAGGTTGTCGGGACAGCGGTCAACGGCATCGTTGCCCTGAAGAAGATAGCAGAGCTGAAGCCCGACGTCGTCACCCTCGATATCGAGATGCCCAGGATGGGCGGTCTTGAGGTGCTTGAAGCGCTCCAGGAGGAGAGACGGAGACCGAAGGTGATTGTCGTAAGTACGCTGACATCACGGCAGGCTGATATGACTCATCGGGCGCTGCGTCTCGGGGCAGACGATTTCATGCTCAAACCCCGAGATATCATGAACGTCAGGGGCATCGAGAAGGAGCTTGTCCAGAAGATCCGGAACCTCTTCTCGCTCCCAACCGTCGTCAAACCTCCTGTTACCCGGCGGCAAAAAGCCGCCGATATCGTGGTGCTCATAGGATCGTCAGCTGGCGGTCCACCGATGCTTGATATGCTCCTCGCATCGCTGCCAGCAGACCTTCCTGCAGCGGTCGTCATCACCCAGCACATGCCAGAGGGATTCACCGCGTCGCTCGCCGAACGTCTGAACCGGGTCTCGCCCCTGCCCGTGAGTGAGAGCAAGAGCGGGGATATCCTGCAGGCAGGAACCGTCCTGGTCTCGAAGGCGGGGTATCACACGGTAATCTCAGGAGTCTATGCAGGCGTCGGAAGAAAGCACGGGAGGGTTGTCCATTCAACCTCCCCCCCGCTTCATGCAGTCAGGCCGGCTGTAGACGTGACCTTCAGATCTGCCGCACATGTCTTTGGTCCTAACACAATCTCGGTGATCCTCTCAGGGATGGGAAGCGACGGCGGCGAAGGGACCCTCGCGGTGAAGCAGGCAGGTGGCATCACGATGGTCTGTGCTGAAGAAGATTGCCTGGTCTATGGGATGGCACGGTCTGCGCTCAGTCGTGAGTGCGTCGATAACGTGGTCCCTATCAGGCACCTGGGCCGGGAGGTCACGCGAGCCGTCAATCAGTTGGAGGCCAATCATGTTTGATGAAGAGGCATACCTGAAACTCTTTGTTGAGGAGTCACGAGAGAACCACGAGAATATCGTAAATAACCTCCTTGCTCTCGAGATCGGGGATGACCAGCAGGTTGCTATCGATGAGATCTTTCGGTCTGCGCATACGCTCAAGGGGATGTCTGCGTCGATGGGATTTGATGAGATGGAGCACCTCTGTCATTCGATGGAAGATGTCTTCTCGCTCATCAGAAGCGGAAACTGCGAAGTGGGCGTGCATCTCATCGATCTCCTGCTCGCCTGTACCGATGCGATCGAGGATATGCTGGATGCTATTGAGGCAGGAGGGACCCCATCACACGAGCAGTCGGAATATCTGATACAGGAACTTCAGGCGTTTGCCGGGGAAGAACTCTCCAGCGGATCAAAACCAGGGACCCCCGATGAAGGAGAATCTGGAGGGGCAGCAGCAGGAGGAGGAGCTGCAGCAGGAGGAGGAGCTGCAGCAGGAGGAGGAGCTGCAGCAGGAGAGGATGCACCCCCTCGCTACACGTTATCGGTTGCCATCGACGCAT
>CAZYWX010000030.1:0-13698 GCA_964651285.1 uncultured Methanoculleus sp.
CGCTTGGTCACAAGGGTGACCACCCGGGGGTCGCTGCCCATCGACCGGTCCTCGACGAAGTAGGTGATCATGTCGTCGAGTGTCTCAAGGGCTGTAGCGGTATCACCAACCTCCTTCTCGGCCCATGCTCTGTCCAGGAGCGCCCGCGCCTCATCCATATTCTTTGTAGCGGTAGCGATATATTCTGCCGCCTTCGAGGGACCTGCTGATGCAGCACTGGTGAGTGCCTTGCTGGCAGCGCTGTATTTCTCCTGTACGGCAGAGACATCCACACCATCTGCTGCCATCTTGTCGATGTCAGCCTTCAGTTCCTTGAGGTGCTGCTGCTGGACTGAGAGGGAGGACTCGACCTGACCTGCACTCACGACATTGCGGGTCGTGCGGTAGTTATCCACCACATTCTTGTTCCTGGTGTGCTCAAGCTTGAAGATCTCCAGTTCCCCGTTTGCAGTTGGGGGCACGGTACCACGGAGCTGGACATCCAGTTCGACCTTATCCTTGTAGGCGAGCTCAAATGCTCCCAGTTTGGGGTAGTAACCGGTCTTCTCCGTGGTATAGATAGGAATCTCATCACGGTAGACGATAAATGTCCAGGCCGGGTTCCGGAGCCCGGTGCTGAACTCAAACGCCTCATCATCAGAACTGGTATCCATGCTGTAGGAGATCACATAGTGCGCGGTCACCTGCTGGCCGGGCTCGAGATCACCGCTTGCAGGATTAATCTCTTTCTTGGTGACATCAAATGCTGCTGCCGCCTGCACGACACAGACGAGTGCCAGCAGGAGAATGATCCATCTGCCAATCTTTCCCTTCGCTTTCATAAACGCCTCCTCACTCGAAGAGCGGTTCTATACTTTCATCGAACATACTGGTACGATTCTCCTTTGATTTCAGGACGTCCTCTTTTGTGGACTTTGCGATCTCCATGAGCTCGGTGATCCGGGGAGCGTGTCCGATCGTTGCAAGAACCACCACCGCAGCAACATAATCACTCTCCACGGGGTAATCCCCGCCCCGCACCTCGACACCGGCGATGTTCTCCTCAACCCAGCTCTTTGACTTCTCCACGCCCTTCCGGTCCATCTCATCAGGAGGGCCTGCGATAAGGACCAGCGCTCGCTCTGCTGTCGAGTAGTCGCACGGCAGGGTCAGACGCCCGAGCATGGCCCGCCTGACCAGAGCGATGATCTTTGCCGACTTATCCTCTCCAGTCAGCAGAACCTCCTCGGCTTTGTCCTTCTTCCTGAACAGACCTGAGAGGAACCCCTGTGACTGTTTCACCCGTGGACTGACCTTCTCGCTGATGGCATACCCAACAGAACTGATCCCGCCGCCACGCAGGGTGTTGATGACCTCACTCGAGTCCACGACCATCTCACCGACGCCTGCTCTCCCAACCTCGCCTGCACGGAAGAGCACGCCAAACCGCCGGACGATCTCGTCGTTCAGCCGGTTATAGGCGTCCTTGACACTCTCTCCTTCGTTCTTCCAGGCACTGTTATCAAAAATAAAGGTATTGTCCGCCTCGTTCACCAGGGTGCTCAGGGAGCGCGCGGCATTGTATGAGTAGAGCCTGCCCTCCTCAGGGGCTGGCAGGATCCCGATAGCATAGACCGGTTCGCGGTAGATACGCTTCAGGTGCCTGGCCAGAACCGGCGCACCGCCAGACCCCGTTCCGCCACCGAGTCCGGCGACGATGACGAAGGCGTCGACATCGTGCGTGCCTCTCGTATCGATGGCATTGATGATGGTATCGATCTCATCAGCGGTCACCCGGGCCCCGGTTACGTTATCTGTCCCGACACCGTGGCCTTTGACCACCGTCTGTCCGATCAGGAGCCGGTCCTTCAGCTCGATGTTATCAAGCCCCATCAGGTCGGTGCGTGCCGTGTTTACCGCAATCCCCCTGAAGTTCTGGGTCTGCAATCGCCTATCCTGTTCAAGAAACATATCGACAACTTTGCCCCCGGCCTGGCCGAATCCTATAAAGAAGACCCTCATTCAGCTTCACACCCTCATTCTAACTAATCAATTAATATGGACGTTTATGTATAAAGACGTTGTATACTATACTATCCAGGAATGTTCTTATAATTTTTATACACCGTGGTGAAAAATGAAGATCTGCATTCTAGGGGGAGGTCTCTGCGGTCTTGTCTCTGCTTTTGAGGTTGCCGGGACACACCAGGTGGACCTCTTTGAGCAAAGGCCTATCCCGGGCGGCTGCCTCGGATCGTACCAGATCGATGATTACTGGATCGAGGAATTCTACCATCATTGCTTTGCCGGGGATTCCCGCCTCCTCAACCTCCTCGATACCCTGCAGGTGGCCGACCGGCTGGAATGGCTCCGGGGGTCCACCGGCTATTATGTTGACGGGACCATCCACCCGCTCACCACCCCGTTTGAGATCCTGCGTTATCCTCATCTTACCCTCACCGAGAAGGTCCGGCTTGGCCTGCTGACCCTGCGTTCACGACGTCTCGACGTCTCGGCGCTCGATGAGATCACCGCAGAGCACTTTATCCTGGATACTCTCGGCCCCGGCATCTATGCCTCGTTCTTCGAACCGCTCTTAAAGAGCAAGTTCGGGGATCGCAGGAACGAGGTCTCCGCGGCCTGGCTGGTATCCAGGATAGCGATCAGGTCTGATCGGGGCATCGAGGGCGAACGCCTGGGATACCTGAAGGGGGGGTTCCAGCACCTCATTACCAGGCTCCTGGAAGAGGTCGAACGCCTGGGTGCCTCGATCAACCTTGACTCCCCGGTCCGGGAGATCAGGCGGAAGAGCGGCGGCTGGCTCGTCAATGGGGAGGTCTATGACGCCGTCATATCGACACTCCCTCCGCAGGTGACCGCAGACCTCGCTGGCGTGGCTATCACCCCGGTGCCCTACCAGGGTGCCGCCTGCATGACCCTCGCGCTCGACCGGGATGTCACCGACGGCATCTACTGGTTGAATATGAAGGATGCGGCACCTTACGGTGCGGTGGTCTCGCACACCAACTTTGCACCACTTGCATGGTATGGTGAACACCTTGTCTACCTTGCCTCCTACTTCTCAGGCCGGCTCCCTGAGGGATTTGAGCAGACGATGCTTACCGACTTCTGCAGGCGGTTCTCTCTCAGCGCAAGCGAGGTGCACTGGCACCGGCTCGCGGTCGAACCCTGTGCAGGTCCGGTCTACACGACCGGGCTCCGGGACCGCCTGCCCGCCTACGAGGAGCACGGACTTTTCCTCGCCGGGATGTTCAGTCCTCCAAACTACCCGGAGCGGAGCATGAACGGGTCAGTCGTCGCCGGAGAAGAGGTGGCAAAACGAGTCCTTGCGAGGTTTCCTGATGCATGAGATCGAGGTGAGCGCGGTCCTCCCGGTCTACAACGACCGTGAGGCACTCACTGCTGCCATACCGCGTTCGCTTGCGGCGCTGGAAGCGATCGCACCAGGAGGATTCGAACTGATCGTCGCCGAGGATGGGAGTACCGACGGGAGCACCGAGTTCGTCAGGGAGTATGAAGCAGACGACCCCCGGGTCCGCCTGATGCACAGCGACGAGCGGCTCGGGCGGGGCCGGGCGCTCAATCGCGCGTTCACCGGGGCGGAGGGATCTATCGTCTGTTACTACGACGTTGACCTCGCAACCGATATGCAGCACCTCGGGCAGCTGGTCAGCGCCATCCGCGAGGGCTACGATATCGCAACGGGTTCCCGCCTCCTCCCTGAAAGCAATACCACCCGGAGCGGCGGCCGGGAGATCGCAAGCCGTGGCTACAACATGCTCGTCAGGACGATCCTCGGGAGCTCGCTTCATGACCATCAGTGTGGGTTCAAGGCGTTTCGGCGTGATCGCCTCCTCGACCTCCTCCCCTCGATCGCTGCAGACCACTGGTTCTGGGATACCGAGGTGCTGGTGCGGGCACAGAAGAAAGGATACCTGATACGGGAATTCCCCGTGCGATGGCGTCAGGGACCGGGGACGACGGTGCGCGGAAGAGACGTCATCGAGATGGGGGCAGCGGTCCTGAACCTCTGGTGGCGACTCCATGTGGAAGAAAGTTAGCACGGTTGCAATCCCCACCCTGGTCGCCGTCGGCATAATCTCCTATATGCTCTTCCGCGTCTGGGACGACCTCATGCTGACGCTTGAGCACGCCGTGATACCCTTTCTCTTTGTTGCTGTTGGGATCTGCTGCGTTGCCTGGCTTCTCAGAGGGCTGCGTTACCGGTTCATCCTGGAGAAGCTTGGTATCCCCAAGACCCTCACCTTCTCGACCGCCTGCATCTTCATCTCCCAGACGGCAAACCTCATCGTTCCTGCACGGCTCGGCGACCTCGTCCGGATGCTCATCCTCAAACGTGGTGACGAGGCCACCTATTCTCAGGGGTTTTCGTCCATCGTCGTCGAGCGGGTCTTTGATGTCCTGATGATCGCGGTGCTTGGTGCCGTTGCGCTCCCCTTCGTCCTGGCGGTCCTTGCCGTCCCTGACTGGTTTGCCACCGTCATCCTCGTCCCGCTCGGCGCAGGGGTCATCTTCTTTGCGGTCCTCCGCTGGTCGGGCAGGATACAGTCAGAGAACCGGATCGTCGGTGCCATCCAGAGGATGCTTGATGAGGTGAAGCAGGCCTCCCTTCACCCACGGGCTCTCGTTGTGCTCAGCGGCTCATCGCTCCTTATCTGGCTTGTCGATATTCTGGTCTGCTTTGCGGTCTTCCTGATGTTTCAGGAGCCGGTTCCGTTCGGCATCATTATCCTCGGGATCGTCATCGGCAACCTCGTGAAGGCGGTCCCGCTCACCCCCGGCGGGGTGGGAACCTATGAACTTGCGCTTGCGCTGACCTTTGGGATTGCGGGGACGCCAGCAGCCACGGCGACGCTGATCGCGGTCATCGACCACCTGATCAAGAACATGGTCACGGTCGTTGGGGGAGTTGGGTCGATCTACTACTTCGGCGACTGGTCACGGGACCTCTTAAAGAAGGTCTTCAGAAAAGAGATCACGAAGGAGGAGACGTCTGGTGGGTGAGGTCATCCTCTCCGTGCTCTCCTGGCTTGCGGTCATCAAGGTACTCCACCTCGGTACCTGGCCGGCGCTTGACCGCACCCTCGGCGGTCTCGCGGCCGCTGCTGCATACCCGGCATCAATCCTCATCTTCACGCTTCTCTCATGGTACGGGGGGCTTTTCGGCCTTCCGGTCTGGCTTGCCCTCCTGCCGTTTGTGGGGGTGATCGCCTACGCCGGATCGCAGGGGTTCTACACGAAGGGGCGCCTGCGATCAGCACTCCGCTGGGACCTCGCCTTCCTGATCCCCTTCCTCTTTATGCTCGAGGTGCGCTGGATCAACCCGACCATCTCTTATGCCGAGAAGTTCATGGATCACGCGTTCCTTGCGTCGATCATGCGGCATCCGACCGTGCCGCCGCTCGACCCCTGGTATGCGGGTGGGACCCTGGATGTCTACTACTATGTCGGCTACTGGATGAGCGGAGCGCTCGGGCTTGTGGCCGGCGTGCCCTCCCCGGTCACATTCAACCTCGTCCTCCCGACCGTGCTCGGACTTGCCACGGTCTCGCTCTATGCCCTCGGGCACCTCCTCCTGAACCGCTACCGGTGGCTCCCGGTGCTCGTGCTCTTTATCCCGAACCCCTCTGCGGTCTATCTTATCCTGTCCGGGGCTCCCTGGTCTGAGATCCTCTGGGGGAGCACCCGGACGATAGCAAACACGATCAACGAGTACCCCCTCTTCTCGATGCTCTGGGGCGACGTTCACCCGCACGTCATGGGTCTCTTCAACCAGGCGTTCCTGCTCTTCCTGCTGGTCTTTGCCTACATGCGCTGGGGCAACCTCTCGATGCGGGGGCACGCGGTCCTCTGCGGGCTTGCTGCCCTGAGCCTCGGGTCGATGCCAGGGATCAACTCCTGGGATGTGCTGGTCTACGCCCCGGTCACCCTGGTCTTCGGGTTCCTCATCTGGCGGCGCTACGGGAACTTCTCTCTCGATGACAGGAGGTCCTGGTTGATGCTTGTGGTCGTGCCGCTGCTTGCGGTCGCGGTCTATCTTCCGTTCTATCTCCACCTCAACAGCCCCGGGATCGGGGGGATCGGGGTCGTCCCGACACCCTCAGCCCCGGTGGAGTTCCTGCTGGTCCACGGGTTCTTTCTCGCAGTGCTCATCGCTGCCTGTGCTGCTGATATCTGGAGGCGTCCCTACCTTCTGCTCGCCGCGGTGCCGTTCGTGCTCGTCGGCTACCCGGCCGCGGCCATCGCTGTTGTTCCGCTGGTCTACCTCGTCGTACGTCGCCGGTTCTCGGTCGCCGATACCCTCGCGATCCTCGGGCTCCTGGTGATCATCGCCACCGAGTTCTTCTACCTCAAAGACAACATGGGCGAGACCTACTTCCGGATGAACACGGTCTTCAAGTTCTACCTCCCGGCCTGGATTCTGCTGGGAACGGCAAGTTCAATCGTCGTCGGCGACTGGCTCCGGAGCGCCGGGATCGGCCGGCACCTGTCTGCCCGGGCGGAGCGGGTGCTCCCGGTACTCGTTATTGCGGCTCTTCTCATCACGCCCTTCGCGATCAACATCGACTTCGGCTACGGGAGCCGCACCCTCGACGGAGCAGCCTACCTTCAGGCATCACATCCCGGGGATGCGGCAGCGATCGCGTTCCTTCGCAACCTCCCGGGGGACCATATCATCATCGAGGCCGAGGGCGGGGACTACACCTACTACTCCCGGGTATCCTCGTTCACCGGGATCCCGACTATCATCGGGATGCCGTTCCACGAGTACATGTGGCGGGGGGAGGGGGGGCATATCGGCAAGCGGATGGCTGATGTGCGGGCGATATATGAGCAACCGTCGCTTGCCGTCGACCTTGCGCGCGAGTACAACGCAACCCTCCTCTACGTGGGCGCCGAGGAGCGCGACCGCTATCAGGTCTCGATCCCGGAGGAGGCGCTCGAGGTCATCTATGACAGGGAGGGGGTCAGGATATACCAGATCCCTGCGTAACTCTGTCGGCAGTCATGATAATGCGGGCAGGCACAAAATTACCGAAGAGCATTCACCGGCACCGGGTAAAATGACAAACATTTATCACTCTATCTAGAGACCTAATAGAGCACATTCGATCAGCTACGCTACTGATGAATGATGACGGAGCAGGTACCTGCCCCCGAAAGAGGTGAGTTATGGCAAAAGCATATGTGAAATTCGAGATTCCCGAAGAGATCCAGAATAAGGCCCTCGAGGCCCTTGAGATCGCTAGAGACACCGGTAAGGTGAAGAAAGGGTCCAACGAGGCAACGAAAGCGGTCGAACGGAACACCGCCCAGCTGGTTCTCATCGGTTCGGACGTTGAGCCTGAAGAGATTGTCATGCATCTGCCGCTGCTCTGCGACGAGAAGCAGATTCCTTTCGTCTACATCGCAAAGCAGAACGATATCGGTTCTGCAAGTGGCCTTGAGGTTGGTTCGGCAGCCGCCGCCATCGTCAAGCCCGGTAAGGCAAAGGATCTCGTCGAAGAGATTGCAAAGCAGATGGCTGCACTGAGAGAGTGAGAGGGATAGACAATGGCAAGCGACGGAACGCCCGCAGAAGTCATTGAGGTCATCGGTGTCACCGGTATGCATGGCGAAGCCCAGCAGGTGAAGTGCCGGATCCTCGATGGCCCGAACAAGGGGCGGATCATCACCCGCAACACCGTGGGTCCTATCAGGGAGGGTGACATCCTCTCGCTGCTTGAGACCGCACGTGAAGCCAAGAAACTTTCGAGGCGGTGACGATGGTCGAGAGGTACCTCTGCAGTTTCTGTGGAAAACCCCTGGAACCCGGCACTGGCAAGATGTTCGTCCGCAGGGATGGGTCTATCTACTATTTCTGCAGCGCCAAGTGCCAGAGCAACTATAAACTCGGTCGGGTGCCACGCCGTGTTCGGTGGACCGCAGCCGGCCGGAGGGCCCGCGGCAAAGAGTGATCTCCATGGAACGCACGTTTGTGATGGTCAAACCCGACGGTGTCCAGCGCGGACTCGTCGGGGAGATCGTCTCCCGTTTTGAGAATAAAGGGTTGAAACTCATAGGTGCAAAACTCGAGACCCTCCCCGAAGAACGGGTCGTCGAGCAGTACCGCGAACACCTGGAGAAACCCTTCTTCGCGGGTCTCGCGGCCTATATCATGAGTGGTCCCTGTTTCCTGATGGCTTGGGAAGGGAAAGGCGCGGTCGCGGTCGTCCGCAGGATGATCGGCGCCACAAACCCGGCAGAGGCCGCACCAGGTTCCATCCGCGGTGACTTTGCTCTCGATATCGGACGGAACGTGATCCATGCATCCGACTCCCTTGAGAGCGCCGCACGTGAACTCGGGATCCATTTCGTCCCGGATGAGCTGATCGATTACTCAAAGATTGACGAACCTGTCCTCTACGAGTGAACATGGGTCCGTCGGAGATCAGACCGGCGGAAAGATCACTCTCTTTTTTCCGGTGAGTTCTCTGCCCGCAGCAGGTGAGGAGAGGGGCAGGAGATGCCTGGTTCTTTGCCTGCACAGGTGCCACTAGCTCCCATATTGCATGATACCTGCTCCGGTCAGCCCTGCCAGGATTGTCAGGATAGACTCTCTTGCGATCTTCTTCTGGCCGGGGAGATGTTGCAGCACCAGTCTCTTCATCCTACGATGCGCCGGGTGCGAGGAGCCCTGTCTCTCCTCCGGGCAGATGGATTGTGGTGGGGGCCTGCCCCATCCCCCCCGGGGCAAGACTCACAGGCACCACTGCCCCGCCTCGCCCGGAGACCTCCAATACCTCCTGGCGTGGGGTGCCTGGAAGAGGGGTACTTACCCGGACCATCATGAGGGTTTGCAAGAGCGTAGCTCCGTTGGGGTCTTTTTGCGTGGGGAGGTCATCCAGGGCCCGATATCTCTGCGAGAACGGTTTCTCCTCCTGCCACCAAACCACAAGTGCTAATATTAAACATGCCGCACTATTGATTGCTGATGGTAGACCTCCTGAGTTTTGCGCTGCTGAGCTTCTCTTCGATCATCATCGTAGTGAATCCGCTCGCCGCCACCCTGATCTTTGTCTCCCTCACCGGCACGATGGATCGGGAAACAAAACTCAAGGTTGCCCGGGATTCAAGCGAGTTTGCCCTGATCATCCTGTTGATCTTTACCTTCTTGGGTGGCTGGATACTGCAGCTCTTCGGGATCTCCATCGAAGCGTTCCGTATCGCTGGTGGCATCCTTCTCTTCGGGATCGGGATGGATATGGTCTATGCGAAGACATCACGGACGCAGATGACCGCGACCGAGAAGTACGAAAGACAGGATGCAGATGATATCGCCATCATGCCGCTTGCGATCCCGATGATTGCGGGGCCCGGTGCCATCACCTCGGTGATCGTGCTGATGAACGAGGCCACGGCGATGGGGATCGCCGCGATCGCCATCGTCCCGCTGGCCGCTATCACGGCCGTCGGGATCAACTACTCGATGATGCGCCACTCTGATATCATCGTCCAGCGCGTCGGCCAGCGAGAGTATCGCGCTGTCAACCGGCTGATGGGTATGCTTCTCATCGCGATCGCAGTTCAGTTCATCATCATCGGGGTCCAGACCGCGTTCCCCGTACTCACCGGGGGTGGCGCGTGACGCCCGACCTGAGGTATCCCGGAGCGGTCCTGATCAGCACCTGTATCATCCTTGGCGGAGTCCTCATCGGGGCAGAGACCTTCTCGATCACGATCCCGTTCGCCCCCTACATCATGGTGATACTCGCCGCCTGCGTCGTCCTCGGCGCCGCGGCGCTTGTTCTCTCCTGCCAGAACGGGAGTGAAGACCGGCTCCAGCGATGACAGCGATCGCCTTCGCGCTCTCCTCCGGATTTGCTCAGGCAAGCCCGGTCAGGGTGCCCGGCTTGATAAGAGATGAGGCTATGCACCATCCGGGACATCGCTCGTCTCTTCTTCCGCGCCGTTCGTGACCGGCTGCCCCCCCCGGAATAGCCATTTCCTGTTCTCGACCAGTGATACCGGGGTCTGGTTCTCTTCGCTTGAGGTCACACTCATCCCAGGACTGCCCGCGACTGAAGAATCAGGTTGGTCAGCGGCGCGCACGCAACGCACGGGAACGATGCTTCTAACCGATACCGGATGCAGCGATCGGAATCCCGGGCTGTTCCCCTGGAGATCGCACCGCAGGGAAGGGACCGGGAGGGGGTCTCTCCCTCCCGGCAGGAGCGATCTGGGACAACCTCGTCATCCTGAACTCTTCTCCACTTCTGTTCCCGCGTGGCGAAGTGCCTGACCTGACCCTGATGTCCTGTTCGGGAATTCTGCATCGATATCGGCACAGATATGCTTGACCCACCCAATTATTCAATCGTGGGGCACTTCCGGGATCTGCTCACGTTCAGACCGCAGAAGTGACCTTTATCGTGAACTCCTCTCTAAATTATAGAGATACGTGATGCGAGGCGACCAGCATGTAACCCTCAGTCTTGCCACGGCCGGACTTCTTATCGCTCCCTGGGCAGCTCTCCTCGACCCGATAACGATCGCCCTCCTCCTCTTCGGCGTTTTTGTCGGATCGCTCGCTCCTGATGCTGATACCTTCGACTCGGCGATCTACAGCGGCCGGATCAGCGGGATAAAAGGAAAGAGGGGGCAGATCCTGAACGGTCTTGCCGTGGTGCTCCCGATCTTCGGCTATACCATCAGGTACCTCATCTACTACCCGCTCTCCCTGGTATTCTCGCTCATCCTCAGGAAGAACTACCGGCACCGACATCGGGGGCTGCTCCACTCATTCGCGGGCGTCGTGATGACCTCCCTGCTCCTCTCAGGCTACCTCGCGCTCATCCTTACCTGGCTTGAACGGTCTCTTGCACTCATCCCGGTCTTTGGATGCGCATTCTTTGCAGGGTGTATCCTCCACCTCGTGCAGGACTCCTGCACCCCCGCAGGCGTCGCCTGGTTCTACCCTTTCTCGCGGCGGCGACTGGCGGGCCGTCTCCGTGCTCAGGAGGATCATGCGACGCGCCCCAGGGTCTTCACCATCGTGCTCGTGGTGGCGATGGTCGGCCTGTTCATTGCACCGCTTGTAACCGGCGCATCACCTGAAGAACTCGTGCGTCTTGCACTCGGTGGCACAGTCGGGCTCTGGCTGCTCTTCATGCTCGTCTGCCGCGTCTGGCCGCAACGAAACCGCTGAAGCGCCCCGATCCGCCAGATCCAGCCCGACCGGGATACCATATCTATACGTATTCTGGCGTTCAACGCTTCTCCATGTATCGTCTCGTCTGCGTTCATTGTGCTGCAACCTACGCACCGGACCAGATTATCTATACGTGCGAACGCTGTGGGCACCTTCTGACCGTCGAATACGACCTGGAAGAGATCGATGTCTCCCGGGAAGAATGGGACCGGCGTCCTCTCTCGGTCTGGCGCTACCGTGAGATTCTCCCGGTCAGGGGCGAACCGGTCTCCCTCCAGGAAGGGGGCACCCCGCTCTACCACCTGAAGAATATCGGCAAAGAACTGGGGCTCCCCGAACTCTACGCCAAGCATGAGGGGATGAACCCGACCGGCTCGTTCAAGGATCGGGGCATGACCGTGGGTGTCAGCATGGCGCTTGAACTTGGGATGAAGAGCGTCGCCTGCGCGAGCACCGGGAACACCTCCGCGAGCCTTGCTGCCTACGCGGCAAAGGCTGGCGTCCCCTGTGTCGTCCTCCTGCCCGCCGGGAAAGTAGCCCTTGGCAAGGTCGCCCAAGCGTTGATGCACGGTGCCCGGGTCATCTCCATCCGCGGAAACTTTGACAAAGCGCTCGAGATGGTACGCGACCTCTGTATCAGTCAGGGGCTCTACCTCCTGAACTCGGTCAACCCCTACCGTCTGGAGGGGCAGAAGACGATCGGGTTTGAGGCGATCGACCAGCTTGGTGGCGAGGTTCCAGACCGGATTGTCCTCCCGGTCGGGAACGCGGGCAACATCTCTGCAGTCTACAAGGGTCTCCGGGAACTTGAGGCCCTCGGGTTCATCGACCGGCTGCCGATGATGACCGGGATCCAGGCGGCAGGCTCACAGCCGCTGGTGAAGGCGATCGAGCAGAACCTCGATGAGCTGATCCCTGAGCCGGATCCTGAGACCGTTGCGACCGCTATCAGGATCGGGGCCCCGGTGAACGCAGAGAAAGCGCTCGTCGCCATCCGCGCGACCGGCGGGACGGCGGCGGCTGTGACCGACGATGAGATCCTTGCCATGCAGCGCGATCTTGCGAGGATGGAGGGAATCGGGGTCGAACCCGCCTCTGCGGCCTCGGTCGCCGGGATACGGAAACTTGCTGAACTCGGGCTGATCGATAAGGACGAGCGGATCGTCTGTGTGGTGACCGGTCATCTCCTGAAAGACCCGGAGACTGTGGTACGACAATGCGAACCCCCCATCGAGATCGACGCAGATCTGCACTCGTTGCTCTCTGTCTTGCGCTCATAATTCTCAGTGTCCCGGCGACGGCTGAAGAGGCTACCTTCCGGATGCTGCCTGATGGCACCGGCTATGAGGCCGTGGTCCAGGTCACCGGCAGCGAGCATGCGTTCTGGAGCCCGGGCTATCTGGGGGAACGGGTCCCGCTCAAGGTTGAGGACCTGGAGGTGCTCGGTCCCTCAGGCCCGGTTGAGTACCGCGACCAGGGCAGGGGCGTTATCACTTTCCCGGAAGGTAACTACACCCTCACCTACCGGGCTCCCGTGCGCAATAACCACTTTGTGGCGGTCTTCGATGAACCCTATTCGATAACTCTCATCCTCCCTCCGGGGCTTGACGTCAAGAACCCGTTCCTTGGCATGGTCAGCCGCGGGGGTGTTGTCTCATCTGGTCCAAACGGAACTCACGAGATCGTGTGGGACCGGGCAAGTGGGGTGGAGGTCAGGTTCTACACCCCTGAGCGTGAGGTTCTCCTCAGCATGTTCGGCACCATCTGGGTGACGATCGCGATCTTCATGCTTCTTCCCTTCCTCTTCTCGTGGAAGAGAGACGGCCTATGATCGACGTTGTTGCCGCGTCCTTCCTGATCGGGCTCTCCGGGGCTGCATCCCCCGGGCCCATGACTGCCTCGGTCCTCGGCATCGGGTCACGGCGGCCTGGGCCGTTCGTTGCAGGCCTGGTGGCCGGGCACGGCATCCCTGAAGCGGTCATGGTCGCGGCCATTGCCTGCGGCGTGCGCGAGATACCCTACATCACCCCCATCGCACTCCTGGGATCGGTTGTCCTGATCGCGTTCGGCATCAGCCAGTTCATCCATGCCGACGATGCCGCCGTCGTGAGCGAGGAGACCAGGGTGCCGTTCGCCTTCGGGGCAGCCTGCACCCTTGGCAACCCCTACTGGTGGGTCTGGTGGCTCACCTTCGGCGTCGGGTTTCTTGCGCTCCACCCGTCGTTTACCGCGTTCTACGTCGGGCACATCGGTGCTGATATCGCCTGGTTTGGACTGCTCGGGATTGCGATCTCGCGGGGAGCAGACGTGCTCGGACCGCACTACAAACGGGTGGTGCAGGCGAGCGGGCTTGCCATGGTGCTCTTCGGGTTGTACTTCGTCGTGACTATTCTTTTGGCCTGAGGGCGAGGGCAAAAAGCGCCGCGAGAGTTCTGGCGGCTTCAGATCCGGGCATCGCCTGGCTGTCGGGCACGATCAGGTAGATG
>CAZYWX010000031.1:0-13344 GCA_964651285.1 uncultured Methanoculleus sp.
TATGAATGGCAAGAATGTACGCTCGGCGCCGCGGAACCAGCGGTTCTGTCCGACCCAACCGGAAGGAAGCTCCCGAGTGGTCCAACACGGACACAACAGAGATCGAGAAGATCATCGTTGATCTCCGCAAAGACGGCATGTCGAGCAGTCAGATCGGGCTTGTTTTACGGGACAAATATGGTGTCCCTGACATCAAGCTCGCCACCGGCAAGCGTTTGAACGAGATCCTCCGCGAGAAGGGCCTTGAGCCTGAGATTCCTGAAGACCTGCAGAATCTGATGCAGCGAGCGCTCAGGATACGCAAGCATCTTGCGGAGAACAAGAAAGACGTGCACAACATCCGGCAGCTCCAGATCACCGAATCCAAGGTGCGCAGGCTGGCCAGGTACTATATCAAGTCCGGGAGAATGCCAGAAGGCTGGACTTACAAACCGGAGACCGCGGAGATTCTGCTCTCCCGGTGATGGCCCATGTCGCTTGACGCCGCTGCTGCTCACCTGGCCGACCACCTGCTCGAGCAGGATTTTGTGGAGGTGCTGGCGCACAACGATGCAGACGGCATAGCCGCAGCATCGATCCTCTGTCACGCCATGTTCCGCGAGGGCGGGCGGTTTCGGCTGAGGATCTGCCCGAGCATCACCACAGCCACGGTCCCCCGGGACAGCAGCGTGCTTCTCTGCGACTTCGGATCCGCGCTCTCAGACCTCCCGGAGGACGTGATGGTGGTAGACCACCACGTCCCCCACTTCGAGGGCGACTACCACGTGAACCCGCGTCTTGCCGGGATCGACGGTGACCGGAATCTCTCTGCATCAGGTGCGGCATACCTTGTCGCGCAGCGCATGGGAGATAACCGAGACCTTGCAGGGCTTGCGCTTCTCGGGGTCATCGGAGACGCCCAGGAGTTTGAGGGGCCAAACCGGGATATCGTCAACGAAGGGATCGCCAACGGGTTCATCACGCCCCGGCGCGGTCTGCGGCTCCCGGGAAGGGGACTTGTCGAGCAGCTCGCGACCTCAACCAGCCCGTACCTTCCTGGATTCTCCGGGGAACCCGACGCCGCCCGCGCCCTGGCAGCGCAGGTCACCGATGAGGACGATGTGGACTATGAGACCCTCCTCTCCCTGGTCGTGCTTGCGATCGCCCCTGAAGCATCGCTCTCCGCGATCTGCGGGATCTGGGGCACCACCTACGGCCTCGGGCGCGAGGTCATCGACGAGGTCCACAACCTCGCCGCTGTCGTCGACGCCTGCGGCAAGGCCGGAGCAGGGGACATCAGCGCATCGCTCTGTCTCCGCTCGACCCACGCGCTCCAGGATGCCTGGGAGACCGCCGCTCGCTACCGGAGGGCGGTCATCGCCGGCATCAGGGGAGCACGTCGTCTTGACGAGCAGGTCGCTCTCTTTGTGGTGGATGACGGGACGGTGGTAAGCGATGTCGCAGACGCGCTCGCCAATGACACCGTCCAGAACGGTCCCGTCTTTGTCGTCGGGAAGAGGGGAGACGGCTACTCCATATCAGCACGCTGCCCACCGGGCGTCAACCTCGACCTTGAGGTGTTGATGCGGACGCTCGCAGAGACCTGTGGCGGTCAGGGTGGCGGGCACCACCGGCGCGCCGGCGCCCTGATCGGGGCCGATCGTCTGGACCAGTTCAGAGAGGAACTCCTGGAGGCGGTTCCCGCATGATCCAGGTTGAGGGGATTATCGAGACGCCGCATAGCCACCCTGCATGCGTGGCCGCAGCACTCGAACCCGACAACCTCACCCTGATCAAGACCATCCCCGGCGAGGGATGCGTGCGGGCCAGGATCGAGGGAACCAGGCTCAGGTCGATCATCGCATCGGTGGACGACTATCTCATGAACCTGACCATCGCGGAGGAGCTATGTACCTGCGGTTCACGGTAAGGGCAGGTGTCAGGTCAGGCCTGGATGCTACGGTCCATGAGGCGGTCGAGAACCTGGCAGTGGCTGGCGATCGTGGGAGTTTTCAGAGCGCATTTTGCGTCCATCAGGCTGGAGAAATCGATATAATCAGAGAGAAGTGATACCATGGCAAAGAAGAAACAGGTTGGAAGAAGGGTGGAAGGCTGGAAGGCCAAGCGGTGGTACCGGGTGTACGTGCCCGAGGCCTTCGGCAAAGTTGAGATCGGGGACACCATCTCGGCCGACCCCGAGAACATGGTCGGCCGGATCATGACCGCGACGCTCGGCGAAGTGGTGCAGGACTACTCGAAGTCCCACATCAAGATGAGGTTTAAGATCAACAACGTGGCCGGGGACTCCGCCTACACCGAGTTCGTCGGTCACGAGGTGACCCGGGATTACCTGCGGTCGATGGTCAAGCGGCGGGCATCCCGCATCGACACCATCCACCCGGTCATCAGCAAGGACGGCAAACTCCTGCGGGTGACGGTCGTCTGTCTCACCCTGTCACGGGCCGAGCAGAGCCAGGTCCACGCTGTACGGCAGGCGATCGCCCAGACCCTGACCGCCCGGGCGGCGGAGAGCGACTTAGAGACTCTGGTCAAGGAGATCGTCTCCGGGGACATGGCACGGGACGTCTTTAAGGTCGTCAAGGAGATCTACCCGATCCGCCGGGTCGAGATCACCAAGTCCAAACTTGAGCAGGTCGCAACCACATAAGGCTGGCCGCTCACTCTCTTTTTTCGGTCTTTGAATTCTGCAACATCGGTTCAGTCAGCGCTGGTCGAGCAGCGCAAAGGTATATCTCCCTGATCATCTCATCCCGGTCTGTGAACAGAAGAGGGACGTGATGACCATACCTGTCAACCAGCGGTATCGAGGTACGCAGCGGGCAGAACAGGTCGTGCTCTGCCCCGCGCCCCTGGAAGAACAGCAGAAGATTGCCCGGGGGATCATCAGGAGATTGCTCATCCAATTCCACCAGGAGTGGACAGACCTCCTGACGAGGGAGAGCGACGAGACCTGGGTCCAGACCGCGAATGCGTTGCTCGACCGGTATTCACACCAATTATATGATGTCGTGCGCGATCTGGAAACGATCATCGAGGAAGACCTGGTCGTGGAGGTCAGGTGCCTCTCAGCCGATATGATCAAGACGACCAACATCCTCATCATGGTCAACTGCGAGGAGGAGTGCCGCAAGCGTGGCGAGATCCTCGCAAAGGCGGTGCTCCGCCAGGCGGAACGGTGTCTGGCGCTCCGCGGAACGGCAGAAGAGCGGCGGTGACGCGGGTGTCTTCCCCCTTCTGCCTCACCGGGAAGAGTAATCAGGTTCGGGATCTCACCTCTCTTTGATGATTGCTCAGAAGGTGCTCTTCCTGGTACTGGATGGTATATCAGACCGCCCCTGTGAAGCGCTGGGCGGGCTGACCCCACTTGCGGCAGCACGAACCCCGGTCCTCGACCAGATTGCTGCGGAGGGGGTCTGCGGGATCATGGATACCATCGCCCCTGGCATACGTCCCGGGTCTGATACCTCTCACCTCGCTCTGCTCGGCTACCCGCCGCAGGACTATTACACCGGTCGGGGTCCGCTTGAGGCTGAGGGAACCGGTATCCATATGACCACCGGGATGATCGGGTTCCGGTGTAACTTCGCCACCCTTGATGAGAATGGTCTCATCATCGACCGCCGGGCCGGTCGGATCTCTGATACCGAACCGCTCGCCGAGGCGATCCGCGAGGGCGTCGATCTCTCTGCGCTCGGTCTTGGGTTCAGATTTGAGGCTGGTGCTGGCCACCGGGCGGCCCTCGCCCTCATCGGGGAGGGGCTCGGCGATAAGGTCTCGTCCAACGATCCGAAGAGAGAGGGGGTTCGACCGCTCCCGGTTCAGGCCTGTACCGATGATCCGGCAGACCAAACGACCGCCCGGGCCTGCACCGAGTTCATCAGGCAGTCGACCGAGATCCTCGCTGCCCATCCTCTGAACGCGCAGAGGGTTCAGGAGGGGCTGCCTCCTGCAAACTTCCTCCTGATCCGGGGTGCGGGGAAGATGGGCACGTTCCCCGGGTTTGAGGAACGTTACGGCCTCTCAGGGAGCGTCATCTCTGCGGCCACGCTTATCACCGGGATCGGGAAGGTTGTGGGGCTCGAACATATCCCGGTGCCGGGGACGACCGGGTCGGTCGACTCTGACCTGGACGCCAAGGTGAAGGCGGTGATCGGGGAACTTGACCGGAAGGACTTCGTGCTGATGAACATCAAGGGCGCAGACGAGGCAGGGCACGACGGGAAAGCGATCCAGAAACGGGACTTCATCGAGGTGATCGACGCGGCGCTCGAGCCACTCCTTGCGCTTCGAGAGACCCTGATCGTCGTCTGCGCCGACCACAGTACCCCCTGCTCGGTCAAGGACCATAGCGCCGACCCGGTGCCGATCGTCATCAGGGGCCCGGGGGTCAGGGTTGATCGGACGACCAGGTTCGATGAGGTCTCGTGTGCTGAGGGAGGTCTCAACCGCATCCGCGGCGGTGACGTCATGCCGATAGTCCTGGATCTAATTAATAAGAGTCATAAGTATGGCGCATGAAGAATATACTACGTAGATGGAACCAACTGGAGACCGCGACTGGATCAAGACCTGTGCCCTCCCTGACAACACCGAACTGCAGGAGAGGACACTCAAGACCGATCTGGATATTGTCATCGGCGATCGATGCCAGATAGATTACGGTCTTGCCGGCAGAGATGTCGTGGTCTGCGAGTTCAGCAAGATAAACGGCGATCTCGTCGCTGCCGGGGACGTCAGGGTCGACAACTGGTGTGAGATCGGGGGTGACGTCATCGCTGAAGAGGACGCCTATCTCGGTGAAGGGGTGAAGATCCAGGGGAAACTGGTTGTCAAAGGTGACCTTGATATCGGAGACAACGTCCAGATCGATCGGGGGTTTGAGGCGAAGGGCTGGATCTCCATCAGAAACCCGATGCCGGTCATCATCTATGTCATGATGTACCTGGTGGCCATCCTCGGGATTGAGCGGGAGGACGAGCTGGATGCGGTCCTCGAAGAACTCTTCGGCGACGACGAAGAAGAGGAGGGTGAAGGGGAGGGAGAAGAGAGGAAGAACCCCGCCACACCCCCGCTGATGATCCCGGCCGGTGCTGTCCTGAACATGCAGACCTTCTCGGTTCCCGGGAAGATGGTCGTTGGGTCCGGGTGCCGACTGCACGGAAACATCCGTGCCAGATCGATATCGATCCAGGAGGAGACGACGATCTTTGGGAGTCTTCATGTGCAGGAGGAGGTGGGCATCGCCCGGGGGTCAGTCATCCACGGGGATGTCCAGGGGAAGGGTGATGTGACGATCGCGCAGGAGGCCCATGTCCTCGGGAACGTCTCCTGTCAGGGGCTCACCCTGCACGAGGATGCCCGCGTGGATGGGATTATCAGGGCGCCCGGGGGCCTGAAGATCGCAAGACACGAGGCATGATATTCCCATCTCCCCTGCCCCGGTGGGATGGCCTCGGAACCTTTTCCCTCTGCCGGGGACCGCTGTCCTATCCCCTGGCTTGACCGGTCAAGAGAACCAGTTTCTGGTCGTCCACATCTGGCATGGAGCGGCGCTGATTCTGAATCCGGGGAGGCATCTGGGGGATGTCACCGCAGACGATCTCTTCATCCGGCTCATACATAAATAAGGCCTGTACCATCCAATATATACTCAGACTCTGGGGCGTTTTGCCGGACATCTTTTCAGGGCAAACGTCCCAGGAGGTTGTAGAATAATGGACATAGCCAAGCGTATTTATAACGTTCTCTTCATCTCCGTCTTTGCCACCATGCTCGGGCTTGGTATCGTCAGCCCGCTACTTCCGATTTACGCGGAGAATCTAGGAGCGACCGGTATCTGGCTTGGCATCATCTTCTCGGCCTTTGCAGTCTCCAGATCGGTCTTCATGCCCATCATCGGGCGACTCTCAGACCGGCAGGAACGAAAATGGATCATCCTCTCCGGCATGTTCATCTATGCGGTCACGTCGCTTGCCTACCTCATCGCCAACAGCGTCTATTCGCTCACGGCCGTTCGCCTGATCCACGGACTGGCATCGGCCATGGTCGCCCCGGTAGCCATGGCCTACGTCGGCGACCTCTCAGAGGAGGGGAAAGAGGGGCGTCAGATGGGGAACTTCTCCATATCGATGTTCCTCGGGATGGGGGCCGGACCATTCCTTGGCGGTCTCCTGAACGACACCTTCGGGATGTCATCGGTCTTTTACGTCATGGCCGCCCTCTCGGCATTTTCCACCTTCCTTGTTGCGGTATCCCTCCCTGAGGCGAGACCGGGCGTCTTCAGGCTCCCCCGGCAGGGGCGGGGTGCGAACCCTACTATGTCGATGCGCTCGATCCTCACGATGCCGGGTATGCGGGCGATCATCATCTTTACCTTCATCACCGCTCTCGGCCGCGGTGGTATGATGGCGTTCATCCCGATCTTTGCCCCGGAGATCGCGATAACCCCGTTTGAGGTGGGTCTCATCCTCTCGGTCAACACCTTCCTGATGGCGATCTTCCAGGTGCCGTGCGGGAGGCTTGCCGACGCCGCGAACAAGGTCTTCCTGATCATCGTTGGCTCGGTCATATCCTCGGTAGCGCTCGCTGCAATTCCGCTCGCGGGGTCGTTCTGGCTTCTGCTCCTGGTCACCTGCATCATCGGTCTCGGTGGCGCCATCCAGCAGCCGGCGATCATGGCCCTGACCGTCGATGCGGGCCGGACCATCGGGATGGGGACATCGATGGGCGCCTACAATACGGTCTTCAGCGTTGGCACGATCATCGCACCGCTGATCGGGGGCCTGTTTATGGACTTTGTCGGTGTCGCCGCTGTCTTCTACGTAGGTGGGGCGATAAGCCTCCTTGGGACCGGGGTCTTTGCGGCGATGGTGCGCAAAGAGCCGTCGAGAAGGACGTAGAGGGGGATGCAGGACCCCGGGTTTCCCCCGCGATCTCGTATCCGGGTTCTCCTCCTCCTCACGAGGGTTTTTCCTTGGCCCCTTCTGCTGATTCCGCTCTGTGTGGCGATCGGTTGATAGGATGAAACCCAAAAACCCCTCCTGCTTCCGTCCCGCGGGAGACGGCTTCCCGCCCCGGATTTGGAGGGGAGCGTCCCCCGCAGAGGCGGTCCAGGGTAGCCTCGAGCAGAAAGGGCAACCTGCAAACCCAGGCAAGAGAGTCCCTATGTGGCGCTTTCAGGAGCAGAGGGGCAGGGTCTGCTGTTCTTTAAGAATGAGCACATCCCAATAGTGCCTGGCGATCGATGATTGCGGTGGGTCAGAGCATCCTCACGCACGGGAACGACGATTCGACGCATATTGGGCGCAAAAATCAGAAATGCCATCCATGTATTCCCAGGTCTCTTGCCCTGGGGGAGGCCGGGAGGGGGTCGCCCCCTCCTGGCAGAGGGGTTTTGGGATGCCCCCAATCTCAGGATCCTGGTCCGGGAAATCGTCGAGAATAAAAGAGAGGTGGCCGCAAACCCCCTCTACGGCGCGTCCTCCCCGGCACACTCAAGTTCAGCAACGATCTCGACAGCATCGTTCATCTGCCTGACCAGATCCTTGATCTGGAGCAGACGCTCGACGCCGATGAAATGTTCGGCCATCACCTGGGCCATATCAGTGAGCTCGATGCGGCCGGCCCGCCGCCTGACCAGGTTGTGGTCGAGGAGCGTCGGAAGCGCCGGTTCCAGCGTCCCGACCATCGTGCGATTCATGCGGATGATCTGCTGCTCGTCGCCACCACATATGACGGCGTTCGCAACAAACTCCTCTGAGCTCTGTTCCATATCGTACTCGGGAGCGACCTCCTCCATCTCGCCCCGCAGGAGAGCGACAGCGACCTCTTCCTCAGTCTTCCTGGACATCCGGGAGTAGGACCTTCCTGGCTCTGCCATGATGACCACCCGGCCAAGGTCGTGAAAGTCCGGCCGGCCAGCCCGGCCCATCATCTGGTGGAACTCCTGGACGGTGAGCCACTCGATACCCATGGCAAGGGCGTCAAAGATGACCTGTGATGCCGGGAAGTCGACACCAGCGGCAAGCGCCGCGGTGGTCACGACAGCGGCGACCTCGCCCTTGGCAAAACGCTGTTCAACGTCCCGACGCTCCTTGGCACTCAGCCCTGCATGGTAGGGTATAGCCGCGTTACCGAGAGCATCGGCGATGACATGGCAACGGGCCCGGGAGTTGGTAAAGACGATCGTCTGCCCCCGGTAACCCTTGGACGACCTGACCCGGTATTCCTCGGCGACGAGCTGTTTGATGAGTCGGATCTTCTGGCCCCGCTCCACAAAGATGAGGTGCCGTTCCAGCGGCACAGGTCGCGCAGAGTAACGGACCAGGTTTGCCCGGAGTTTCTCTGCAAGCAGCCCCGGGAGCCCGATGGTGGCCGAGAGGTAGATGAACTGCGCGTCAGGAGCAATGTGCTTGAGTCGGGCGATCAGCCCGTCCAGCCGGTGGCCTCGTTCTGGGTCTTCGAGCGTCTGGACCTCGTCGATGATAACGGTTCCAATATCTTTCAGGGGCCTCCCCGTGCGCAGGGCATGGTCGATCCCTTCGTAGGTCCCCACCACGACAGGAGCGTTGATGTCCCGGTCCCCTGCCGGTCGGGTCTCGGGGAGGTTGAGACGACTCACTCCGACCTGCAGGGTAACCCGCACCAGGTGGCCGTAGCGATCGCGGAACCGCTGGTACTTCTGGTTGGCAAGCGCGACAAGCGGGACCAGGAAGAGCATCCTTCCCCGACCCTCGAGGAAGTTCTTCATCCCGGCCATCTCCCCGATGAAGGTCTTACCGCTCGCGGTGGCAGAGACGACGAGGAGGTCCTGCCCCTCGAGGAGACCGTTCTCGACAGCGAGCTGCTGGACGGGCATCAGACGCTCGACACCGGCAGCCTCTGTAAACGCGGGGGGCAGCGGAAGGTCTGTGAGGGGGGTTGTCTTCTGGATCTCGTGGGCCTCAAGCCGGTCGTAGACGGTCCTGGACCGGTCAACACGGTCAGGTCCCACTGATGCCAGCACCCGGTCGAGGTCTCTGACCTGGGCCAGGAACTTCTCAAGATGCACCAGCACAGACCCCCCGAACGTACCCATGTAGCCGAGTTCCCGGCGCATCTCGCGTTTGGCACACTCCAGGCAGATCTCCTCCCCGTTGTAGTGAACGGCGGTCGCCTCATCGAGAGGAGTATACCGATCTTCGATCTGGCAGAACCGGCAGATATCGATCTCAGACCAGGGGATCTGGAGATCAGCGAGGAACGACTCGAACTCTGGACTCTTCTTCGCGAGGAGAACCGATGACCTGCGCAGCAGCGCGATCAGGTCCCGGGTCGGAGTGGGTTTGAGCTGTCTGCGCCGCCGGCGCACCTTGTAGTCCCTGGGGCGTTGACCCTTCGGTGTTGCCGTCAGGTCGACGAACCCGGTCATCTTCACGTGGCCGTTCTCGACAAATAGAAGTTTATACGTGCCTTTCTGCGGCTGAACAATTACCTTCATGATGCGATCAGGTCATGGATCGTGTAGGAGAGCCCCACCGTCTCCAATCGTTTGAGGAAATCAGTAAACTCCTCATCGACGATAACGATTGCGCACTCCTGACCGTGGAACGCCGCCTCGATGACCCCCTCGCGGGAGCCAAAGAACATATCAGGCGTGATACCTGCTTTCTTGAGGGCCACATACGATTCAAGACCCACGGCAGCGATCATGTCTGCATCCTTGACAGCAGCCTTGAGGAGATCTGGCTGGACCTCCCGGGACCCGCCGCGTTCGATCCGGGGTACCTTGCAGATATGGATCCGTCCCTCTTTATGCTCGATGATACCGGTCAGGTGGGAGACGCCAAGGTCCTCACCCGGGCGTGCGTCCATCGTCGCCCTGCCCATGGCACTCTGTTCCTGTTTTGTGGCGTAGAGCCAGCCATCTCGCATGAAGACACCGACTCTGTCTCCTTTCTTGATCTCTTCATTGGCGATCGCCGTCCAGACAGCCACCTGCTGGATCACATCCCGGGTGATGTGCGAAGCGTAGGACTCAAGTGCCTCGGCGTGGTGCAGGACCCACTCGATCCCGGTCTTGGTCACCTCGTAACGCCCCCGGCCATGGGCGTTGACCATCCCCTCATCCACCAGTTCCCTGATGTACTCAGAGATGGCCTGCGGTGTCACGCCAAGTTTATCTGCGATCTCCTGCTGGCGGATGGAGGGCTGGTGTTCAGCGATCTCCACAAGTATCTGGAACCGGGTGGATTCCCGTTTGCTCCGCAGGATCACGTAGAGCGGATCTTCACTGAGATCGGTCAAGTAACACCATTCCCTGTCCTTTCACGTCGAGGTTCGGGACTCTTTTTGCCAGTCCCTTGATAAAAGTCGGACTGACCCCACATTTTCTTGAGATATCACTGATCGAGGTAGTGCCCTCGGCGATCTCTGTTTCGACCGAGTCCACGATGGCCCGGAGGCTATCATCATTGGAGATGGCGATGTGGATCAGGTCCCCGATATCATCCATGGAGCACTGGAAACTGGCCCTGAACCTGCTGTATGTGGTGCGGAACTCCTTTGCCGGTTTTTGCCCCGGCTCGGGCATCCTCCACTGCTCTTCAATCAGGTTACCCTTCTTGAGGATAGAGAGACATTTGGTCACTGTCGAAGGATCGGCGTGTGCCCTGAGTTCTTCCTCGGTCAACCAGGTCTTGTTCAAGAGTTCATAGATCTTTTTATAACCTGCATCGTTGAACGTTATAAGAAGAGGAACCAGGTCTACCGGATCATTCAGAATTTTAATATGTCCCGTCAATGCGATACCCTATCAATATATCGCTGTATAACTCCATAAATTTATGCTGGCTTTTTGATGCGTACACGTGGCACCATTATCATCCGGGGTATCGTTCAGGGAGTAGGATTTCGTCCTTTTGTCTACGCTACAGCCCGGAAATTGGGGATCACCGGCACGGTCAAGAACCTCGGAAGCGAGGTTGAGATCCATGCGTCCGGAGAACGGTTTGATGAGTTTCTGGCAATAGTTTCACGAGGCACGCCATTATCTCGTATCGATTCGGTGGATGTTCTGGACCTGCGCGAGGAGCCAGCTGATGGGTTTACCATCCTGGAGAGTGGGTCGGGGAGTCTTTCCGGGTTTATCCCTGCTGATGTTGCCACCTGCGATGACTGCATCGCTGATATCTTCATGCCGGGCGGGCGTTACGAGGGCTACTGGGCGACCTCGTGCGTCAACTGTGGCCCGCGGTACAGCATCATCAGCGCTGTCCCTTACGACCGGGAACGTACTTCCATGGAGGCGTTTCCGATGTGTGCCGCCTGCAGAGACGAGTATACCGACCCGTCCTGCCGGCGTCACCATGCCCAGACGATCGCCTGTGCGGCCTGTGGGCCGCGGCTTGATCTCCTCAGAGCTGATGGGACCCCGGTTGCGACCAAAGATCCCATCCGGGAGACAGCCACCCTCCTCGACGCAGGTGCGATCGTCGCCATCCGGGGGATCGGGGGGTTTCATATCGCCTGCACCGAGGAGGCGGCAGGCGTTCTGAAACACCGCCTGGGCCGGACCGAACAGCCCCTCGCGGTGATGGCGACCCCGGAGGAGGTGGAACGGATCGCGGTCGTGTCAGAGAGCGATCGGGAGATCCTCCACTCCCGGGCCCGGCCGATCGTGGTGCTCGCGAAGCAGGATCCCGCGTCCCACGCGGGGATCTCGGGGCTCCATACCATCGGGTGTATGCTTCCCTACTCAGGGCTGCACCATCTTCTCTTTGCGCACCTGACCCACCCGCTTCTGATCATGACAAGCGCGAACCGACCCGGTTACCCGATGATCACCGATCTTGTGACCGCTCTTGCGAATCTCCCGGGGCAGGTGGATTACATCCTCACCCACGACCGCCAGATCGTCAACCGATGTGATGACTCGGTCGTCAGAGACGGCTACATCATCAGGCTCTCACGGGGCCTCGCGCCGAAGCGGGAGGCGATCGACCTCGGGGATCGGTGCATCCTCGGTGTCGGCCCTGAACTGAACGCGAACATCTCCATCTATCAGAAGGGGTTCTGTATCACCTCGCCTCATGTCGGGAACGTCAGGAACCCGGGGACCCTCGCCTATCTGCAGGAGACGGTGGAGAAACTCGGGAATCTCACCGGCGCCCGCTACGACAGGATCGTCCACGATCGCCATCCGCAGTTCCTCTCGACGAGATATGCCAGGGAGGTTGCCGAAACGACCGGGGCAGAACTCATCGCTGTCCAGCACCACCGGGCGCATATAGCGGCCGCGACCAGGGAGGAGTGTGTCGGGATCGCGATCGACGGGGTGGGCTATGGTGATGACGCTACGGTCTGGGGCGGGGAGGTCTTTGCCGGGCAGGTCCCCCATCTCGACCGGGTCGCTCACCTGGAGGTCGTCCAGATGCCGGGCGGTGACCTTGCGACCAGGTTCCCTGAACGGATGCTCTACGGGATCCTGCCGACGGACGGCGTCCGTGATCTGCTCGCATCGCGTGGATGGAGCGATCTCGAACTTGCGGTTCTCGCACGGCAGGTGGAGCGGGGGTTCAACGTCGCCGCCACGAGCAGCACCGGCCGGGTGCTGGACGCTGCTGCGGCTCTCTTAGGGGTCTGCCGGAAGCAGACCTATGACGGTGAACCGGCGATGAAGCTTGAGGCGGCGGCATATGCCGGGAAGCCCACGGCCTGGGACCTCGAGTACCGGCGCGATGACGGGGGTTGCGAGGTCCTCTCGACTCGTTCGCTCCTTGCGGAGGCATACCGTGGGGCCGCCGCAGGGGAGCGGACTGAGGATATCGCCGCGTCGGTCCAGTACAACCTGGCCCGGGGCATCGCCGCGATGGCCATCAGGGTAGCTGAGGACCGGGGGATCCCGCTGGTGGCGCTCTCCGGAGGTGTGGCCTACAACCGCGCGATCCGGGAGACGATCCGGGGGGAGGTTCTGGCTGCCGGGCTTACATTTGTTATGAACCGAGACTACCCGCTCGGGGATGGCTGCATCAGTTTCGGGCAGGTTGTCTACGGAGGGAGCGTGGAGGAGTGAAGGCGGTCGAATGACCGCATGTAAGGAGGTTGTCCTGATACCTCTCTGCCGGGGCCGGGAATGTAACCAGGAGGGAAGCCGGGTCTGTCGTTCTGGACTACCCGGGCAATGGTCCCCCTGAGCACTCTGAATCGCGCGAACCTTCCGTTGCACGATCCATCCGGGACGACTTCACGGTTTTCCCGGAGCGGTGAACAGCCGGTGACGACCCGCCGGTTGATGGGCCGTGTCCCGCCCCCGAAATGGCCCGGATTGCCCAGTTCTTGATCCCGGGACACGATAGGTTATGTGAG
>CAZYWX010000032.1:0-13322 GCA_964651285.1 uncultured Methanoculleus sp.
CGAAGTCCTCGATCATCTCGATCTGGCGGCGGGTGTTCCCGGTCGCGCTCGGGATAACGGTCATGCCGATCTTCTCGGCGCCGTAGTGAAACCCGAGACCCCCGGTGAAGAGACCATAGTTGACCGCGTTCTGGAAGATATCATCTTCCCGAAGGCCGATCATGGTCATGTTCCGCGCAATCAGTTCTGACCAGTTGTCCAGATCCTTGCGGGTGTAGCCGACGACGGTCGGTTTCCCGGTGGTACCGGAGGTGGTGTGGATCCGCACTATCTCCCTGAGCGGGACCGCAAAGAGGCCAAACGGGTACCCGGCCTGGAGTTCTTTCTTATAGGTGAAGGGAAGTTTCTCCACATCGTCAAGCGTCCTGATATCGTCTGGCGATATGCCAGCTTCCCTGAATTTTTTCTGGTATAACCCTACTTTCTGTGCCTGACGAAGCGTCCATTTCAGCCGCTTCAGTTGAAGATCAGCGAGTTCTTCAGGCCGGATTGTCTCCATCGCTCTGTTCCAGAACATAATTTATCCCATCGGTTTGCAGCCTGGCGGGGCGGAGAGCAAGCCCCGCCGGCCGCGTTGTTATCGGGTTGCCAAGGATCCCCGGCGGCCTGACAGATGCGTGCGCAAACGACCATACCGCCAGGTATACTCTTACCTTTACATGGGTGGTCGATGCGGAAAAGGTTTGTTAACCTGTGGCGTGTCACGTCGTGGCAGTCTCCGGCCCGGGCCACCCGGATCCCCCCTCCAGGGACCTTTTCAGAACGAGGTCCACGAAGATTCTGCGATGGATGCGGCACGATTGCAGGGGTGGTCAATCGCAGAGACGATCCACCGGCTAACGCGCATGCCGCCTTCGGGCGGCAACTCTGTTCTCGTTATTGTATGGCAGTGGTTCGATGCATTAATCACCAAAAACCGCCCACTACTCCTTCCTGGAGTGGTTGGATGACAGCAACGCAACCCTGGCTCCCCGTCTTTGGCTACGGGGGACATATCAAGGCGACGACACAGGAACTGGTCATCGCGCGCGGGAGTGCCATCAGGCGTTACCCTCTTCAGGCGGTGAAACACCTCCTGGTCATCGGAGGTCATACCCTGCACACCTCGGCGGTGACAAACCTCCTCAAATCCGGCGCTGCCATCACCTTTTTTGATATCGACGGCACGCCCGTCGGCTACCTTTATCCCTACGGCTATCGACAGGACGAGGCGGTGCGCACCGCCCAGGAACAGGCCGCTCCCCACCGGTTCGCGCAGTCGATCGCAACAGCCAGTCTCCAGTCAAGACTCCTCCTCCTCGAGGAACTCTGCGACAGTACCGGGCAGGATCTCTTCTACGCCGGGGAACACGACTTCCTCATCCAGGCCAGGGAGGAACTTGCGGTCTCGATCACCATGGAAGAACTGCGGAGGCTCTCCCGCCTGACCGGCAATATCTACTATGAGGTTCTCTCCCGTGCTCTCCCGCCAGATCTCGGGTTCCGCCGCAGAACGGGCCGCCCCTACTGTGACCCGGTCAACGCCATGTTCTCACTTGGCTACGCGATGCTTTATGGAAACTGCTGCGTCTCGCTGGTCGGCGCCCATCTCGACCCTGACCGTGGTATGCTTCGGGAGGGGGCAGGGAGCCTTGTTCACGACCTCATCGATCCGCAGAAAGCGACGATGGTGGACCGCACCGTCCTCCGGTTTGCGAGAAATGAGGTTTCTTCCCGGGATTATGAGTTTGGCGAGAAGCGATGCTACCTTGGTGAGGATCTCTCAACCAGGCTGACATTGGCGTTCCGCGACTCCATCGACCAGGCTCGCATCGATGCGCAGGTGCGCATCCTGCATGATGCGCTCCTCACAAACGCTGAATTTCACGTACTCTACTGGGAGATGCCCGCTGAATCGTAAAATCCGGGTAGGCAGTGAGGGGGATCCCCCGCTGCGAGAGGTCCTTGATGACGACCCGGGGGCACCCGTAGAGCGTCGAGACAAACTTATCCAGAACGATCGGTTCAGCGGTTGCGGTGATGAGCACCCTCCCATCGGGGAGGTTCATGGCCTCACCAACGATGCCGAGGCTGGAGGCGATCCGTTTTATACATGCCCGAAATCCGACACCCTGCACCCTTCCTGAGATCCAGATCTCGACCGTCTTCACAGCCAGTGCTCCTGGATGATTCGTATAGACATGTCCAGCTCGTCGTATACCTCATCCCTGACCGCCGAGTCGCGGATGTTGAGGGCCTCGCTCACGGCCATATTGAGGATCTCCTTTGACCGGTCCTCATAACGCTCCGCAAATATCCGGCATGCCATATCCCCGAGCACAAAGGCCCGCCGCGAGAGCGGCCTGATGATCCGCGCCTCTTCGAGCGCACAGAGTAGCATCCGGTCTGCAAGTTCATGTTGCCCTGCGTTACGGGCAATGAGGAAGAGTTCGGTGTAATACGTCGCTCGCTTTGCCCGATCGGGTGTTGCCTTGATGGCCCGGTCAAGGGCGACCATATCCTTTGTTGTGTACTCGCCGCTCCGGATCTTGTTGCGGCTGTCCAGGATCTTGCCAAAGACGGAATTCTTCCATGACTGCGGCATCGGTTGCTCGAGCTGGACCATCAGGCTGTAGCGGATCCTGTCGTCATCGATCGCAGAGACCGTCTCGATGGCCCGTTGCTGGATGGTCGGTTTCCCGGTCTTCCGGTAGAGCGCAAAGAGCATCCTGGCCATACGTTGTTGCGTCACGGCGGTGATGAACGGGATCTGGACATAGTTAGCTGCTCTCTCCATGCCGTCAAGCAGTTCCTGGATCTCCTCTTCATTGCCATAGGTCTCGGCGAACCGGGCCACGTCAAAGAGCATCGAGAGCCTGACATAGGGAGAGGGGATGCTCACGACGGTGTGACACATGGCCGAGAGGATCTCTTTTCTCTGGGCAGGCTCGCTGACCATATCAAAGACCGCTGTCAGGGCATCCACATACTCCACCGGGTCCTCGATCTTGCCGACCTGTTCGACCGCCCAATCGACATCCTCTTCCCGTCGGCTGACCGCGTTGAGGTTCCTTGCGGCGTAGATCAGGTTCTTCCTGACGAACGACTCGCGCTCTGGCCCGACATATTCAAGCAACCGCTGAGCCTCGCCGAGGTAACCTCTGGCCGTGCCATGGTCGATCCCGGCCATGAGGCCGGCAAGATCAGAGAGCATGATCGCCTGGATGGAGGGCTCGGTGATGGTACCGATGGTCTCGTGGAGCCTCCTGATGATCTCCTCGGCCCGCTCATCGTTGCCAAGAGCCGAATAGGCGCTCACGATCCGGTACATGCCAGAGTACCGGGAATAGATATCGTCGACGTGCTCGAAGAGCTGGCACATCAGTTCAAGCACCGGCGGTGCTGCTGTCGCCCCTTCGATCCCCTCTAGCAGGTAAGCCATCGCCTCGTAGGGATCAGCCGAGTCAAACTCCTTGATAGAGTCGGTGAAGAAGGTGAGGATCCGCTGGATCATGGCGGTCCGCTCGTAATCCCCTTTGATCTCCAGGGTGAAGTAGGCCATGGGGACGGCAAAGATCGGGCTTGCATAGGCCTGCATGTACTCGAGCATGATGTCGACATAACTTGCTATCTTGATCGAGACCTCCTCGTGCGGGGTGCTGGTCTCAAGGAGGGTGAGCGCGACCTCGAAGGGTTTCATCATCTCATCGAAGATCTGGGCACCGCCCCGGGAGACCTGATCTGCCGCCTGCAGGCTCCCGACCCGGATGTAGCCTTCGATGAGGGGGTCGACCAGCTGGCGCTGCAGGGATGGGTCGGTGATCTGGGTGAGGATCTGGGCCGCCTCGTTCAGCGCCTGGAGCGAGAGCTGCTCGATCCCGTACATAATCAGGCCGTGGATCACCTTTCCCATCGCAAAGAGACAGTAGTCCTGTTCAAGCAGAGATGTGGAGAGGACTCGCATCCCATGGAGGAGGTCGAGGTCGCCGTCCTCCACGGCAAGAATGGCCGCCTGGTCCACGATGCTACCCATCGTCTCAGCCCGCGTCTGCTGATCGATGATCTCACAGGTGAGCCCGGTCGCACGCCTGAGGAGGTCCCGGTCCTTCCGGGCAACGCCGATCTCTGCCATCTCGATGACGATCGTCGATATCGCCTGCTCGCGAAGGGACTGGTCTTCGATCTGGCTTGCCAGGTTCACGAGCCCTGAGGGATCCCTCTGGCGGACGAACCCCCGGTCGATCAGGAGGGTGTTGCACTCGAGAAGCAGGGGATCCTGTGCACGGTGGAGTCTAGTAAGTTCTTTGACGGCTGGTATGTGCCTGACGACTTCATCAAAGTCGTACTCCTTACAGAAGTCGGTCACCGCCTGCTGCACCATCGAGTCGATGATATCGGCGTCCATTGCGGTGAGGAGGTTCTCGCGGATGAGTCCGATCTCGTCGCGCCGGATTCCTTCCTTGATCAGGCGGACAGCGGTATCAAAGAACTGAGCGTTGATCCTCTGGACGCTGGCGCTGGCTTTCTTCATGACCTCGATAGCGTGGTAGAAGTCGCCCATCCTGGAGAGTGCGTCGGTGATCTGGAGGTAGAGCTGAGCCGCCTTTGCGACGTCGCAGGATTCACTGATCAGCGGAGTTATGTCGAGGAGGACACCCGGATTGCCGCTCTTCTCGACGACCGCGATCCCGGAGAGAACTATCTCCTCGATGGGGAATTGGGCTTCCGCAACACTTCGAGCATTGAACTCGAAGGCCTTCTCGAGGTACCAGCGTTCTCCGCTCCGTTCAGCCTTTTTCAGGAGTTCGAGGACGAGGGTCTGGCCTGTCCAGGGTTTCTCCTCATCGATCTTGAGCAACCTTGTGTAGACCTGTTTCCTGTCTCGCTGACGGTCGAGGAGGTGTTCGGTCAGGATCGCGACGACCTCGGTGAGCCGTTCTTCGGGGACCCCGGTGAGCGAGTCGACGATCTGCTCGATGTCAGCGATCTCTTTCTTCAACGGTGATTTCCAGGTCGCGTCCACGATATCAGCGATCGAGTTGGTGCGACGGATCTTCTGGTTGATCTCGGTGGCGCTCTGGAGTCCGCTGATCACCAGGTTGATATCGCCGAGGTCGATGCCGAAGCCAGCGATCGCCCGGGCCACGTCGGCATGGAGTTGTGACTGTTTTGATATATCGCCGACCTCAGGGAGGATCTGGAGAGCATGCTGCATGATGTCGACGTATTGGTATTTCTGTCCGTAGTGGATGAGGAGTGGTATGATCTTGGTGAGGATGGCTGAGCGGTATTTACGGATGCTGATCTGGGCAAGGGTCTCTTCTGCCCGCTCAATGTAATGGAGGTCTCCTGTAGCTACCCCCGCCTGGACCAGATCGAGGGATATCTCGGCGAGTATATCTGATTGGTGGCTCTTCCGGTCGAGTTTGTTGACCAGGACGGCTATCGCTGAGAACCACCGGTCATCCCTGTTCTCAAGGTAGAGTTTTGTAACACGCCGGACGAGGTCGAACACCTCGTCTTTTGTTGGTTCGACGAGCTGGCTCAGGAGTTCGGGCTGGTCTCCTTCAAACGCTGTCTTTACCAGGGCGGCGTTCATCTGCTCGTAGAGCGATTTCTTCTCTTTTCGCGTCTGGGTCTCAGAGATATCCAGAGCAACTTTCTCAACCTCACGCGGATCACCGGAGGAGATCGCGGAGTTGATCTTCTGTATCATCTGTAGGTTTCCATCCATTTTATTCGGCGCCCTCCTGCAGGTTCTGTATCATGCATGTTCATCATCTTATATATAGGTTACCACCATTCCGCGGGAATGTTCTTTGAAGGGATCTCTTCAGATCCCTGAGAATACCGGGAATATGGTGGAAGACAGGAGTCTCTTGCGGCACCTTGAATGGAATGCTTAATGTGGGGTTGATCCCACCTGGATGGGGGCGTCCAGGTGGGCGATCATGCCCGGTCGATCACCTGCATGATCTCCCCATACATGGCATCTGCGACTCCCGGGTCCTCTGACTCGACCATGATCCTGATCATCGGTTCTGTACCTGATGCCCGCACCAGTGCCCAGGCATCCTCCCTGATAATCTTGATACCGTCGATCTTCTCCAGGGTCTCTCCTGAGAACGCTTTCTCGACGGCACGAACCAGCGCGTCTGGATCACGGGTGTGGTATTTCTCTTTGACCAGGTGATAGACCGGGAGGTCGTCGAGGATGGATGAGAGACTTCTGCCGTTATGGCTTGCGAGGACCGCTACCATCATGGCGGCGGTCATACCTCCGTCCCGGCAGAACTGGTGGTCAGGATAGATCAGGCCGCCGTTTCCTTCTCCCCCGAAAGAGACCTTCTTCCCCTGCTCGATGACCTCGATCATCCGCCTTGCGACGTAGATGCTTCCCACAGGTGTATAGTCGACGGTGCACCCATGCTTCTCTGCGATGTCCTGGATCAGCCGGGATGTAGCGACCGGGGTGACGACAAGCCCGCCGCTGTTCCTGCTGCAGACGTAATCCTCGACAAGCGCGAACTCGTAGTTCTCTTCTATATAGCGTCCCCTGTTATCAACGAAGACTGCACGATCGGCGTCGCCGTCATGTGCCACCCCGAAATCGGCGCCCGTGGCGATGACCATCTCGGCGAGGGGCTGCAGTCCTTCAGGGGTCGGTTCAGGCATTCGGCCCGGGAAGGTGCCGTCGAGTCGTGCGTTGATGGTATGGACCTGGCAGCCCATTCTTGAGAGGATGGTCGGGGTGGTGAGTGCCGCGGGACCGGAGCCTGGATCGACGACGACGGTCATACCCTCACCGATGCCTGCCGAAAAGTGCTCCACGACAGCCTGGACATATTCCCTCAGTCGGTCGGGTGCGGCAGTCTCTGCGCCGACGCTGTCCCAGGATGCGGTGTCGAACCTGTCGGAGAAGAACCGGTCTTCGAGCCTGATGATCTCATCGTCGGCCATCTCGGTGCCATCGGCCTCGATGATCTTGACGCCGTTGTACTCAGGGGGGTTATGGGACGCGGTGATCATCGCACCGCCGGCGAACCGGTCGTCGATCTTTATGAGATATTGCAGGGCTGGTGTGGGGAGGATGCCCATGTCCACCACGTCGCACCCGGTCATCAGGAGCCCGGCTTTGAGGGCGTGGGCCAGGGCCTCACCTGATGTTCTGGTATCCCTGCCGACGGCTATGGTGCCTTTTCGCATCGATCCAAACGCGGCGCCGATCTTGAGAACGAGGGCCGGTGTCATCTTCTTCCCAACCACGCCTCGCACGCCGTTTGTTCCAAACATTTGTTTTTTGGTTTGCATACCGATTCACTTCTTCACGTCATGGAGTTCTCGTTTCAGCCGGTCAACAGCATTCCTGGCGGCGGCGAAGGCCTCCTGCCGGTGCTCTGCAAGTATAGCAATGTAGGTTATATCCTCTCCTGCGTAGAGCCTTCCCTTTCTATGGTGGAACCGTGCGCCGATGATTCCCGGGACCGATTCCATCTCCTTCTGGATGCTCTCCACCAGGGTGTCGACGGTCTCGTCGAACTCCAGGTACTCGGTCCGTTCGGTGCCGGTCCATTCCCTGACGATCCCGTTGAACGTGAGGATGGCTCCAGCGTGTGATACGCCGTACTCGTGTTTCAGCTCCTGAACCAGTCCCTCAATGGTGTAGTAGTCTTCAAACTCTGGAAGCGCGGCGATCACCTCATCGATGGTGGGGTCCCGGAGGACGACGTTCTCGCTCTCGAGGTCACCGATCACAATCCTGGGGAACGGTCTGGACTTGAACCCCTCCAGTATGGCGTAGTCGATCCCGGCGTTGCAGAGGATCTCCAGGGTGGAGTCGAGGTTCTTCCCGCGCCCGATAACGACTGACTTGTTGTCGTCAATGCCGCCTGATAGAGCAGCATGCGATTCATAATATATGGTGGTATCTTTCCTGGGCTCGAGCGCAAAACCGTGGTGTCCCAGGTGTTTGACCGCCCCGACGGTCCCGTGGGCAGAGAGTGCTGGAATCAGGCGTGTTATGAATGTGGTCTTCCCGGCGTTTGAGCTGCCGACAATCTGTATGATCTTCATGGATCCTCATCTTCTTCTGTTGTTGGGTTCTCTTCCTGACCCGGTCTGGCCTTCAGGATGACCGAGGCCGCCTCGGCCACGCCTCGCATCACCTCGGCAATCTTGTCCTCGATCTCGATCTCGTCATCGATGTTCAGACTGGTTCCTTCCACCTCCAGCAGGAACCGGGCGACCTCGCTCGCCTCGAAGAGAATCTCGTCGAGTTCTTCTGCGGTGAAGAAACCACACATGGCCCCATAGAAGAATGTGGCCCCCGCTTTCTTCACCTTCTTCTTGAACGAGCTCCTTGCCTGGTTGACCGCCTGTGGTGTGTAGGTGTCGACCATGAAGGGGCAGAGGTCGGGGAGGTTTTCGCCGATGAACGTCATCTCTGAGCCGCTGGTTGTCCTGAAGTCTGCGCAGAGACGCGCGATCGCCCACTCTCGAGCAGTGATGTAGGTGCGTTTGCGCAGGAACTTGTTGACCCGCTGGTAGGTGGCGCCATCCACTTTCTTGAATTTCTGGTACTTGCTCGGGTCGTTGCGGTAGTCAAACTCTTCCATTTTGTATACCCTCTTGTTGGTTTTTGTATTTCAATGGTGCTGGCCGGAGGACCCCATCCTGTGGCCGTTAAAGAACATAGAGCCGGTATGGGGCGCTGTGAGGTCATGAGCGCGGTGTGATGGCCGGTGATCGTCTCTGCCTCCCTAGAGATATAGCATCATATGGTTTATAGATGCCCTTTTGTTCACGTGATCCGGGTCCGGGTTTCTACGTTTTTGGCCAGACTGTGTGCCACGGTCGGGGCGTAACTCTCTGAATTCCTGGCAGTGAGGAGATCCTGAATCCCCTGGGTTCGTCGGTGCCACCCGGGGAACCGGGACCCCCGGAGATGGGGTTTTTCTCTTTTCGGGACCCTGATTTCTGAGAAGTTCTCCAGGACTCCCTCTTGATCCCTTCGCCCGGGGTGATGTCCGGGCAGAGGTTGTGCTCACGTTTTTTTTCCCGGTCTTTCGTCGGTAGCTTCTCTTTTCCCGTTTGTTTGGTTCTTCAATCGTCAGACTCTCTGGAACGTGCTGGTATGCTCTCCCTCGATTGAAGTTTGGCCGGCCAGGCCGTTTTTTCTTCGCTAGTACCCCGTAGATCCTCTGTTCGGGTTTGGGGATCCTCCCGGACTCTCTCCCGGCACTGGACCGTGACGGCTCGCCACCCGGGCGGGTGGGGACAGGGGGAGCGGGGCACGAGCGTGGTGATGCCGCGACTTGACTCGCGAGCGTCAGGATCGGGCGAAAACCGATTGGGAATCGATGCACTGGCTGACGACATCCGTTGTCAGCAGGTTTTTGGCGGAGGGTCTCTTCCGGCTAACCTTCGGGGCGGTGCGATGGAATCTGGCGGTCTCGCATGGTTGCAGGGTCCTGAAAAACCGGGGTGGGCTGGAAGGGGATCCCCTGAGTTACACTTGCCCGCCAGCAGATTATTCAGCATTTTGGCACCTCTGTATCGTGCTTCTCAGCGACGATCGTTCCCCTCCGAATAGGAACTATTGCTGCAGCGGACGATCGTGGGGTTATGGCCTTCTGTGGGACTCATTTATATGTGCAGGGCCGCACCTCTCGCTCTTCACTTTCTCCCCGCGCGGTATGCCATTCATATACTCAAAGGAGGAAGGTATTCAGCAGGGTCTGCATCCCGACCACCCGGGAGGGCAGCCCCATACCTCCTAATACCAATATTTTTTCCCATCACGGGTTTTTTGTGTCCCTGTCGTTTTGCGCTCCTATCGATGCACCCGCATGCGTTTTTCCCGAGGTAGCACCCGTTTCCAGCAGGTCTGGCCATGGGGTTTGTGCTGTGCTCCTGCGTGCGGGAATTGGGCAAGGAACTGATTCAGAAAGGGGGTTCCCGGATCCGGGTGCCTTGCCGGTAGGGGGTCCTTGAGGGGTTGCGGGATCGTGTCGTCATCTTTATCGAGAGCCTCCGGTACATCCTAGTGCAGAAGGGTCCATACCGTCGGTTTAATCGAGGTTCTGGTATGCCAGGGACCGGTCCTTAGGGGGGCGAGGATGCTCTCCGGGAGGGTGCGATCTGGCCGCTCTTACCCGGACAAAATATCGAATTGCGGGGAATAGTGATTTACCGCAATTTTGATATATTCTTCTATTCTATCTAATCATCAATGGAATGCGCGACATTCTCGGAATGGCTTGACCGTTTCCGGAACTACCTCAGAATGCAGAATTACTCTCCCGGGACCATCAAAAAATACACTGAGACCATCAGGCGTTTTGCCAGATACGCCTGGCTCAGGCAGCACTCTGATCCAGAGCAAATCTTGTTTGATCAGGAGGCATTCGATAACGCTCCGCTGGATGGCGATATCAATGTCTCTTCGGCTCTGGTCACTGATTTCTTCTCGTATCTTACCGGAATGCGTGATTATAAGCCAAAGACGCTCCACCGGATGATATCGACGCTCTCCTCATTCTATCGCTACCTCTATACGCAGGGGGCTGTGGTTGCAAACCCGATGCTCGGGGTGGAGCGGCCCAGGATCAAGAACCAGGAGTTGAAACATCTCAAACACAGTCAGGTGGTCCGCCTGATCAGGACGATTGAGGATGAGCGGGACCGGTTGATCGTCCGCCTGATTTATGCGACCGGCGTCCGCGTCTCAGAACTCTGTGCGATAAATGTTGAGGATATCGATTTCGAGGAGCACACGATCCGGGTGAGGGGGAAAGGCGACAAGATCAGGACGGTATTTGTTGATGAGGGGACCCTTGAGGCGATTGACCGGTTTATCGGGAACAGGATCATGGGCCCGCTCTTCGTGGGTCAGCAGGGGAACCACCTCTCCCCCCGGACCGTCCAGCACATCTTTAAGCAACATGCCCCCCCCGGAATCACGCCGCACACAATCCGGCATTCGTACGCGAGCGAGCTCTATCGCCGGTCAAAGAACCTCCGTGTTGTGCAGGAGAACCTGGGACACTCTTCGATCAAGACAACCGAGATCTACCTGCATACTGACCTTGAGGAGCGTAAACGCGTCTACCAGCAGTATTTCCCGCTCTCAAACGGGGGTGGAGGGGAGTGATTCAGGGTCGGTTGCCGCCGCTCATAAACCACATGATGCTATATGACGGGCGGTGGGGGATACCAGAAGACCCGGCTGAAGATCTCGTTAACTCGATTTTTCTGGAGTGGTCGTAGAACTCATCCCACGACTGCCCACCTGGGTGGGGTCAAGCGTAGCCTTGACCGATACAGGATGGAGCAATCGGAAACCCGGGGTCGCTGTTGCGCGGGGGTTCTCGCACCGCGGGGGGAGGGATCAGGGAGAAGGATCTGATGCTCAGGTTCCGGGGAATGGGCGACCCCCTCTTCGGTCTGCTACCACTCTCGGGTCGACCAGGATCCTGGCCGGCACAGGGCACAGGATCCCCCGGGAACGCTCAAATCATTGGAGGACAAAACCATCTCTATGCGCTACATCGTCACAGGTGGGGCAGGGTTCATCGGGTCCAACCTTGCAGAGCACCTGGCCTCAGACCATGAGGTCATCATCATCGATGACCTCTCCGCTGGACGGCGTGAGAACATCGAACCCCTCCTCAACCACCACCCCCGGGTGCGGTTCATAGAGGGAAGTATCACCGACCTTGACCTGCTCGTAGAGACCTTTCCGGGTGCGGATGGGATCTTTCACCAGGCGGCCATTGCCTCTGTTCCGCGCTCGGTGGAAGAGCCGCTGGCGACAAACCAGGTGAATGTGACCGGCACCCTCAACGTCCTCTGGGCCGCAAAAGAGTGTGACGTTCCGGCGGTTGTGGCTGCCTCAACCTCAGCGATCTACGGTGACGACCCGACCTTCCCAAAACGTGAGACGATGCGAGCAACACCACTCTCGCCTTACGCAGCATCTAAACTCGCGAGCGAGTACTATGGGGAAGTCTTCTCTGACCTCTACGGTATCAGGACAGTCTTCCTCCGCTACTTCAACGTCTTCGGTCCCCGGCAGGACCCCAAGTCCGAGTATGCTGCGGTGATCCCGAAGTTCATCACCCGCCTGCTCGATGGGAAGCCGCCGATCATCTATGGTGATGGGAGACAGACCCGGGACTTCATCTTTGTTGCCGATGTTGTCCGGGCAAACATCCTGGCGATGGAGAGCGATGCCTCCGGTGTCTTCAATATCGCTGGAGGTCGCCGGATCAGTCTCAACGATCTCGCCGCAACCCTCTCAGCGATCACCGGTATCCACCGCCAACCACTATACGAACCGCCGCGGCCTGGGGATGTACGTGACTCGCTCGCCGAGATATCCCGGGCCAGAGAAGCCTTTGGTTTCTCCCCCCGCTGGACGGTCGATGCAGGGCTCCGCGAGACAGTAGCCTGGTTCAGGGACGGTGGCTCGTAACCTGCCTCTTTCCAGGGTTCTGGGAGGGTGGTGGCGAGATCCTGGGCCAATCATGGCATGTCCATGTCCTGGTGTGATGGTCACAGGAATCTATATATCGTTATTCGGTGGTATGGTCAGGCGAGGTAACGACGTATGCCCAGACTGGTTACACCGAAAGTCTCCCCGAAGGAGAATGACAGAGATGCGTTACGGGCGTACAACGACGTAACAGCAGATGCACCGCATACCTCAACGGCCCTGAACAACATGGGTGTGGCGCTTGAACGGCAGGGGCGCTATGAAGAGGCGCTGGATGCGTTCAGCGCGGCGATTCTCTGCGACAACGAAGATGTCTACGCCTGGAACAACCGGGCGGTGATCCTTGCTCGTATCGGTCGCCCTCAGGAAGCGGTGCTCGCGTGCGCCCGTGCGCTCTCTCTTGACCGGCTGTGCATCTTTGCCTGGGTCACCTATGGTATGGTGCTTGGCAGGCTCGGGAGATACCGGGAGGCTGAATGCGCGTTTGCGGTCGCAGAAGACCTCGACCCCCAGGCCCGCGCTCTCTACCCGGGAAATTTGACGATGACCCGGGCGTAACAGCAGAAACGCTTACCCTTTTTTGATTTTTCGAAATCTCCTGGGCATGGAGAGCCGGGGGCGAAAAGGGAGGCGACGATCCTGACCAGAATGATCTGCTCTGGAAGACATGAGAGTCTTCCCGGGTTTCCTGGTTCATCGACAACGACTGTTTCCTGGTGATCGAAGACCCCGGCGAGGGATCAGAATGCCCATGCCACAACCAGACAGCCGAGTTGACGGAGCACATCCTAAAAGTCTCTGGCGATCGATGATCCCGGTGGGTCAGAGCACCCTCACGCAGGGGAAC
>CAZYWX010000033.1:0-13041 GCA_964651285.1 uncultured Methanoculleus sp.
CGGGATCATCGATCGCCAGAGACTTTTGGGATGTGCTCGATCATACCACATCTGGAACAATTTGACGGCATTCAGCCCACCGACTGAAGTCGAGGGCATGCTGCCGGTTTCCTTCGGAAACGATCTCTTTTTTTCTCTGCGGTGGCTCCAGAGCGCCAATGCGCTCACTCTGGCTACTGGATCGATCGGTGACGCTACGCTCAGGGAATCATCCGGCCCCTCTTCTGTCGGTTCCCCCTCGCGTGGTGGCGGCCCCCTGGTCCCGAGCCCCGTTCGCGACACCTGCATCCAGCAAGTACGTGAAATCATCGTTCCGTTGCAAGAAACCAACTCCGATCCTCCTTGGGACTTCGGTCAGCAGAGACTATCTGGATATGGCTCGCCAAACCCTTTTTTCTCCTCATGAACTCTACCCGGGGTCTCCGGGGCTCTGGGTAAGCCAGGGAGGGGGTGGATTCGGGCACCCACTTCATTGGCGACCGGGGAAAAAGGCCGTCATGACCCTGATCAGACCTCCACCCCACCAGTAGCCGATTTTTCAGGGTTCTGCCCCTCCCCCTCTCATGTAGAGGAACGCCCCCGCCGCCACGATGATCAGTCCAAGCACCCCCGGAATAACCGCCTCAGAAAGATGACCTGATCCCGTTTCAGGTTCGGTCCCGGAAGCAACAACCTGCCCTGCACCCCTGGAGAGATCGAGAAAGAGAGCATAGATCTGGAAATCTGAGACTTCGGCAGCGACACTCCTGGTCTCGGTGTTGACTGCCGTGGGGACCTCAGTCCAGGCATCTGCCAACCGGCTGTACCCCCGCACCAGGAACATGTCCCCTTCAGCAGACATGACGTCCCATTGCTCCTCTGTGAAGTTAAACGCCAGGGTTACCGGCGGCGAGAAAGAGACCCCCTCAGGCCCGAGAATACAGCCATACCCGGTGAATACATACGTGTCTCCCCCTGATGTTGCGGGTAGGTCTGCCTGGTCGAGCGACTCGACGCTCACCGCCCCGAGCGGCATCCCGGCGGCGTCAACAAGCCTGACACCTTCTGCGATGACGAGACTTGCGACCCCGTCAGGCGAGGTTATCCGGGAATGCTGTTCCTCAGGGCCGGAGTTAGCGAGGGGCAGTCTGCCGGCTTCATCCCTTTCCGGAGTAGCAGCCGACGCCGTTCGGTTGGTGGGGATTGTCCAGGTCTCCTGGCCCGGGGCCGATCTGCCGCCGCCCCCACCGCCCCCACCGCTGCTACTACCAGTTGTTTTCTTCGGTGGTGTTGGCTTCGTCGATGGTGGCGGCGTCACAGAATGGACTGATATGCAGTTGGTCCTCACCAGGATGTCATTCCCTGCTGCGTTCCTCGCGCTCAGGGTGACGGTGTAGTTCCCTGCGGCCGTGTAGGTATGGATCGGATTCTGTTCGGTGGAGGTTGTGTTGTCCCCGAAGTCCCAGAGCCAGGAGGAGGGTTCCCCGGTTGAAGTATCAGTGAAGGTAACTTTGAGGGGGGCTGTCCCGTTGAGAGGTGTGGCACGAAACCCGGCGGTGGGCGGGGGCTGCTGGCCGAGGACCTGGATCTGCATCGACTTTGTAGAGCGATCGCTGCCGCCGGAGACCGTCAGAGTGACGGTGTAGGTACCCGGTCTCTCGAAGATGTGAACAGGGCTCTGTCCGGTTGAGGTCTTCTCATCCCCAAAATCCCAGGACCACGAATCCGGGTTCCCCTCCGACGTATCGCTGAACCTGACCGAAAGCGGGGCCCGGCCGCTGGTGACGTTTGCAGAGAATCCTGCCGCCACCGGGGTTGGCGTCACCGGGATGGGGGCACGAACCCTGATGTAGCCGTTCTTTTCTTGCACATCCCTGCCAGCAGCGTCGTTAGCGACCGAGAGCCTGACGGTGTAGACACCGGCATCCTGGTAGGTGTGAGTCGGGTTCTGCTCGTGCGATGATCCACCATCCCCAAAGTCCCACTCCCAGACCTCAGGATCGCCGCTTGAGCGATCGGTAAACGATACGGAGAGCGGTTTTCTGCCATCTGTCACGTTTGCTGCGAACTCAGCCTTCAAGGGGTCATAGACCGTAATATATCCATATTCGGTAGCTGTTGCACTGCCTGCCGCGTTGCTGCAGGTCAGGGTGACGTTATAGGTGCCAGGTCTCTTGAAGATGTGAACTGGGTTCTGTTCGGTTGACGTCTCGCCATCCCCAAAATCCCAGAACCAGTCAGTGGGTTTGTTCGATGATTCGCCGCTGAATAACACCTTGAGAGGCGCAGACCCCAACTGTGGTAACCCCGTGAAGAGGACCTCTGGAGGCTCGGTCGGCAGTTCTGCGCGGATAAGGGCGGTCTTTGTGATCGTGTCAGATCCAAATCGGTTGCTCACGGTGAGTGAGACGGTATACTCCCCCGGGGCTTCGTAGGTGTGCATCGGGTTCTGCCAGGTCAGGCTGTCCCCGTCCCCAAAGTCCCACTCCCAGGTCTCAGGATCGCCGCTCGAGAGGTCAGTGAACGAGACAACGAGTGGCACCGTCCCCGTCCCGTTGGCTGGCTCCACCGCGAACTCCGCCACCGGCGGTATCCCACTCACGTAGTGAAATGCGTAGATATCAGACCGGTCGCCACGTCCGTTCTGCCAGACGATGCGGTCACCGCTGACAGCGGGGTAGATCTGTTCCTGATCAGAAGGGGCAAGAGGCAGGTGCACCTCCGTGCCCCGGGAGAGGTCGCAGATGTAGATGTTCCACACCCCGTCTCGCTTATCCTCCCAGGCAAGAAGGTTCCCTGATATCGCCGGTGAGACCTGTGCGGCAGGGTCGCTCGTGATCCTCTGGATCCCACCAGACGGGTTGTCGAGATCAAACAGATAGATATCAGGCGCTCCGTTCTGGTAGTCTTCCCAGGCAAGGAGGTTTCCTGATATCGCCGGGTATGTCTGGCGTGCGCTGTTTTGGGTGATCTGCCTCTTCTCATTGGTCCAGATATTATAGACCCAGATATCTCCGCCTCCGGTCTTCTCCTCCCAGGCGACGTAGTTGTCGGAGAGCGCGGGTTTCCACTCGGTCACCGGCGAACAGGAGAGGTAGGTCTCCTGACCGGTCCCGATGGTATAGAGGCAGATATCGAGATCTCCCTGGCGGGTGTCATACCAGACGATATGATCTCCGTGGACGACGGGCATCTGCTGGTCTGTCGTGCTGTTTGTAATTCGTCTCTCTCCGGTGGAGTGTGAGAAGAGATAGATCTCCCAGTTTCCATGTCGCCGGTCCTGCCAGGCGATGTAGTCCCCTGATATGGATGGGTTTCTCTGCTCGATGGAGTTGTCTGTGATCCGCTGCCCTTCGCTGCCGGGAATGCTTGAGTGGTAAATAGATCTTCCGTTGCGACCATCTTCCCAGATAACCCTATTCCCATCGATATCAGGACGCTCCTGCGCCCCGCTGGCGGTACAGAACGGCAGGATATCCCCCGGGGCCATCTCCACCGCCTGGGTGGGTGGCAGCAACCCGATGACAACAACAATGCCGATCACCAATAAGATCCCTTTATATCTGACCATTTCCTGATCACCACGATGAGATCGCCCCCTTCGTCCCACGCGATGGCGCCTGCAGGTCTGGTGAAGAAGCAGCCTCTCCCAATCAGCCTGCAACCGCAGAACCTGCGGGATGTCGGCGAATTGCCGGCATTCCGCTGGATAAAGGGTTCGTGAATGGCAGAATAGAAGTATAAATATAAATCTCTTGCTATAGATCTGAATCCTGGTGGGGATCCGGATTTTTATAATGGGGGTTCAATAATAATCCCGTCGGGTGACCCCGCTCCACCCGCCGCCACACCTGTTCCGGGACAGCACCCCGGAGGACTCACTCGCCCGCAAGTTCCCGGACCATCGCGATATTCCCGGCATCGTCTCGCCGCTCATCCACCGGGGTCTCACAGATGAGCGGGAGGTCCCGGACAGCGGGGTGATGGAGGATATACCGGAAACCTTCTTCTCCGATGGCCCCGAGCCCGATGTGTTCGTGCCGGTCGAGCCCGCCTCCAAGGTCGCCCTTGCTGTCGTTGAGATGGACGACACGGAGGTGTTCAAGCCCGATCTGGTCATCAAGTTCTCCGAACACTGCATCGATCCCCTCCGCCGTCCTGAGGTCGTAACCGGCGGCGAAGGCATGGCAGGTATCAAAACAGATCCCGATCCGCTCTCTTGCATCGATCCCCTCCATGATCTGGGAGAGGTCAGCGATGGTCGTCCCCACGCTATTCTTCTCCCCGGCGGTGTTCTCAAGGAGAAGCATCACACCTTCCACCCCGGCATCGGTGAGTGCCCGGTTGATGGCGGCAATGACTCGTTCCTGGCCTGCGTCGGTCCCGGAACCCCGGTGGTGGCCGAGGTGGGTCACCAGATAGGGTATCCCGAGGAGTTCACACCGCCTCAGCTCCCCCGTGAGTGCCGTGACCGATTTTTCGTAAATTTTGTCGTCAGGCGATGCCAGGTTCGGGAGGTAGGGCATATGGTCGACGACCGGGCCGATTCCTGATGCATCCAACGCTGCCTGAAACGCATCGGCCGTCAGGGGGTCGATCTCCTTTGCCCGCCAGCCCCGGGGATTCCTGGAGAAGATCTGAAACGTATCGCATCCCCGTTCACTTGCCCTCCCGACCGCACGGTCGATCGACCCGGCGATGGAGACATGACATCCTACCTGTACCATAGCATACTCGTCGACGGGGGAGTTTTTAGGCCTTGCTCAGCCTGATCTCGCTGAGCACCGCCGCCCCGAACTCCCGCGTCCCGGCGGTCCCGCCAAGGTCGGGGGTCTGAATCCCTGCATCCACCACCCGGCAGACCGCTCCCTCGACGGCCGCCGCGGAGGCTGGATCGCCAAGATGACAGAGCAGCATCGCGGCGCTCCGTATCGCTGCAATAGGGTTTGCCACGTTCTTTCCCGCGATATCAGGGGCGCTCCCATGCACCGGCTCAAAGAGGGCGTGTCGCTCTCCGATATTTGCGCTTGGGAGCATACCAAGCCCCCCCACCAGGTAAGCCGCGGCGTCAGAGAGGATGTCCCCGAAGATGTTGGTGGTCACGATGACGTCGTAGCGGTCAGGGCGCATCAGGAGGTCGAGGCTGAGTGCATCGATGTAGTGGGCCTGGCAGGGAACTCCAGCCCTGGCGGCTTCAGCCATGCAGACCTCAACGAAGAGGCAGTCTGACTTTAACACGTTTGCCTTGTTGCCGATGGTGAGGTGACGGCGGGACTTCGCGAGGGTGCAGGCATACCTGGCTATCCGCTCGCTCCCGCGCCGGGAGACGACCCTGACCGTGCAGGCCTGGTCAGGCTCAGTCCACTCGATCCCCGAGTAGAGCCCTTCGGTGTTCTCCCGTACGATGATGACATCAACCCCTCTGCCCTGGATCGGGCGGACGTTTGCGTAGAGATCGAGATCGTGTCTGATCTGGAGGAGGACACTCTGGTAATCGGGGTCGGGCGGCGTCGTGATCGCCCCAAAGAGGATGGCGTCTGCCGACCGGAGATCGGCCATCGCCTCTTCCCCGCAGGCGCACCCGGTCCGTTCCCAGAGGCCGTAACCCACCTCGACGTCGAAGAACTCAAGGTCCGGGCGGACAGCTGCAAGGATATCCCGGGCGACCGGGACGACCTCATGCCCGATACCGTCACCTTCAACGACTGCTACCGTTACCATCCTGCTCCCTCCCTCTCCATGCTTCCACGACATCGACGACCGCCTCTGCGATCGTCCTGGGCGATGCGCCCCAGTGGACCACCACGCCAAACTGGCCGTTCCATCGTCCGAGCCCTCCTCGCTCGCTCCGGCAACACCGGGCGATAAAGGGTTCTTCTGCTACCACCTCGAGCGGACAGATGTTCTCCACCCTGATCTCCTCCCCATAACATTCCCGTACCAGATCCCTCGCCGTCAGGCACCCCGCGATCCGCTCGCCCGGGCGGGGTCGGTCAGCATCGAGGGTCCGGGGGAAACCGGCAGCCCGGCACGGGTAGACATCAGCCCTGATCTCCCCGATGTCCCGGACGTGATGCTCGAAGACGATCTCAAGGTCGCCAAAGAGCCCGGTCTTCTCCAGATCGTGGAGCGTGGCCGAGAGGTGGGGGCGGGGCGGGGTGATGTCGTAGACGTGGATGCGGAGGAACCTCGAGGGGTCCGGGTCGAGCACAAACGTGGTCTGCTCATCGTGACCGGAAAATACTGTGCACCGGTATCCTGACCTGAGCGCGGCCTCTAATAAGAATGTTCGATCGTGGACGTTCACCCGGTCAGGGTAGCGGTAGACCTCATCACCGGTGGCGAGCACCCTGGTCGAGAGCACCCGCCGCATCAGCCCGGTCCCGTCAGGTTCGCTCTCCACCGCAAGCACCTCAAGTCCGCTTTCGGTCTCCCGCACCAGGTAGCGCGAGAGGAAGTAGACCCGGTCACCACCGCAGGGGGTCCCGGTCACTGACCCGACGTACTTGCACTGATCCGGAAAGATCACCGGCGCGACCTCCAGTAGGAGACCAGCCCTCCGGCCCGGAGGATCGCGACCATCTTCCTTGAGAGTGGGCGGGCTGGGTAGCGTTCCCCATCTACCTCCACCCATCCTGCGTCGAGGTCAAACACAACGTGAGCGCCGTCGGTACAGGGAGGGACCGGGGCCTCGATCACCGGCAGACCGACGTTGATGGCGTTTCTGAAGAATATCCGGGCGAAGGACGGGGCGACGACCCCAACCACCCCGGCCTCCTTGAGGGCGACCACCGCCTGTTCCCTGGACGACCCGCACCCCATGTTCCTTCCGGCGACGATGACCGCACCCCTGATCCGCCCGGCAAGCGTGGGGTCCAGGTCTTCGAGGACGTGCTCAGCCCAGACCGAGCGATCTTTTGTCCTGAGGTAGCGCCCCGCGATGATCTGGTCGGTGTCGATATCCTTCCCGAGACAGACCGCTGGCCCAGATCCCTGCATCAGGCCACCTCCGGGACCGCGATCTCGCCGACGAGCGCGCTCGCCGCTGCGGTAGCGGCTGACGAGAGGTAGATCTCGCCGCCCACTCCCATCCGGTTCTTGAAGTTTCGGTTGGCAGTCGAGAGGCAGACCTCACCTTCCCCGAGCACGCCGGCATGCGCCCCCAGACATGGTCCGCACCCCGGCGTGGCCACCATGCATCCAGCTTCGACGATATCAGCAAGGACACCGGTTGCGATCGCCCGGGCAAAAACTGTCCGTGAGGCAGGGATCACCAGGGTGCGGACCGCAACTTTTTTCCCCCGGACGATCTGAGCAAACCGAGCAAGGTCCTCGTAGCGGCCGTTCGTGCAGGTCCCGAGAAAGACCTGGTCGAGATGCGTGCCCGCGACCTCCTCCACCTCCCTGACGGTGTCCACCCGGTGCGGAACCGCGACGAGGGGCACGATATCTGATAGATCGATATCGACCTCCTGCTCGTAGCGGCAGTCCTCAGGGGCCCGGGGCGATGCCGCAATCCCGTGGTCGGCAAGGGAGCGGACGGTGGTTGCATCAGGGTAGAACATCCCGGTCTTTGCCCCGGTCTCCACCGCCATGTTACAGAGGGTCAGCCGCCCATCCATAGAGATCCCCGCCACCCCGTCGCCCACGAACTCAAGCGCCCGGTAGGTCGCCCCTTCCATCCCGAGCCTTGCGACGTAGGTGAGGGCGACATCTTTCGGTTCCGCTGCTCCGGAGAGCCTGCCCGAGAGCCGGAGCGCGATCGTCTCCGGGACCCTGAACCAGGTTGCCCCCGACGCCCAGATCGCCGCCATGTCGGTTGCCCCAACCCCGGTGGCAAACGCACCGAAGGCCCCGAGGGTGCAGGTGTGGGAGTCGGCACCCACGACGACCATACCGGGTCTGACGCGCCCCTCGCTCATCACCTGGTGGCAGATCCCCCCGCCTGCCTCCGAGAACTCAAACCCCACAGACCGGGAATATTCGCGGAGCTCGGCCTGGAGCGTCGCCGTCGTGCCGGTGTTTGCCGGGACGATATGGTCAAAGATGAGGTGCACCCGATCGGGGTGAGTGGGCCGCTCCACCCCCATCTCACGGAGCGCCTCCCTGGCGAGGACACCGGTGCCATCATGGGCGAATGCAACGTCGACCTCCCGGTCCACATACTCGCCTGCCGGTGCCCCGAGGATCTGCTCTGCAAGCGTGCTCACTGGAGGGCCCCCGTCTTTGCCTGCCTGAGGATCCCGCAGAGCACCTCCCTGGTGACGTTGCATTTCCCTTCGCTCCTCTGCTTGATCTGCTCAAGCACCCACCGTGCTTGCTCATCAGAGAGGTCAAACCCGTAGGCGCCCGCAACATGTTCAAGCGCTTTTCTCCCGGTATGCTTTCCGAGGACAAACCGCCGCTCAGCGCCCACCAGCTCGGGCGGGATCGACTCGTAGGTGGCGGGGTCTTCAAGGATGGCAGCGATATGGATACCGCTCTCGTGGGCAAACGCGTTCTCGCCAACGATCGGCCTGACCCGTTCTGGATAGATCCCTGAGATCCGGGCGACCAACCGTGAGATCTCCTGGAGCCGGGAGAGGTCGTAGCGGTCGATACCGGCTTTCATCCTCAGCGTGACCAGTACCTGTTCAAGCGCCGCGTTCCCGGCCCGTTCCCCGATACCGTTGACCGTGGTGTGGAGCTGGAACGCCCCGGCGGCCGCGGCTGCGATGGTGTTTGCCGCCGCAAACCCGAGGTCGTTGTGACAGTGGATGCAGAGCGGGTGCGGGGCCTCAGCAAGGATCCTTGATATGACTGCATGGATCTCAAGCGGGGTGAGACACCCGACCGTATCCGCAAAACTGAGCAGATCGGCACCACATTCAGCGCCCCGGTTATACATCTCCACGAGGAACGCCGGGTCGCTTCGGGAAGCGTCCTCGGATGCGAACCGCACCTGCACACCATGGTCAGAGGCAAACTCCACCATATCAAGGGCTGCCTCGAGCACCTCCTCCCGGGACTTGCGATATTTGTGCCTGATGTGGAGGTCTGAGGTCGCAATAAAGATACTGACGATATCCACGTCGCAGTCGAGGGCTGCCTCGATATCGGGCTTCAGCGCCCGTGCTAGGCAGCAGACCCGCGCGTCGAGGCCGCTTCGTGCTATGGCGGCGACGCATTCCTTCTCTGCTGGCGATACCACCGGGAAACCGGCTTCTATCACCTCAACACCGATCTCATCAAGCGATCGGGCGATCTCCATCTTCTCTTCAAGGGTAAACGAGACGCCGGGAGTCTGCTCCCCGTCTCGTAGCGTTACATCACAGATCTCGATATTCCAGGGTTTCATGGTGTTCATTCTCAGGACAGGTGCCTTCGACTACCACCGTGCAGGGGGCTTGCGGGGGAACCAGGACCCGGCGAAGCGCCGCGGTGTCGTCTGCGGCGCAGACGACCGGGTCAGCCCAGGCGGTGTAGCGAAGGATGTCAGGGACGGGATGACCGCCGGTCATACCCATCCGGTTGTTCGCAAGGACGATGCAGAGGACCGGGAGGTGGCGCTCGTAGACGTCGATGAGGGCGTTGATGCCTGAGTGCAGGAGCGCGTAGTCGCCGGTGAGCGCCACCCCCGTGCTGGTCGCCGCAACGGCGACCGATGAACCGAGGCCGTAGGTGGCGATGCCGACACGGTAGGGCGGGTTCAGTGCAAGGATCGCGCATCCGGCGTCGCAGATGGCCTGCATGCCCCGATCACGCAGGATGCTGAGAACCGGGTGGAAGGGACAATCCCGGCAGAACGTCCGGCAATGACCCCGGGTGAAGAACCTCTCCGGCTCTCCGGCGGGTTCAGGGGGGAGGAGCAATCGGTGCTCAGAGAGGAAGGGGCGACCGACCTCCCTGGTCGAGGCGAGCACGTCAGGGTCTGTTGGCGGAGGATAGACCGTAACCGCGCGCGTCGCCCCCCCAGCGGGGCCTGCGCCGACGGTGCCACCCGCAAAGCGGTTGAGGGGCGAGGACCGTGACCAGGCAAACATCGCTCTGGTCCTCAGGTTGCTCGCCTGCGCCCGTCCGGCCATCGTAAGTCCGGGGTCTGCGAGGTCCCCCCTCCGGTCGCTCCGGGGGGCGGAGGAAGGGTCCTGGACGTCCGCGTCCAGGAGATCTGGTGTGACCCTGAGGATGGCCACGCGTGAGAAGAGTTCTGATGCCTCAAACGCCGCCTCGACCGCCGGGGCGAGCGTCTCACCGTCTGGTTCCAGCACCGGAGCCTGCGCGATCTCACCGTAGTATCGGGAGTCCTGCGTGACGTCTGACGCTACCGCGCGCACGTCGTCGCCGACGACCACCACAACGCCGGCCCGGAGCCCCTGGGAGGTGGCGTGCACCAGTGGATCCGCACAGGCGTTGAGGCCGACATGCTTGACCACGACGGCGGCCCGGCGACCGGCGATCGAGTCGCCGAGGGCGTACTCGAGCGCCACCTTCTCGTTTGTGGTGAGCGTGGCACCGGTTGCGGCGACGACCCCCGAGACCGGGTAGCCGGGGACGGCGTAACAGCGGTCTGCCGACCGCCGGAGCGCGAGAGCAAGCGCTTCTGTGCCTTTCATCGCTCCCTCCCCGGCAGAAGGTCGCACCCCGTGCATGCTGCGCACATCGTCAGCGCCCGGCCAGGGTCGAGCCTGGCCTGCCTGAGGATCTGTTCGTGGACGTCGTAGAGCCGGAGCATTCGATCGGCGGACGGCCTGGGCCGGTCGGCAAGAGACCCCCCCGGGGTGAGCGGGCGGAGGATCGGGATGACGCCGATCCCGGCAAGATCCAGCATGACCTGTTCCAGGTCTTCATCGGTTTCCCCGAGACCGACGATGATGTTTGAGTAGACCTTTCCCCGCCCGAAGAGCGGCACTGATTGGCGGAGTGCCTCCCAGACCGCCTCCCACGAGAGGCCAGGGCACATCTCGTGAAAGAGCGCCGATGTCGCCGCCTCAAGGTTGAACTTCACCTCGATGACGCCGAGGGCGTGGAGCCGGGCCGCGGTCAGGGGCCCCGGGTAGATCGAGACCCCGATTGGGAGACCGAACGGCAGGAGCGCCGTCACAACGTCGAGGACGTATGCTTCTTCCTCTTCGATCGAGGAAGCGACACCGCTCGTGATCGCGATCCCATCGACCTGGTCGGCCACGCTTTCAACCATCCGGACGATCTCAGCAATCTCTTTCCGTCGTCCCGGGAGATCGGGCACCGAGCAGTAGCGGCAGTGGAAGATGCAAGAAGCGCTGACCGTGATATAGGCCTGGCGGGGACAATGAAGGGCAGCAAGCTCGAGCCTGCCGCTGATCTCTTCGTCGTCGATGAAGAGGTCTGCCACCCCATCCCCGCGGTGGACGATCTCGATGGGGCTTGCCTCGTCAATGCAGATCCGGACCCGCCGGCCACCGATGGAAAAAAAGAGAGAGCCAGATGTTCCTGCCGAGGGGCCGGCGGTGGAGCGGGAGATGTACCGGTCAACGGGTTCACCGGAGAGGCAAACAGAACCTGCCTCGAGCAGCCGTGCCTTCAGCCGAATCCAATCCATAACGCCAGCGCCTCCTCATACTTCGTGGAGAATGGGATCGCTCCCACCGCCCCGATCACACCCCGGCCGTCCATGACAATGGAGAGCCGGTCATCGAGGTCGGCAAGGTCGTCAGTCGAGACTTCACCCGTCTTCACGCGGGTGCCGAACTCCTCAAGGGGAGTGGGGTCAAACCCCCGCCAGGCTGCCATCCCGGTCTCCTCAGAGAGGGTGTAGGTCTCCAGGTAGTCGTGGTAGCGCTGGATCAGTCCTTCAGGGTCAGAGGTGGCAAACTCGCAGGCGATGGCGACACAGTTCTTGGTCCGGTAAGGGACAGGATAGAGTTGAACGATGGTGTGGGAGAGGTAGCGTGAATGCTCATCCTCGACGGCCTGTGCGATGTTGTGAGCCAGTGTCCAGGTGGCGCCCTCCTCCGGGGTGTCGGTGTCGTCGATCCCGATGATCACCCTCTCACGGCGGGGGAGCCAGATCGTCGAGCCCGCGAGCCGTCCACCTCCGGCGGGGTCGCTTTTGAAGCGGACGACTCCTGGCGCTGAGGCGCGGCAGATGGATGCCCCCACCCCGCCACCGCCAAGACCCCGGTAGGTGATGGCGATCTCGCCCTCATCGACGGCTACAGCGGCGATCCCGGCCGGGAAGACCGAACCCTCGAGCGCGAGGTCGACGCTGCCGGTACGGAGGAGGTAACGGTTGGTCGCGCCCACGGTGCGGACCGAGCGGACGAGCGGGCTCTGCGCATAATGGCGCTTCACCCACATCGCACCGCCGATGCAGTCGAAGAACTCAATGAGTTCTACGTGCTTTCCGCTCTCGTCAGCCACCGCCACGATCTGTGGATAGTGTATGGTGTAGGGTTCAGAGAGTCTCTCCATAGAGACCTGCCGCCTCGGCACCCTTGTTTCCCCAGAGAACTGCACCCAGCGCGCCTATCCGACCCTTCCGCGCGTTTGAGTCGATGAACTGGACACCCAACCGTGCGGCCTCGGCCTCGGCCTCCTCAAGCGTCAGGAGTTCGGTCTTGATCCGCTTCAGATAGGATGACTCTTCGGCAAACGTGATCCCGCGGTAGACGGCGATACCAGTATCCTTGCTGACCGCCTGTGACTCGACGAAGTCGCGGACGTAATCGAGGAGTGCATCGACCCTTCCCGGGCGGACCGCGAAGTTCAGGGCAGACCCGACACAGTTGGTCGTCTTCTTCGGAACCGCCGGGTTCAGTTGCACAAGGCGCATATCCAGGTATTCCACCCCTTCAAGGGTGCAGGCCTCGGCACACTTGAGGGCAAGCACCCACGTGGCACCCTCCTCGCGGGTATCGGTGTCATCGATCCCGATGGTCACTTTCTCATAGAGGGGTGAGACGATCCGCACCCGGGAGACCCGGGCCCCGCCGATCCGGAGGTCCTCCTCTGAGGGGTACTCGGCACGGATCACGCCCGGTGCCTGAGGCAGGCAGGCGGCGACGCCGACGCCCGCCCCGGCGATCCCGGACCAGGTCGTCACCA